>CAIVSG010000037.1 GCA_903908555.1 uncultured Chlorobiaceae bacterium | reverse complement strand
ATCGTATCTCCCTCATATAGAGCTGATGCAGAGATAACGAAAACTCCTGTTGCGTTTCATTTTACTACTGTTGGTGATTGCCGTGGTGACCCGTCACTTCCCGGAGCAACTGAGCAGGATTTGCTTTGGATTCAGAATACCAGAGTCATGACCCGGATGATAAGAGAGATGCAGGTGGCACAACCACAGGCCTTGTTTTTTAATGGTGACATGATTTATGGATATTCGTCGAATAAAGAAAAAATGGAACGATACTATGCCTATTGGCGGGGAATGATGGCAAATCTGATCGAATCGGGCACCTACGTTGTTCCTATTCCCGGGAACCATGAAGTCCAGATTAAGGTGAAAAACGCTGAGGGAAAGGAGAAGAAAACTGCAGTCGTTGAAAATGAAAATATCTGGCGATCCAATATGGGCGATCTTATTATTGATCTGGATAAATGGAAGTCCATTACACATCAGGAAGCTACAGCCTGGAATGTTGAGAACAAACCGAAAATCGGTACCGATGGAATTACCACTGACCAAAGGCAACTCAGTTATTCATTTGACGTAGGAAAGAGTCATTTTACGATGATCAATACTGATCCTGTTGGTTTTGACAGTTCTGCACCGGTGAAATGGCTGGAAGCTGATTTTAAGGCTGCGAAAAAAAGAGAAGCCAAAAAGTTCTTTATTTTTGGGCATAAAATGGCATTTACCTATGTGCCGGAAAAGCTGAAAGGGACTAAAGAGAGCAAAGAAGGCGGATTTGATGTAAGACCTGAAGTCAGAGATGCGTTCTGGAATCTTGTAGAGGCTTATCAGGCTGTATATTTTACCGGACATCAGCATACCTATCACGCTGAACAGCCCAGGAAAAATCAGGGCGGTAATGCCTGGCAGGTGATCGTTGGCGGTGGTGGCTCGCCATTTTCTATTCCTAAAGAGGCAATTGAGAAAGAGTGTGACCGGATGTTTTCATGGGCTGATGTTCTGATCTACCAGAATGGAAAAGTGAGCATCAGGATTTTCGGCTTTGATGAAGATTTCGGGCCGACCAGGGTTGTTGAAGAGTGGGATATCTAAGTGCTGAGGGTCGAGTGCTGAGTGCTGAGATTGAAAACAGTTGGCAGTTGGCAGTTGGCAGTGGGCAGTTGGCAGTGGGAAGTGGGCAGTTGGCAGTTGGCAGTGGGCAGTGGGCAGTGGGCGGGGCTGGGGGCTTATGGGTCTTTTAGGGCCCATAGGACTTATAGTAGAGAGAGGTGTTTTGGGATGACTGTTTGAGTTCGCTGTTAAGAGGGCTCTTTGGTTACTTGTTAAAGCTTACTGCGGCAAAAGTGCCATTGTGGTTAATGACCGCCCAGACAGTCTTTGTGCGCTGGTCGATGCCATAGGTGCCTAAGGCATAACCTTTTTTCCACGGACCGGCAACAAAGGTTTTGGCTCCTCCGGAATTTTTTTCAACAGCATTGACCCAGTTTCCGTCAGCATCTTTGGTTGCCAGAGCGAAAATGCCCTTTTTGGGATGTTGCGGGTGTACCTTTTCCGGGTGGTAACTTATTGAAAGTGTGTAAACATCGGTCTGTTCTTTGCCAAGGTCGCCCATACCTGTCAAGTACAGAGTATTGCTCTCCAGAGATTTATCATTCTTCGTTTCCACGGGAGCTTGCTTTTCGTGCCAGCCGGTATCTACTGTCTTTGTCAACTTTCGGCCAACACCTCCCTTGGTATCAAGAGTGCCATCCCTCTCTGTGCTGTTATTCTTGCCATCGAGAATTCGCGCAATAGTACCTTTGAATCTGTCCGATACCTTTGCATAGCTGCTCCCCTGAGGTATAAGGAATTCCTTGCCGTTTGTGCTGTAGCTCCAGCTCTCTTTTTTGACAAAGTGGAATGCAGGGTTTACGGCGGTATCCGCCTTGCCTGGTCCGTTTGGAAAGTTGGCATCAGACATCCAGTTGCCGTGGTCATCGGAGTAATAATCGACTGTTACCATTGGCCCGTCAACAGTATAGATATAGTAACCAACCGTATACCGTTCCTGTGCAATTGAGGTTTCACGGGTTTTCTGGTTAAACCACTTGAGGTCGTCAAGTGGCTTTGGTGTGTAGAACTTGCTACTGTTGGAAGCACAGATTATCTCTTCGATGTGAGACTTGCCGTCGGGGCTGGCGATAATTGAGCGCTGGTGGATATGGTCATGGCCACAGATATAAAATTTTACACCGTTATCCTGCATGCTGGCAAAAAATCTGTTCTGCCAGTCGGGATTTGAATTTGTATAGCCGTTGAACATGGTGTCCTGATGGCCTTCAGCTATAAGCGGCTGATGCGAAAAAACAAAAGCCTGTGACGTCTTTCTGGCTTTTTTATCAAGCCTGCTGCTGATCCATGCCTGCTGGTCATTGACGGTATAGCCATAAGCATAACCATTTGGATTTTTATCGACTTTCGTTGGCGTAGCCCAGGTATCGACAATCACAAAACGAGCCCTGCTTTCCGGTTCACCATAGTCAAAAGAGTAACTCATGCCATTCAGGTCTGTGGAGACTGAGATGGGGCTGCTGAAACCCCTGCCGACGTTGTAGTGCTGTTGGTCTGTCTTTGTGAAGGTACCTGTCTGGGTTTGATGGTAATTGGAGCGAAAAACCGACAGGCCGTAATCATTGTTCAGGCCAACAGTCTCATGGTTGCCGCGAAACGGGAAAAAGCCTATTCCGGAATCGATAAGGGGTTGCGCCGCCTTTGCGCGGGTCACTTCGGATATATCATTACCGTCATTACTCAGGTCACCAACTGCGATGACGAATTTAACACCAGCCTTGATGAATTCCTGATTGACCTGATTGATAATCGCGACTGGTACAGTTGAGGGATTAGCATTGGCCGGATCAGCAGTAGTCCACTGGGAGTCCCCCATGACACCGAATTTCCAAGGCTCCGCTGATGCCGAAGCTACTGGGCTCAAAAGAGCGAACAAGACGATCAGCTTTGATGTCGTTTTAACCAGATAAAGGCTGCTCATCGAATATTTGTTGATTAGAAAAGTGATTGATTAAATTCTGGCAGCAAAGCACTGCAAGGATGAATGTTTCAAGTGCGGCAATGATCCAGTGATTTACAGTTCGAAGGGCATAAAGTAAACCTTATTAATGGTTGAGATTTGAAGAACAACTATTTACAATATATCGAGAAGCCGCCTGTTGTTTTTTCGGTTTTAGCTTTGTTTGCAATTATGTAACAGAAGTATTGAAAGCTATCCTGCTTGAAAGCAGAGTTAAAAAAGCCGCTCACCTGGAGAGCGGCCTTTTTCGGGAATGATCGATAGATGAAAACTATCAGTCTTTCACCCGCTTTTCTGCTTCAAGCCAGTCATCTGCATCCGATCCATTGGCACTACCCTTCGATTCCCAGAGATAATAGGCTGAAAGTCTGATCTCTTCTTCCTGTTGCTCCGCTGATGTTGCAACTTCATAAACATCCTGTCCCGATACTTCCTCATTGATTGCCATGGGTTCTCTCGATTAATTGGTTATCCAGCCAGTACTATGTTCCTATTGCATTACATCATTGCGCCCTACGTATCGCCCTATCGTATTGCACTTCTCATATTACTGATTACTTGAGGTTCCTCACAGTGGAGTTCTGTTACATTGGTGCAAATTCTTATACGCTCTTTTAGCGTTACACTCACAAGAGTAGCGTATGGCCTTATTAACAGGTTTTTTGAAAGAAAACAGGGTTAAGGTGAAGATTGCTGCTTTAATTGTTCTTTTAAATATATTTGTACGGGTTGATAACCCTGTAATTTCATCAAAAGTTTTTTTCACCTTAAAGCGCTGGATAGTTGACAACGGACTCTCGACAACAGTCATTTCATGTGCTATTCTTTTGCCTTGATGTGAAATGTTACTTTTAATGCAATGCCTTTTATTGAAGAACAGGTTCGAGCAGCTTACCAGATAAAAGGATTCTTTTTTAGCTAAAGAAATCTTCCCCCCAACAGTGATTTCGTAATCGGTCCCGTTGACTCACCGATATGGTTCTTTGTACCGCAGGAGTGGACACGCCTGCTGAAGAGAGTTGGCTGTTGGCAATAAACGCGAAGCCCTTTAGGGCTGGTGTGCAGCGATGAGCGGGTGCAGCTGGCTGAGAAGGCAGGCTTTTGCCGTGATATCTTCAATGCGGAGTGCAGCGCTGCCAATTAGCTTCTTTGCTCACTCGGAAAAGTATGGTGAAGAGTTCATTATTATTAAGACCAGCTCATCAAGCCGAAATCAGCATACAAAAAATACCAAAAAAGCCTCCCCATGGAGGAATGGCAATAAACTGGGCAGGCACGGGGGCCTGCCGCCTATGGGGTTGGGTGGTTGATTAGTTGTTCAAGTATTCTTCTGCTTCATTCCAATCCTCTATATCTGAACCATCGTGGGAACCTTTTTCTTCCCAAAGGTAATATGCCATGAGCTGAATATCTTCTTCGCACTGTTTTGTAGTGTCTACTACTCGTTCAATCGTCTTGCTTGTCATCGTTCCCTTTGTTATTTAATTTGTCGTATCTCATATATTGCGCGATTATAACACCACATTTTCTTTTTTATCGCGGCGGAGTATAGAGACTTATTAACCTCTTTCCTATGGCGATTCCGTTAAATTTATTTCAATGATATATAGCTTCCCTGATTCCCAGCTGTCTACAAATGCAGGCAGAAGAGGCACCGAGCTTAGCGGAGCGGGGGCAATCTGGTCAATACACCTTATAGCTTCGTTCTATGTATGCGTTATCAACAATTTCATCCAGACCGTGCTTTTCGGCTTCATCGTATAGGAGTTGTATGAGATTGTGCCACTCCAATGAAGGGAGGTTGCTATCGGAATCTCTTTGTAAGCTCAGGTTGTAAATGGCCGCTTGGTCTTCTTTTATCCCCGAGACGGTAAACAATTTCGTTCCAGATGCTTTGTTTCATAATCGGCTTGTTTCAGGACTGAATGTTGCTCTTGTTATACTGCCATCAAACTCTGACGACGAAGCCCTAAAAGGGTAGAAGTACCAAGTGAAATTAAAGTTCGAAGGGCATAAGCTGAACCTTGTTTATGGTTGAAGAGTAAAGAACAATGCTCATACTATACCGAGAGGGAGCTTGATCGTAAATAAAGCCGCTCACCTTGAGAGCGGCTTTATACGGAATAATCGACAGAATAAGAGTATCAGTCGTTAACCCACTCTTCTGCTTCAAGCCAGTCTTCTACATCAGAGCCATTGCGACCGCCCTTCGATTCCCAAAGGTAATACGCAGCAAGTCTTATATCTTCTTCCTGCTGTTCCGGTGATGTTGCGATTTCTTCATACTCCGGAGCCGATACTGCTTCCTTTTTTGCCATGGTTTCTCCCTGTTAATTGGTTAGCCTGCTAGTACTATTTCCCTATTGAATTACATCATTACGCCCTCACTTAGCCCTTTCGTACTTCTTATAAATATTACTTATTTCAGGACGTTCTGCACAGAGAAACTCTGTTACATTTGCGCAAACTCTTCAAGTATTTTATGATTGTTACGCTGACAAGAATGGTGTATGGCCTTATATAACTTGTCGTTGGCATGAATAAAGGCTTGAGGAGAAAATCGAGGCTTTCATTGTTCTTTTGAATAAATTTGAACTGGTTGATAGATCATTAATTTCATCAGAGAGGAAGCACACCATTGTCATTTATTCCATCAAAGATTTTTTTTACCAAAGGGGTTGGACGGCACAAGGAATATCTCTCCTCGTTCGAGCTTGCCTTGAGAGATGCAAAAATTGAGGTCTGTAATCTGGTTACCGTATCCAGTATTTTCCCGCCTCATTGTGAGCGCATCAGCGTTGAAGATGGGGTTAAGCTGCTTTGTCCCGGCCAGATAACCTTTGCCGTTATTGCTCGTAATTCTACCAATGAATATAATCGCCTCATTGCTGCTTCGGTTGGCGTTGCCATCCCGGCAGATGAGACGCAGTATGGTTATCTGTCGGAACATCAGCCTTACGGGGAATCTGCCGAACAGTCGGGTGAGTATGCTGAGGATCTGGCCGCAACGATGCTTGCGACAACTCTTGGTATTGAGTTTGATCCCAACAAGGATTGGGATGAAAGGGAGGGTATCTACAAGATGAGTCACAAGATTATTAATTCATACAACATCACAGCAACTGCAGAGGGTGAAAATGGACTCTGGACAACCGTCATTTCGTGCGCTATTTTTCTGCCTTGATGTGAACCGTTATTTTTAATTGCAGTGTTACTTCTATTCTTATGCCAGATCGACCGGTTCATGTGCAGATTCAAGAACTTTCGCAGGTTCTTGTTGTCCTTTCTACCAGAGTAGTCGGGAATTTGTATGAGGCATTACGTGCGGTTAAATATCAGGATGAAGAGAGTGTACCTCTTATCAAGCTTGTGGAAAATGAGCTGGATATTGAGGAGATTGACTTAGAGGAAACATGTATTCAGTTTATTGCTCTCCAGCATCCGGTAGCAAAAGACCTGCGCACGATTGTCACTATCATGATGATTAGTGATGAACTTGAGCGTATTGGTGAAATTTCGATGCATATAATTGATTCGATGCTCGAAATTAGTCCTCATTTGCTTGAGGTGCTGGAGTTTGAGAAGATGTTTATGCTGGCCGGAGAGATGGTTACAAAGTCAATTGATGCTTTTGTGTTGCAGGATCGTGATCTTGCTAATCAAGTTTGTGCTCATGATGATGAGGTTGATGCCTTGCATCAGACGGCCTTTACAAAAATGACTGCTTTAATGAAAATCGCGGATGCTGATGTGATTCGTCTTACCAATGCGTTAAGTATTTCGAGGAATATCGAGCGTATGGCTGACCATGCGACAAAAATTGCGCAAGATGTTATCTATCTGGTGACTGGTCAACTTGTCAAACAATCCGTTTCCCATGATAATCTGCTCTAAATATAGCCAAGGGAACAATGACCGATAGGGGTATTTGCAAATATTCGTTACTATTATGTTCTATAGACCTACACAGAAAATCAATTATCTGAGGAGGTAATAATGGTCAAACCAGTTAAGGCAGTAACCTTTGCCGAAGTCATGGATAGTGTTGATGGAATGGCTGACATCGATTGTTCCAATAAGGGCTTAACATCGCTTGAGGGTTGCCCTGCAAAAGTGGACGGCAATTTCAACTGCTCAGGTAACAAACTCACAACCCTTGAAGGGGCTCCCAGAACGGTAAAAGGCGATTTCGATTGTTCGGGCAATCTGCTGACAACCCTTGAATATGGCCCTGAGGAAGTCGAAGGTGACTATGATTGTTCAAATAATCAATTGACCACCTTGGAGTATTGTCCGGCTTTTGTGATGGGTGATTTTTCCTGTACCAACAATCAGCTGACAACCCTCCAGGGTGAGGTCTATTCAACCAAGGGAACCAATCTGGCAAGCTGTCTGGACATTATCGATGGAGATTTCAATTGTTCGGGAAACCAGCTGACAACCCTTTTGGGTTCGCCACAGATAGTTGGTGGTGATTATGATTGTTCAAACAATCAATTGACCACTCTTAAAAAATGTGCAGCTGTGGTTACCGGAGATTTTTTCTGTTCCGGGAACCTGCTTATATCACTTGATGGCGCTCCTCGAAAAGTTGAGGGCGACTTTGATTGTTCAAAAAACAAACTTGCCTCCCTTAAGGGATCCCTGAAAAAGGTATACGGGGATTTTAACTGTTCGGGTAACGAGCTGACTTCACTCAAAGGTGCTCCTGAAGAAGTCAAGGCATTTGATTGTTCAAATAACCAGCTGACTTCTCTCAAAAGGGCTCCTGAAAAAGTCAAGGGGAATTTTGATTGCTCATGGAATAAGATAACCTCTCTTAAAAGCGCTCCAAAAAAAGTTAAAGGGCATTTTAATTGCTCCGGTAATCAGCTGACAACCCTTGAGAGCGGGCTGAAGAAAGTTGACGGAGATTTTCTCTGTGCAGATAATGCCAGTCCTTTTACTGAAGAACAGGTTCGAGCCGCTTACCAGATACAAGGGTCCTTTTTTAGCTAAATTAATCTTCTTCCTGACAGTGGGGAGTTGGCAGTTGGCAGTGGGCAGTGGGCAGTGGGCTGTGCTAAGGGGGGATGGATCCTTCGCTTGCGGCTCAGGATGACAACAGTGGGAAGCTTCGTCACCAGTGAAGTTCTCTTTTATCTTTTAAAGAGGCGGTTTTCTTGTGAGTAAAAACACATGTAATTACTTTTTTTATTACTACACCGCTATTCTACCAAGCTAATTCGTGACCAGTGCCAAAAAGAATACTTGATCGCTACGAGCAAACCTCTGATGGCTTGGTTATTGTTGATGTTGCTGCTCGTCGTGTTGAGGATCTCTATGAGGATTTCGACAAAACTGCTCCATACCATAAAAAGGATCTTGATGAAGATCTCGCCTATTATCTCACAGAGTGTGCGCGTGAAATAGGGCAGGTTCGCTTTGTTATCCGCTTTATGTTTGAGTGTTATCCTTCCGAAGAGTACATGCTGCGGGTGCGCACCAGTGTGCAAAAATTTTTTATCTACCAGCGAGAGCTTGAACTCGGAGCGATGAACAAGATGCTGAGAACCGCAGCAACACTTCTCGTTATCGGTATCATCATTCTCGGCATCTCTTTGTGGGTCAATCATCTTCTTGCTGTCGACGGCGCTCCCTCATTTTTCAAAACTGTTTTTGCCGAAGGGCTTACTATTGTAGCATGGGTTTCGGTGTGGGAGGCGCTTGCAACATTTTTGCTGAACGGACCTCAGCATCTCTTTCTCATCAAGCTTTACCGGAAAATCGCTGATGCTCCGGTGCAGTTTCAGCAGCCTTCGGAGCCTCTTTCCGGAGGGACTGATGCTCCGGCAGGGGGGAGATAGCAGTGGGCAGTTGGCAGTTGGCAGGGAGGAGAAAAAGTTTAGAGTAGCATGTGCTGTTGCGATGTGAAATCAGTCAGCAATTGGCGGTGAATAACGTAACTTGCCAACTGCCCACTGCCAACTGCCAACTGCCAACTGCCCACTGCCAACTGCCAACTGCTGACTGCCCACTGCTGACTATTTATTTATATGCAAAACCTTTGCAGGCGGAAACCCGTTAAAGAATGTCGAAGAGGCGTGACTGTAAGCGCCTATGTTTTCACTGTAGAGTAAATCCCCTATCGCAAGATCTTCGGGCAGGAGATTCGCCAAAGTGATCGTATCGAGAGCATCACAGGTTGGACCATAAACCGCACACATTTTCTCATTACCCTCTTTGAAGGATTTTAAAGGATATTCGCAATGGTCAAAGATAATCCCTGAAAAGGTATGATAGACTCCATCATTGACGTAATAACATCTTTTTCCGTCACGATATGCTGTACCAACAATTTCCATAACAACCCAGGCTGCAGTTGCCACTAAAAATCTTCCGGGTTCGGCTATGATTTCAATGTCGGGCGGAAAGAGTCTGTCAAATTCGGAATTGAGCATTACTGCAAGCTCAGCAAAAGGTTTTATACTATTGTCGTAGGGGGCGGGAAAACCGCCGCCGATATCAAGAATTTTTACCTCTTTATACCCTCTTTCCCAAGATTCTTTGAAAATATTGGATGCCAGATTAAGGGCTTGAATATAATTCTGGAAATTTGTGCATTGACTGCCGACATGGAAGCTTAAACCTTCAACAACCAGCCCTTTCTTAAACGCTTTGTCTATAAGATCAACAGCTTCTCCAGGGTCTGCACCGAATTTGGAAGAGAGCTCTACCATAGCGCCGGTATTGGGTACTTTTATTCGTAAAACAAGACCAGTGTTCGGTGCATAGGTGGCGATTTTCGCTATTTCATCTTCATTATCAAACGTG
Source organism: uncultured Chlorobiaceae bacterium (assembly GCA_903908555.1). GTDB lineage: Bacteria > Bacteroidota > Chlorobiia > Chlorobiales > Chlorobiaceae > Chlorobium. The sequence goes on along the minus strand of CAIVSG010000037.1, from coordinate 24 downwards.
ACAAGCGGCTTATAACGATCAAGT
>CAIVSG010000036.1 GCA_903908555.1 uncultured Chlorobiaceae bacterium | reverse complement strand
CTTTTCCCCAAGCTATTGAGGAAGAAGGATTTGAAGCACGCATAATGATGCCGAAATACGGCACGATCAACGACCGTAAGTTCCGGTTGCATGATGTTTTGCGTCTGTCCGATATAGAGGTTCATCTGAAGGAGAAAATAGATTTACTGAACGTCAAGGTGACGGCGTTACCCTCAAGCAAAATCCAGACATATTTTTTGTATAACGAAAAATATTTCAAACGTAACGGTCTTTTTACTGACCTCTACAGCGGAAATGATCTGAAGGGAAGTGCCGACAAGGTTGTGTTTTTCAATGTAGGTGTTCTTGAGACCTTGCAGCGTCTTGGATGGAAGCCCGATATTATCCATTGTCACGACTGGTACGCATGCCTTATTCCCCTTCTGCTCAAAACGGTCTATGCCGAGAACGAGTTTTTCAAGGATATAAAAACTGTTCTCACCATTCATAATGTCTACCGTCAGGGCGTTGTTCCCTTCAAGTCATTTCAGAAGCTATTGCCCGATGATGTCTGCTCCGGGCTCTATTGCACCAATGACGAGGTGAATGTGCTCTACACCGGCATTGAGCATGTCGACCTTTTTACCACGACATCGAAACGTTATGCCGAGGAAATTGTGCAGGATGGTCCGCAGACTTTCGGGCTCGGTCCGGTACTTGAGGAGCATCAGGAAAAGTTTTACGGAATCATTAACGGCATTGACAGCCGCCAGTGGAACCCGTCGACTGACAAGCTCATCAAGAAGCGCTACGGTATTGAAAATATGGATGGCAAGCTTGATAATAAAAAAGCTCTGCTTGATGATGCCGCTCTGCCCTATCGCGAAGGCGTTCCTCTTGTGGGGGTTATTGCCAATTTTGATGAATTTCAGGGAGCGGAGCTCCTGTTTCAAAGTCTTCAGCAGCTGGCAGCCCTTGATATTCAGCTAATAATCAGCGGTTCCGGTGACAAAAAATACGAAAAGCTCTTTCAGGATTTTGCTGCTGAGCATCCTGAACAGGTGAGCCTCCAGGCCGAATTTTCCGATTCATTTTTCCACCTTGCCATAGCGGGGCTCGACATTCTTCTTATGCCCGGTATGATTGAGTCGTGCGGGATGATCCAGATGTTTGCCATGAACTACGGCACTATACCTGTGGCTTATGCCGGAGGCGGGATTGTTGAAACCATAGACGATTTTGCCGATGAAAGAGGTTCAGGATTCATTTTCCATGACTATACAGTTGACTCTCTGCTCGGTAAGCTTAATGAGGCACTTGCATGCTTTAATGATGGAGAGAGTTGGGAGCAGATTGTCTCAGCCGGCATGAACAGAGACTTCACCTGGAAAAATTCAGCCGAAGAGTATGATCAGCTCTACCGTCAACTTCTTGAAAAATAGGGGATGACGCTACAGACAATAAAGGTCCTTTTTCTCGACAGGGATGGGACAATCAATCAGGATACAGGCAGTTACATTTCCACCAAAGAACAGCTTATTCTTATTGATCGGGCGGATGAGGCTATTGCCCTTGCAAAAAATGCAGGGTTCCGGATTGTTATCATATCCAATCAGGCAGGTATTGCCAGGGGAATAGCTACGGTGGAGCAGGTCGAAGAGGTCAACCGCTATCTCAATCTTCTGCTTTCGTCGAAAGATGCACGCTTTGACCGTTGTTATTACTGTCCGTATCATCCCGAGTATCCCCATCCCGATTACGATCGTTTCATGGAGTTCCGGAAACCGGCGACAGGTATGGTTGAGCAGGCTATCGACGATTTTCTTGCTGAAGGACTTATTGTTGATAGACGTGCATCGTTTTTTGTCGGCGATAAAACGCTTGATGTGGAGTGCGGGATGCGTGCCGGAATGAGATCGGTGCTGGTAAGAACAGGTCACAACGAAGAAGAACTCTGTATCGAGCGCAACATCATTCCCGAATTTGTAGCTGACGATCTTTATAAAGCCGTTACGGAGTATATCCTTGCCGTTGACTGATTCTACTGCCGCTTCCTTACGCCAGCTTTTTTAGAGTATGCTGAGTCTTTATGTGCATATTCCCTTCTGTAAAACCAGGTGCAGTTACTGTGATTTTTATCTTGTTACCCGCACCGACCATGTGGATGCATTTTTCAAGGCTCTTTCTCTTGAAACCAGATCCCGCTCTTCCGAATTGAAAGGACGGACGATCAGTTCCATTCATTTTGGCGGAGGAACTCCCTCTCTTGTGCCTGTCGCCTATATAGCCGAATGGCTCAACGGGATTTCCGCCTTGTGCCGCTTTACCCCCGATATTGAGATTGCTTTTGAGGCCAATCCTGAAGACCTTGGCGCCGATGCCATGGATGATCTCCGGGCGGCCGGCATAACACGGCTGAGCCTTGGTGTTCAGTCATTTACACCCGAAAAGCTGCAGGCGCTCGGTCGGAGGCATTCGGCCCTTGAATCGCAGGAGGTAACGGCCATGGCGCTTCAGAAGTTTGAGTCGGTCAGTGTCGACCTTATCTGCGGGGTTCCGGGAGAGCAGCTTCCACTCTGGAAGGCCGATCTGCAGGCTGCTCTCAGGCTTCGGCCTCAGCATATATCGGTTTACATGCTTTCCTTAGAGCCGAAGACCAGGCTCTACCGGGATGTGTTGCGTGGCGACATAAGCGTTCCTGACGACGACGTTCAGGCCTCTCTCTATGAACTGGCGCAGAGTGAACTTGTAAGCCGGGGATACACCCATTACGAGGTATCCAATTTCTGTCTGGAAGGCTTCCATTCCCGCTATAATCTGGCAAGCTGGAAGCGGGAGCACTACCTTGGATTCGGCCCCTCTGCACACAGTTTTTTAGTTTGTGATGACAAGGAGACCCGTAGCGCAAATGTTTCGAGCCTGACCCGCTATATGGCTTCTCCAGGGGATGCTGTGACCTTTCGTGAAGAGCTTTCGGCTGAAGAACGGTTTACCGAAGAAGTTTTTCTTTCACTTCGAATAAACCGTGGCCTTGATGTTGAGTTTTTGCGAAAAGAAAATAAATTAGGACTTCGTCTTTCACAGACTATTACCCGATTTGAACAGAAAGGATGGATAAAACTGCAGGAAGGGCGTATTTACCTGACACCGAAAGGTTTTTTGTTTGCTGATCTTATTGCCGGGGATTTTATTTTCGGATAACACGCCCATTGAACTGATATTTTTTTATGACACACCGGACGATTAACCGAACTCTTGCAGCTATACTCTATTTTGCTGCAGCGATTTTATATCTCCGTACCATGGCTCCCACACTCTCATTCTGGGATTGCGGCGAATCTATCGCTACGGCCTATACCCTTGGAATCCCTCATCCACCGGGAGCTCCGCTTTTTCTGTTGATCGCGCACCTGTTTTCAATGATTCCTTCTTTCAGTGACATCGGTGCACGTGTTAACCTGATAGGTACTCTGGTAAGTTCCGGAACGGTGATGCTCACCTACCTTATCACCATACGCTTTATAATTCTCTATCGAAAAACCGACCCTGGCAGTTGGAGTACGGCTGAAAAGGTATCGGCTTATGGCGGAGCTGTCATCGGTGCTCTGGCACTTGCCTTGTCCGACAGTTTCTGGTTTAACGCTGTTGAAGCAGGAGTCTGGGCTCCGTCATCTTTTTTTACGGCCGTAGTTGTCTGGCTGATCTTGCGCTGGTATGAAGAGGATCCAAAACCCGGACACGAACGCTGGCTTCTGGTCGTCATGTACATGATCGGGTTGTCGATTGGTGTCCATCTCTTGAGTCTGCTTGCGATTTTTGCCGTTGCAGTCGTCTACTATTTCAAGAAATACGAGGTTACCGTTAAATCCTTCGCGCTCTTTATTCTTTCTGCTGTCGGATTGTTTTTTCTGATCTATATCGGTGTTATCCGGGGTCTTCCCGTACTGCTTCATCTTACCTCATGGTGGGGATTTTTCCTCCTTATCGGACTGCTCGGTTATGGCACCTGGTATTCCCACCGCCATAGAATGGCGCTTTTGAATACAGTCTTCATGTCGCTTTTCCTCATTATTATCGGCTACACATCCTATAGTCTGATCTATGTTCGTGCCGAGGCCGGGCCGCCCCTCAACGAAAACAACCCTTCCACACCGGAGGCTTTTTTCTCCTATGTCAACCGTGAGCAGTATGGCGAAATGCCGCTCTGGCCGAGACGCTGGTCACCGGAACCTGTACACCAGTATTATTACCAGCAGTACTCCAGTGATCTCGACTATTTTGTCACCTATCAGATGCAGAAGATGTACTTCCGCTACTTCGGCTGGCAGTTCATCGGGCGTGAGCATGATATGGAAGGCGCAGGAGTCGACTGGTCGGTGCTGTGGGGGATCCCTTTTCTGGTGGGCCTTGCCGGAGCGATTTCACATTTCCGGCGACAATGGAAAATGGGGCTTGTCGTCTCTGCACTCTTTGTGCTTACCGGTGCAGCCCTTGTGATCTATCTCAACCAGACTGAACCTCAGCCCAGAGAGCGTGATTACAGTTATGTCGGCAGTTTTTTCGCTTTTGCCATCTGGATAGGAATAGGAATTGAAAGCATCTGGTACTCGATCCAGGAGCGCTTTAAGGTTACCTCGAAGAGGAATCAGCTTCTGCTTGCCCTCTTGACCGTTACAGCTGGTGTTCTGTTGATCAATGCCAGAATGCTTCAGGTGAACTACAGGGTGCACGATCGCTCGGGTAACTATGTGCCGTGGGACTGGGCCTGGAATATGCTGCAGAGTTGCGAAAAAGATGCCATTCTTTTTACCAACGGCGATAATGACACGTTTCCGTTGTGGTACCTTCAGGAAGTTGCCCGCATCAGAACCGATGTGCGCGTCGTCAACCTTAGTCTGGCAAATACCGGGTGGTATCTCGACCAGCTCAAAAATACCCGGCCAAGGGGAGCAAAACCTCTCGCGTTCAGCATGAGCGACGGCGAGATTGCAGGTATTACCTACATACCTATTGATTCGGTCGATGCTGTGCTTCCGGCATTTCCCGCCCGCCAGAAACTTGTGCGCGAGTCACGTCTCCATGGCTATACATTGCCCTCCGCGCCGACGGACACGATGACATGGCTGTTGAAGCCCGGAATGACCTATAATGGTCAGGGATATTTCAGGCCTCAGGATATTGCCGTGTATGAAATTCTCATGAACAACTTTTCCCAGCGTCCGGTATATTTTGCCCTGACCGTCGATCCCGAAAGCATGATCGGGCTTGAAGGTTATCTTCGTCTTGACGGGCTTGTCTATAAGGTCGTGCCGATTAAAAGCTCTGATCCCATGAGCTATGTCGATCCGGTGCTGCTCTACAAAAACCTTATGGAGGTTTACCGGTATAGGAATATTAATAACCAGCAGGTCTTTCTTGAAGAAACTTCAAGGAGGCTGTGCGGCAACTACTCACCACTCTTTGTCAGGCTGGCTCTTGACCTTGCCAATAATCCTGAGGGAACGCTTAAAATAGAGGATGCTTCAGGCTCCATCAAGGATGTTCAGCGCGGAACGCTGGCCTTGCAGGTGCTCGATGCCTCGGGGAAACTTCTTCCTCCAGTGCAGTATCCCTTGAATCCGGAACTTGCCGGTTCGGTGGTGGCCCTTTATGTCCGGCTTGGTGAAAGAGAGAAATCGGCTCAGTATATTGCCTATCTTGAAAAATTGACGACTCACTCTTCGCCGAAATCCGAACCGCGGCTTTTTTATATTCTGGCAAGAGCATATCGGAATGTCGGCAGAAAAGAGGATGCCAGGCGCATCATTCAACTTCTTGCGAAAGAGCTGAAACAGCCGGGCTTGGTGGAAAAGTTTGAAACAATGAAAGAATAAAACTAT
>CAIVSG010000035.1 GCA_903908555.1 uncultured Chlorobiaceae bacterium | reverse complement strand
TGTATTTCATTTTTATGTCTCGATTAATCTTTCCGAATAACCACTTTTTTGGTGGTAATGGAAATCTATATGCGATAAAATTGATAGCTGGCTTAATTGATAAAATTGTATTTTGCATTTTCAAATCTGGAATTGCTGGGAATTCGTAAGGGATTTTAATGCCGTTAAAAGTCAGTTAATGAAGGCTGCCTCAGAAACCGCACGGAAAGATTATAGAATTAATGTTCGTGTGTCAAAAAGAGATGTTGAAGCATTAAAAACAAAGGCACTGGAGGAAGGAATTCCCTATCAAACACTCGTTACCAGTATTCTGCATAAATATGTTACTGGCAAGCTGACCGATTCAAGTAACAGAAATTTAGCTTAAGACCTTATGACAGGAACGACTTCATCCAAGCTCCCTGATGGCGGCAATTTGCTCGTTGGTGAAGAATAAGGTGCTTACACTTCTTTCTTTTCTTGACCAATCAAGTCTATATATATTTCTTCAATTTTTACCCTGGCCCAGTTTGTTTTTCGCAAGAATTTCAAGCTGGATTTAACACTTGGATCATTATAAAAACAACGAATTTCTATCATTTTATAGAGCTCATCCCAGCCATAGTGATTTACAAGATCACAGAGTATTGTTTCAAGAGTTAATCCATGCAGTGGATTCTTTGGTTGATCATTCATAGTCCTGTATTTTCCGTATATTCTTATGACATAAGATTATTTTACCATAATATATAATCAATGTTTTTATTCCAACTTGATTAAAGCGCAAATTACACATGTTTTAACCGTATAATTTACCCATTTGTTATAACGGTTTTTCAGGTTATAGATAACTTTCAATATCCAGTGACCCGTGAAAAACACCCAAAACATCAATTTGATCAGTCACCCTTATCAGGTATGCAATTCGATAATGGCCATACAATAAAATTCGTATTTCACCCTCTTTTTCAGTCCTGTACTTATATCCGATTTCGGGAAGGTCTCTTAAAATTTGGACTTTATCGTAGATTGATTTCACGACTCTTGCAGCAGCAGATGGGTTATCCTGGGAAATATACTTATGAATATCTCTCAACCATATCTCCGATTCTGTTGTCCATCTTATTACTGCCATGTTCTAATTCGATGTTCCATTGTTTCATTAGAAATCAAATCTCCTTTTCTTGAATCCTGCAATCCTCTGGCGACCATCCGTTCAAACACAATTTCCCTTAAAATTTCATCATAGCTGGAATCTTCAGGTTGAGAGTGAACAATTTCAACTATTTTTTCTTTTACTGTTTCCATAATAATTCCATAGTTAAATTGGATTTCAGGCTAATGTTACGACATTGTTTAGACTGATCTGCCTTATGGGGAAAATGCCTACAGTTCCTTCTGTGCAAGAACGCAGATACCCGATGATTGCCGCTCCGCTTCATTCTTCAACAAATCGGGCCAACAGCTCCCGTTTGCATTCTTATATACAGGCAAGATATTGCTGAAAAAGGAAAATAAGAAAGGAACAGCAAAAAAAATTACAGATTTTTAGGCTCAGAACACAGGATTCTGTACATCAAAGAGGTCGGCAGAGGTGGTTCATTTTTCAAGAATCGTTAATACGGTTACGTTGGGTTTGTCAGCACTTTGCATCTTACAATCTGTCAATGCTGGGGTTTACACGATCTGGTATAACGGGTTATTTGTCGTTATAATGGCCTTTGGCGGAAAGGAGATAAACGGTTACATTTTCATCGATAATCTCATAGATCATGCGATGCTGCTGGTTAAGCCTTCTCGACCAGAGACCCGCAAATTCTCCTTTCAATGCTTCAGGTTTGCCTACCCCTGTGGTGGGGTGCTCTTCCAGTTCAGGTAAAATCTTTTCAATTTTGCGAAGGATTGCCTTGTTGCCGACTTTCATCCAGTGATTCAGGTGGGTATCGAATTCCTCGGTGAGTTCTACTGTATACCTTCCCATAACTTCTTGACAGTGGTAAATTTGCGGACTCTGCCGGCTTTTACATCTGCACGTGCGCGAAGAATGGATTCCTGTACCTCAGGCTGGTCAAGATATGCTTCTAGTTCGGTTTTCTTCGCAATTCGCTTACCGCTCTTGGTTTCTATGGCAGGAGTAATCGTAAAAGTCCCGCGATTCCTGAGTCGAACAAGAACCTGCTCCTTTTTCTCTATCGCAAGATCGAAGTACTTGATCATGTTCCTGCGTAATTCTGTGCCAGTAATCTCTATCATGTCTTAATTGTTCATAGTTTGATTACAAATTACAAAATAAACAAGTCCATATACAACACTTTCCAAACAACATCTTATTCACTCAAGGGTGATCCTGATGCATACAAGCGTGTAATCAGCCATTCCAGACCTTCAACTCTTAAAGATAGCCATCCAAACGAAAGGATAGGGCTGGAGGGTTTAACACGGAAACGTCCCCTCCAACCAGCCATCTCGTTGTCAATTATTTTTTCGGCAACTCAATCTTCAGATGCAGCTCTTTGAGCTGTACCGGGGTGACTTCCGACGGAGAGCCCATCATGAGATCCTGTGCCTGCTGGTTCATCGGGAAAGCAATGACCTCGCGGATGTTCTGCTCGTCGCAGAGAATCATCACAAGCCGGTCGAGACCGGGAGCGATGCCTCCGTGCGGCGGGGCGCCAAGCTTGAAGGCTTCGATCATGTGTCCGAAGCGCGCATCAACCTCTTCCTTTTCGTATCCGGCAATACCGAAGGCCTTGTACATGATCTCCGGCTTGTGGTTGCGGATGGCACCGCTTGACAGCTCGATGCCGTTGCAGACGATGTCGTACTGGTAGGCAAGAATATCGAGAGGCTGCATGGTTTCAAGCGCCTCCATCTCTCCCTGCGGCATGGAGAATGGATTGTGTGAAAAGTCGATCTTTTTGGCCTCTTCGTTGAACTCAAACATCGGGAAGTCAACGATCCAGCAGAAGGAGAGTTCGTCTTTGTCAAGTGCAAAGAGTTCGCCAAAGTAGGTTCTCATGCCGCCCATGATCTTGCAGGTCGCTTCCCACTTCCCTGCCCCGAAAAAGACCACATCGCCGGTCTCAAGGCCAAGATGGCTTTTGAGGGTTGCCAGATCGGCTTCGGAGAGAAACTTGACTACAGGGCCTTTTGGCCCCTCTTCCCTGAACTGGATATAGGCAAGACCGCCGGAACCGAGTTCTTTGGCGCGTTTTTCTGCTTTGTCGTAAAACAGCCTTGACTCATTACCGCGTCCCTTGACAACAAGCGCTTTGACGCAGGAGCCTGCAACCGTACTGTTTGCAAAAACCTTGAAGGCTGAACCGACAAAAAGAGGGGTGACATCACTGATTTCAAGCGGAATCCGCAGATCGGGTTTGTCGGTGCCGAAGCGGTTCATCACCTCTTTATAGCTGATCCTCGGGAAGGGGAACTGCGCAATGCGCTTGTGCGACATGGTGCGGGTAAGATGCTCAATCATCCCTTCAAGAATGGCAAAGAGGTCGTCCTGCTCAATAAAGGCCATCTCCATATCAAGCTGATAAAACTCGCCCGGGCTACGGTCTGCGCGGGCGTCTTCATCACGGAAACAGGGGGCTATCTGAAAATAGCGAGGAAAACCTGATACCATGAGGAGCTGCTTGAACTGCTGGGGTGCCTGGGGCAGAGCATAGAATTTACCCGGATGGAGGCGGCTTGGAACAAGGAAGTCTCGTGCCCCTTCAGGTGAACTGGAGGTGAGAATAGGGGTCTGTATTTCGATAAAATCCTGCTCTTCGAGGTAGCGGCGCACAGCGGCGGTGAGGCGGCTGCGGAAAATGATATTTTCGTGAATTTTTTCACGACGCAGGTCGATAAAACGATATTTGAGGCGCAGCTCTTCCGACGTCGGCACTTCGTCAGCCACAGGAAAAGGGAGCGGGTGTGCATTGCTTTCGATGGTGATCTGACTGACAACCACCTCAATTTCGCCCGAAGCAAGCCGGGAATTGATGGCACCCGGTGCGCGCCGGACAACAGTACCCTCAATGCAGATCACTGATTCAATATGCAGTTGCTCAGCTTTTGCGAAGAGCTCCTGCTGCTCAGGCTGAATGACAAGCTGGCTGAGTCCAGTATGATCCCTAAGATCAATAAAAATAAGCCCGCCGTGATCCCGTTTTCTGTGAACCCAGCCGGCAAGCCTGACGGAGTCATGCTCACGCTCCGGACTGAGTAATCCGCAATAATCAGAGCGGAACCGGTTTTTCAGAGCCTGCGTGCTCCCTGCAGCTTT
>CAIVSG010000034.1 GCA_903908555.1 uncultured Chlorobiaceae bacterium | reverse complement strand
TGTTCTTTTTTTATTTAATGCAGCATGACCTTTTAGTATGGTTCGTAAACCATGGAGTCGTTGCATGGGTTCCATAATAGCTTTTGCCTCCGTTCCGCTCAGCCCTTTCGCAACCAGCACTTCCTGCATTACCTTGAGTGTCCCCCAACTCGGGTCAAGCTTGCGCCCAGCCGCTTCAGCAAGCTCTCTAAGAGGTTTAACCAGAAAACCTTCAACAAGAAACTGATCAAAGGTCATTATTTCATCGGCCCACTCCTTAGAAGAGTCTGTCACGGGATACCTTGTCGCATCGGCTAAAATATCACCTCGTGATTGCCACCATTCATGTGTTGATTTATCGAGTGCCTTGATTTTGTATTTCAGAGCGTTAAGTGGATCATATCCAGTATAGAACTCCCCAAGAATATCATTTTGATGAGCACGCTCAGAGATCGAGCCTTTAGGCCATTCATTGAAGGATTGCCAGTAAAGCTGCTCCTCGTAGGGCAACTTTGCCAAGTCGCCGATGTATGCATTTACTTGACCAGCTTCGTTGAAGTCATAGCTCCTTAGGTGCCACGCACTCCTACACGTAACGCTTCGATCTTCTAATGTGAACCTATCTGGATCAGCTTTAAAACGAATCAATACGTCTGGTCGAAAGAAAGCCGGGGATATCTCCCAAGGTAGTTCAGATTTCTGGAAGTAGTTCGACAGGCATTCGGGTGAGCAAGAGGTTTCGGCGTTAATATTATTTTTGCGGTCATAGATCTTGTATATCGCATACTTACGCTTCTTTGGGTCTTCTTCATCTTTCCATGCCTGTACCAATTCATCAACAGTAACTTTAGGCCGGACGATGATGGTTCCGTTCGTAAAACTCCCTGCGCCATCAGTACCCCCGTGATAAAATAGATCAGACTCCTCCCTCTCATATTGATCAAGATTGCCCCAAAACCGAAAGTCTTCCCATCTTACACGCGTGAAATCAAATCTAAGGACTAGAGATGTAGCCGATAGTGCCATGAATTTATCCAAGTCCTTGCGAAGAATAGTTACTATGGCCAAATCATCTGATTCATCGCTTGATTCACGTTGAAAGATTTTAATCACATCCTCGATTTCGCCCCTATTATCAAGTCGGCAATATGCTTTGCGTTCGGGCACAAAGTAGAGGTCGAGGCTGTGTACTAGCTTTTGACTCAATTCGATAGGTGTAGGTCCTTTTTGTACTCCATCAAATGAGCGGCGGTAAACCAGCTTCTCCCCACCTTCAAATGATTTACTGCTAGATGAACTCAGAGGTGGTTCCAGGTACATGCGGTGCCCTTGGCCACCACCCCAAGCACGTTGAATAGTCCAACATTCATCAGGCATTGGAAAATCCCCATGCTGCAAATCCTGTCCATCAGGTGGTGTAACTTTGGATGTTAATGCAAGCACCCCATGGATCAGGACAGATTTCCCAAGAGCGTAGATCACCAATTCATCGGTTTCAGCATTAACCTTCAGGAAAGACACCGAGTCTTCTGCCCTTACAAGCCATTCTTCAGCATTGTCAGCAGGGCATTCGTTAAGAACTTCTATCTCTGATTTTATAAAACGGTTCATTAGTGTTTATTTCGTTTTCAAAACCATTGAATTTGCTGGGTTCTGATTAGGCTCCATGACACTTCTTGTATTTCTTCCCTGACCCACAATGGCATGGTTCGTTGCGGCCTAACTTGGAATTAGTCTTGCTGGCGGTCTCGTTGGCAGAGGTTAGGGGGACAAACTCCGTGACATGTTCATTAAATTGTTTGAGCTGTGTTGTTCCAAAGAATTTAAACTCCTGATTCAGCTTTTCATAATACTTGCCCATGTCATCATCCCAAGTATCGCAGGGTAAGAGAATGAAGTCCTCCGAATTTGTTTCCCCTTCGAACATTGGGGCATCCATCCCGATACCGATGATCTTTGTCAGATGTGGGAACCTATTTTTTGCTGCACCACATGCGATCTCTAGAAGCGTTCGCCGCTTTTCGAGGTAGTCATGATGGGTGCGATAATCCGGAGGTGCTCTGAATTGGAAAAACACATATCCAACATCCGGTAGATACGACGGTAAGAAAGTCACCTGGTGGGTGACCTGCTCAGGATAATCCGGGAAGTTGAGAACCGCCCGTTTTATGATCTTCGACAATGAACGGCGTATAAAGCGCGGCTCCTTTGTCATCTCGAAAATAGCGCTCTGTCCCCGCAGTAAATCTGAGTTTCCTCCCAGTGTACCATTCACAGCGTTCTGACAGGTACGTTGTATAAGCTCGTCCCAAAAGTAAGAAATCCGGTTTTCCTTTTTGGTATTTTGATAAATGTCAGACTTGATGAAATCATGCCATTCCCCTTCGCCGACCATAATGCAGTTCACGTCATTATGGTTTGTTCCGATGATGTGTTGCTTCGTTACACTATCATAGTTGAGTAAGTAGTGTCCAAGCAAGTCCTCCTCACCGCAATAAGTCAATTCGTCATATTTGATGACAGCACGGAGCTTTTCATCGAGATAGTTAGAAAAGTCACTGATTGTATCAAGTTCACTCAGGACAATCGGAATATTGTGACTATCAAAGATATGTACTGGGTTGTGTTTATCGATTTCAATATGAAACGGTAGCCTCAATTCTTCATCAATCTTACAATACGAGATTGCAAGACTACCATACACGTTTTGATCTGAAGCTTTTTCACAAGCCTCTTTTGCACCATGTGCTACCACAATTTTGTGAAATATGGATTTCGTTGGATCAATTGCGAGCGGAAAGGGTATGGTTCGCTTAGCATCAAGAAAAATCTCTCGTCCACTCCGGATGTAGCGTTCGGCACCGTGCGAAGTTTTGACTTGCTTATCAATTACATTGCGCTTCCATTGATCCCAGAGGACTTGGGGGTCTTTATCCGGTGTTTCGCGAAGCTGCTTTTTGCGATCAAAGAAGATGAAGACATAATCGCCAAACACAGCGAGTAAATCGCATAGTTCGTGCCCATCACCCTTATATGGGTTTGGATAGCTCCAAAGCTTTAGGAAGGTCCGCTCACAAAATTCCGCAAGCATCTTCTCTGTTTCTGTTATTCCTAATGACTTCTTTATCATGGCTACTTTTGGGAGCGTTTCAGGAAACGGATGTTAAGCCCCGTTAAGCATTATTAGATGCTGTAATCCATCGGCAGAGCGTCGGAACGGATACTCCCAGAACTTTTACCACATCCTTACTCTGGCATAATCGATCAGCCCCTCTTCCATAAGGTTCCTTGCTAATCTTAAAAAGCACCTATTTTAACGGCTTCCTGAGATATAGAAATACGATATATATTTATCAGAGTATAATGGCCAAAAAAGAAGTGTATTTCGCGCCCCTTTTCTGAGTCTCATCAAACAACCGTTTTATAAGACACCTTCACCCACACGAAAATTTAAACACCTGACACATGCCCTATATCAAAAAGAAAGCATATCAGTGAAACCTGTGAATCTCCAAAAAATGAAATATGCGGTTACTGAGGCTCTTGAAATTAAGAGTGAATTTCTTGTGGCGATTGATTCTGTTGTAATCCCCCTAGAAAAGTGAGACTACTTGAAGCGTCGACTATGAATGGTATATGCCCCGCTAACCTGTAAGCGATAATCAAGCATT
>CAIVSG010000033.1 GCA_903908555.1 uncultured Chlorobiaceae bacterium | reverse complement strand
TCGCGGTTCACGGTGTCGTTGTCTCCGGATGATGCGAATTGGTTGGTGACGCATTTGATTTCTCAGGGCGTGACTAAGGTGGTTTTGCCGGCGAATGCTGAACGGGTAACATTTGCGTCGTCCAATGGGGCATCAACTTCGTCAAGAATACAGAAGGGACTCGGTTTAACCAGATATATGGCAAAGAGGAGAGAAAGGGCGGTCAGCGCCTTTTCTCCACCGCTGAGTTGCTCGATCGAGAGTGGTTTTTTCCCTTTCGGTTTGGCAACAATTTCAATATGTGCGTCCAGTGGGTCTTCACTTTGATGAATGAGCAGATCCACTTCATCTTCCGCATCGAAGAGTTCCCGGAAAATAGTGATAAAGTTTTTTCTCACCGCACGGAACGTTTCGTCAAATTTCCCAAGAGCGGTTTTGTTGATTTCATCAATGGTCGAACGAAGCTGTGCTTCTGCGCTGAGTAGATCCTCTTTTTGTTCAGTAAGAAAATCAAAACGCTCTTTTTCACCTTCGTACTCGTCCAGTGCGAGCTCATTGACAGCGCCAAATTGTTCGCGTTGCCGGTTTAAGATTTCAAGCTTCTGCTTTGCCGCTTTTCTGTCGAACGACTCTTCAATAACTGGCGGTGTCATCGATGCCAAGTCACAGTTGTATTTAAGCTGAACCTCTGTAAAGAGATGATCCAGCGAGTGTTCTAATTGAATACGTTCGCTGTTGAGGGTTCCGAGCAGTTGCTGTCCCACTTCGTGTTTTCGACGGAGATCGCGGAGCGTCGCCTGTGTTTCATGATGCCTGGCCTGATGTTCGCGATATGCCGATTCAAGGTTATTGACCGCTTTCTGTTGTTCTGCAGCACCAATAAGCAGTGCATCAAGCTCTTCATTTATCTTTTTTGACGTTTCGTCGCTGATCTCTTTTTTCTTTTCAGCAGTTTCAATATCGCTTTTAAGTTTCTGGATCTCTTCCGAGAGTGACCGCCGGTTTTCTGTACAGGCGGCAATGTTGATCCGGAGTTTTTCAAGCTCAAGAAGAGAGTCCTTATAACGACTCTGACTGGCTTGAACTTCAAGGCCGAACTGGTGATGGCGTGCTTCAAGGGTAATCAGGTTTTCCTGCATCTGCCGGATTTTCTCTCCAAGAAGTGCACTCTTTGAAACGGCTGTGCTGATTGCGGGAAGAAGTGCGTCCAGTTCATGTTCGCAAGCATTTTTTTGTTGAAGAATGGCCGTAATCTCATCTCCTGTCTGCACTTCGTCCCGTTTTCTCTCGCTCTGTTCGGCCTCGAATCGGGCAAACCTCTTTTCAAATCCACCGAGTTCCGCCGTCAACAGTTCAATCATCCTGCGTTGTTCTGCAACTATAATTGATGCCAATGCATTGCGCAACTGCAGAAGAAGCTCCTCCTCCTTTTTGATAGTTATCTCAAGGCTTGCAAGCTCTTTTTGCAACTTGCTCCGCTCAGCTTTTTTTCCTAACCGCAGTCCCTCATTGCTTTTTGAGCTTCCGCCAAAGAGAATGCCTTTACCGGAAAATGTTTCTCCTTGAAGGGTTACAAATGAGCAGTCGCGGTTGACGAGGGCGAGGGTTTCAGCTGTTCTGAGATCCGGTACGATATAGCTTTTGTTGAGCATCAAAAGAAGCGCATCATGAAGTTCCTGTGGGTAGGTAAGTACCTCAAGAGTTTTTTTTGCACCGCTGATGATGGGAGAGTCGTTGTCAGGCTGCCCGGCAATAAGATCGAGTACAAGAAAATTAACCTTTCCCTTATTTGAGCTTGTAAGATTTGCGATCCCCGCTTTGGCCTCAATGAGCGACTGGCACACATAGTAACTCATACTCTCGCCAAGCGCAGCATTAACGGCTTTTTTGTATGCACTCTCAAGCGACAGCAGGTCAGTCATGCAGCCCAGTCCTTGTTTTCCGGTTTTTCTTTTTTCAAGGAATACTATTCCTTCCGGCATACCTTCAAAATTGTCGAGCACTGAATCAGCCAGTAAAATCTGGTTATGGAGTTTATCCCGACTGGATCTCTGCAAAAGGAGGAATTCTTTTTTTGCCTCGATCTCGGTTGAAAATTCTTCCTGCTGCTCCCTTAAAACGCTCTCCTTGCTTTTGGCTTCGGCGATTTGGGCGGTTTTGATGGTGATCTCTTTTGATAACTGCTCTTCATCCGATCGGGATGCGTTAAGCTTTTCAAGAATTGCCTGTTTCTTGATTGCAAGCCGTTCACCAGTTGTTCGCAGATACTCTTTTTTCGATTCAAGAGTGCGTTTTGTTAAGGCGAGCTGGTTCGCAGCGCTTTGTTCTTCAGCGCTTACCCTGCGCTCCAGAGAAAGTGCCGTTCTCTCTCTCTTCAGTGTTGTATTGAGCAGTTCATGTTCAGAAACCAGGTTTTGAAATGTTGAGTGCAGTGCAGTGCAGGCTTCCTCACAAGGTGCTTTGCGCTGTGTCAGCTCGCTTTCAAGGAGCTCCTGCTCACGGATTTTTCGCTCCTTTTCACTGATGATTATTTTGAACCGTTCGGTTTCCGTCACAAGGTTTTTCTGATGCTCCTCATAGTGCAAAAGCTGCTTTTCAAGAGCATGAATACGCTGATTGCTTTCGTTGAGCTTTTTCTGTATTTCAGATAGTTTCGTTTCTTCCTGAAGCAGCAGCAGTTCAGTTGTCTGGGCGGTGCTGTCTTCAGATGCGATTTTTGCAGCACATGCATGGTTCTGCAGTTCCTCTTCCCGGATGCGTTGCTGCATCGGTTCAAGCTTTTCATGGAACTCCTCCATTGCGAGCCAGGAGAGGGTAAGATCGATACCCTGAATTTCTTTTTTCAGCTCCCTGAGCTTTTCGGCTTTTCTGACCTGCAGTTTGAGGCTTTTCACCTTTTTTTCAACTTCCGCCAAAACATCATCAACCCTGGAAAGATCTCTTGAAGCACTCTCAAGCAGCTTGAACGTTTGTTTCCGTCGTTGTTTATAGCGGGTTATTCCAGCAGCTTCCTCAAAAAGTTTCAGGCGTTCTTCACTTTTGTTGCTGATAATCTCTTCAATCATCTTCAGCTCAATAACCGAATAGGCATCGCTTCCCATACCTGTATCGGTAAAGAGGTCAAGAATATCCTTTAATCGGCAGCTTACCTGGTTTAACAGAAACTCGCTCTCCCCGCTACGGTAAAGGCGGCGGGTGACGGTAACCTCGGTATATTCTATAGGCAGGACGTTTCGAGTATTCTCGATAGTCAGAGAGACTTCTGTAAGACTGAGGGGCTTGAGGTTTTTTGAGCCGTTGAAAATAATGTTTTCCATTTTTGCTGACCGGAGCAACGAAGACTTCTGTTCCCCCAATACCCATCGCATGGCATCGACAACATTAGTCTTGCCACACCCATTAGGCCCAACAATAGCCGTAAGACCCTTGTCAAATTTTATTCTGACCTTATGCGCAAAGCTTTTAAAGCCAAAAAGCTCAATCTTCGAAAGATACATAGCCTAATAAGATTTAGTTGGCAGTTGGCAGTCAGCAGTGGGCAGTCCTGATTGCTGAGTGCTCATCCCCAATCTGTAATCCCGACCAAAGGGAGGGATCTATTAAAACCTCAAATATAGTTCTTCAGAACTCAGCCTAGAGAAATTTGCCAACTGCCCACTGCCAACTGCCCACTGCCAACTGCCCACTGCCAACTGCCCACTGCCAACTGCCCACTGCCCACTGCCCACTGCCCACTGCCCACTGCCAACTGCCAACTGCCAACTGCCAACTGCCAACTGCCAACTGCCAACTGCCAACTGCCAACTGCCTACTGCAGACTGCCAACTATCTTCAAACTCTGCCATGCAGCTTCAACATCGTGAACCCTCAAAATACTAGCCCCATTCATCAACGCAATAGTTCCAGCTGCTATCGAGGCAGGCAGTCTTTCGCCGGGTGGCGGGGTCTCATGCCCCGGGCGAGTAATGGCATGGCCGAGAAACGATTTTCTTGAAAGCCCTGCAAGAATCGGTTTGCCGAGCGTGAGAAGGGAGTTGAGATGGTTGAGAAGTCTGAAATTCTCCTCCACACTCTTGCCAAACCCAAACCCCGGATCAATAATAATATCCTCAATCAAGTGCTGTTCAGCCGTCGCGATGGATTGTTGAAGAAAGCGGCTGACACTTGCGATAATATCTTCTCCCCCTGAGTCTATTCCGGTACTCCATCCCATCGATCCCGGTTTAACCTGCGTATGCATTAAAATCACCCCCGCTCCATATCTCCGGCAAACAGCCGCCAACCCCTCGTCAAACGTAAACCCCGAAATATCGTTGACGATATGAGCTCCTGCCTGCAAGGCCTTTTCGGCCACTGCAGCCTTATACGTATCAATCGAAATCAACACATTCGTTTTCTCCCGCAACATCTCAATAAGCGGCATGGTGCGCCGAGTCTCTTCAGCCTCTGAAATCAGTTCCGCGCCTGGTCTTGAAGATTCACCTCCAATATCGATAATTGAAGCACCTCCCTGGATCATAGCAAGTGCATGATCGAGCGCCCGGTCCAGATCGATTCCAGTTACCTTTTTCTGAAACGTCCCTCCGTCATAAAATGAATCCGGAGTTGTATTCACAATGCCCATGATGACCGGACCTTCAGAGAGATCGAGTATACGGCCAGCGCAGTTGAGCCTGTAACGCCCACCCTTGATTATATCGGTACTCATGAACTCGAGTTTCAGGTTATATCGAATGGTACTGGAGTAAATGTCAGAAAAAATATCACAATTGCAGTCCATCCAAACACTTTTCTTGGTGTTGTCAATTGGTGGTCATTCCATGTCGGGGGATGGCTTAAACCAATGAGCCGCGACAGAATGAACGCCCAGAGCAGCCAGCCTGACCATGACCAATGCAAGAGTAGAGGAGGAATTAACCGCACGGCATCCGGTTTGAACAGGGTAAGCAGCAGTTCCAGAAACGATGGAAAGCCAAGAAGTACTATAAATATGAGAAAAGTTCTGGAAGCTTTTTCATGACCTTTGCGGCCAAACATGGCGTAGGTGATATGCCCTCCATCAAGCTGCCCTACAGGAAGCAGATTCAGCGCCGTGACGAGTGAGCCCAACCAGCCAGTGAAGAGAAACGGATAGTGATACATCTCAGTCATTGGCGGGAGGTTTTTCGGAGCTATAACGTATTCCAGAGCTATCCATAATAGATTTTTTCCAAGGCTTAGCGTTCCTTTAGGTACCATCGCATGCAACCCTGGTTGTGTCAGGTATTCAGGATGAATGGTGTAAATGAAATTTGCCGGAGGAAGATTCAAAAACCCATAGACGAGAAGTCCTGAGCAAACGGCGAACCCGCTTAACGGGCCAGCAATACCGATATCGAACAGGGCGTTTGTGCTCGGGATTCTCTCCTTGATTTTGATGACTGCTCCCATTGTTCCAAGGCTGAGGAGAAACGGCAGGGGAGGAACGGGAATGTAATACGGGAGTGTTGCACGAACCCTGTGGTGCAACGTTGCAAAAAAATGACCGAACTCGTGAACGCTTAAAAAGAGAAGCAGGCAAACAGAGTAAGGGATTCCTGAGACAAGAGACTCCTTCCCGCCCCAGAAAGCTCCTGCAAAAAGTGTTGAAAGTACCGTTAAAAGAAAGAGGGTCAGATGAAGAGGGTAGTTGTGTAAAGCAGGCGTGGTTCGTGCACGAAAAATTGGAAAACTCATGAAATCATTGGTGAAAACAGTTGCCAGGTAGGGGATGCATTTGACAGGTATACTATAAACTACCCAGCAGGATGCCAGGTAGTTTATATCGTGGTTCTACTCTTTTTTCTTGCTCTTTTTTTCACCGAACGTTGCAACCAGGCCATCAACAAGTTGCTTTTTTTCATCAGCATTCAACTTCGCTTCCGGATGAGCGGGGAGATAGATAAAAAGTGGCATCTTACCTTTTCTAACCTCAGCAGCTGCTTTATCGCCCTCATTTTCTCCAGATCGTCCCCATTCTGACGTGTTGAAAACACTACGTCCAAAAGAGACGTCGAGCTGAGTTAGCCAAGATACCGGAGCATAAGAGCTGTACCAGGGCCAGACAGTTTCGTTGGTATGGCAATCTTTGCAGGCACGGTTATAAAGCTCATGGGTTCTCGGAGAATCCCATGCAGGTTCACCTGTGACCGGAGGGTTCTTGTGGTCCCGACCATAAGGCACAAACTGGATAGCCGCAAGAACAATAACACCGCCAACGAGTAGCTTGACAACCTTCATACGTACCAACTCCTTTTATTTTTTCTATAATATTATTACACCAATATAATTGATTTTCCCAAATACCCCGTGTATTAGTCAGCAGTAGGCGGTGGGCAGTGCTGAGTGCTGAGTGCTGAGTGCTGAGTGCTGAGAAAAAAAGAGCTAAGCCACAAGTGCCCAAAAAAGAAAATTTTGTCATACTGAGCAAAGCGAAGTATCCATCCCCCAACCAACTCTCCTCCCTCAACCCCGTACGGGCGACCCTTTTGGTCGCCCTCAGCACGTTCTTATCTTCAACTGCCCACTGCCCACTGCCAACTGCCCACTGCCAACTAAAATCTTACAGTAAGCACGCTCAACGGCCACAAACAGTCTAACGTATGATCTCTTCTCCCGGTAGCTATCTCGGCAATCATATCCAGTTCAAGTTCAGAGTAGAATTTTCGTGCAGAAGTTAAACCATCAAGAGTAAATGACACTATGCCCTGCAGGCTGGCAATAAGAGGAACACCGCCGGCGAGCAGCACGCTTCGGTATCCGTCGATGCCGACAAACGCAGTCGTGGCATGCCGGCCCGACTGGGCTATAACTACAGCCAGCTGCCCCGGAGTAAAATGGTGTAAACTTTGTGCCATAACCACAATATCAAATTCGCCCATCTCCAACTCTTTCATATCAAACGCATTGAGTAACCGGAAGCTGACAGGAAGTTTTTTTTTCGCAGCCGTGTAATTCCCCTCCTCAATAAAAGCAGGAACAATATCCGATCCAGTAATGCGAACATCGAGTTTTTTCTGTTCTACCGTCTCAGCGAGTGCGAAAGCAAGACCTCCAGCACCGCTTGCCAGTTCAAGCACCCTTACCTCTCTTTTGACGCACCGAGCCACTTCGGTGATTAATGGTAGAAGAGTGTCGATATATCGGGGGTAGATTTGCATCATCAAGTTTTGCCTATCCAAAGCCTGCACCAGCTCAAGTTTTTCGCTTTCAGGCAGGTTCGGCTTGTCCATCAGTTCCTGATCCGAGGTGCGTATCGCAGTGTCAAGAAGCTCAAGCAGTAAAAAAACTCCACCAAGCTCTCGGGAAACAGCGAAACGTTCCTCAAGAAAATGAGTGACAGCTTTGTCAGCTTTAAAATTCAAATCATCCATATTCAGGAATCCGGAGGCGAAGTTCCCCGAAGAACGCAGACTCTCCAAGGCTTTAAAACCGGCGGTTTTCAGCTGCAGCATAGGATTTGTGATCCGGTTTTATAAAGGTTTCATCCAAATTTTCAACTTCTCAATCAATATACACAGCCTCGGTGTCGTTTAGAAAAATCACTGTATCAATTCTGTATTTGCCTACTTAGTTCCATGTGAAAAAGGCTATAATGCGTATATTTTAAAAAAAAATTATTACTGATAAATCAGGTTCAAGATCAAGGTGTTATGGCATATTTTAAAAATATCTGCCTTGTAGAGGCTCCACAGACCATTATTATCCCCTTTCCCCGTTTTATCACCGACTGTATCGGAGTCTGCTACCTCGCTGCAGCAGTCCAGGACGATGTAGAAAGCCTCGTTATGCCCGACAACTTTTATAACTACGGCATTTTCGACAGCCTGAGCTCACTCCTGAAAAAAAGTCCTGTAGATCTTGTTGCCATCTCCTCAATGACCGGAGCCTTCAACCAGGCGGAACGACTTGCCCGAATTGCCAAGGATGCCGGTAAATTCGTTATTATGGGCGGTTTCCATCCAACCGCACTGCCCGAAGAGGTACTCAAACACTCCTCGGTTGACGTTGTTGTTATAGGCGAGGGCGAAGAGACCTTCAGGGAGCTGGTCCTCAATGGTCCCTCCCGTGATGTCAAAGGAATAGCCTATCGCGAAGGTGGAGGCATTGTCTATACCGGGCCTAGGGAGACTATTGCCAACATCGACTCCATTCGGTTTCCCCTGCGCTCTCTCCGTCCCGAAAGGTATGGCGAAAAAGGTGATGCCTACTCCATCGACACTATCTATACCTCAAGGGGTTGCCCGTGGTCATGCTCCTTCTGCGCCAATGACCAGATGCACAAAGGCTGGAGAGGCAGAAGCGCCGAAAATGTTGTTGAAGAGATCGCCCTTCTGCACGATCCAAACAATAAAAAGCTCCTAAAAATCTGGGATGCCAACTTCCTTACCAACATCGGCAGGGCAGAAAAAATCTGCGACATGATGATCGAAAGGGGATTGACCAATTTCCGAATCATGACAGAATCCAGGGCAAAAGACCTTGTCAGGGCCGAACGGATACTCGACAAGCTTCGCCGCATAGGCCTGAGCAAAGTGGGCCTCGGCATCGAAAGTCCGAACGAAGCGACTCTTGCATTGATGAACAAAAAAAACACCCTTGGTGACGTTGCCAAGGCCATTGATCTTTGCAACAAAAACAGCATTGGTGCCGAAGGCTATTTCATCATCGGCCACTATACCGAAAATATCCAGGATACCCTCGCCTACCCGGAGTTCGCACGATCGCTTGGCCTCCGTCAGACCATTTTCATGGTCATGACTCCTTATCCCGGTACGGGCATATACAATGAGTACAAAAACGAAGGCAAAATCCGCTCCTATGACTGGGATCTTTACAACAACTACTGCCCCGTCATTGAGACCCGCAGCATGGACGGCAAAACCCTCGTTGCCATGCTGGTATACTGCAATGTAGCCTTCAACAGCTTCAAGTCAGTAATGAAGCGCAACAATACACGGGACGTTCTCTTGAGCTTTATGATAGATCTCTTCCAGCTCAGCTGGCTTATGCGTGTCAACAAAAACCTTTCGAACAAAGCTATCAGTGATCTTATGTTCGATGCGCTCATAAGGTTTCTTGACCACAAGCATGGAGTGGTAGAACAACCCGCTGCAGCTAAATGCAAAACCCTGCAGCAGCCCATTGTTATCCGGATAACGCACCCATCAGGCAAAAGCATAGACTACTCTCTTTCAGAGCAGGCTGGTAATCGGGTACTTACCATGACAACCGGGCAAAGCGGCATGCACGTTAACGGGCCGGAGATCCGCCTTGACGAACTCATAGAGTCAGCCTGCAGTGTTCCCATGGATAAACTGATGGGTGTGCTCTATAGAAACGAGTGGATGCGCAACAACCCCGGACGAATGACAGGGCTACTTTTATCCCAGTTCGCGGATCGTGAAGTTATAGGTTTTGCTGCAAAGCTTATCAAACTCTTTCTTGGTTCATACCGTAAAAGCAGCAGTTTGCAGAGAGCTCATCAATGATTATAATCATCCATTCATTTATCCATCCTATGAATGATATCCGTAGTTATCTTATTATACGATAATGACCTGATCTGTTATGGATTATATGCTTGTATGCCGTTCAAACAATAATGTTTTTACCGAATGCCAGAAGTTCAGAATTTGAAATGGTACGCTGTCTATGTAAGGTCTCGTCATGAAAAAAAAGTGCATCAGATGTTGCTTGAGCGGGATCTTTCAAGCTTTTTACCCTTGCTTGAAACATGGAAACAGTGGAGCGATAGAAAGAAAAAGGTGAGCGATCCGTTGTTCAGGGGTTATGTGTTTGTCAATATTGACCTTCGGAAGGATAATATTAAAGTGCTTGATACTGAAGGGGTGGTGAAGTTTATCGGTATTGGTAAACATCCTTCGGTTATTGGTGAAAAAGATATTGATTGGCTGAGAAAGCTGGTCAGGGAACCTGATGCGATACAAGGCGTTGTCGTCACTCTTCCTGCCGGGCAGAGAGTCAGGGTGCTTGCAGGGCCTTTTAAGGATCTGGAAGGTGTCGTTGTAAAACAGGGCAGAGAGACCAGGATGGTGGTTTATTTCGACAGTATTATGCAGGGGGTGGAGGTCAGTATTTATCCTGATTTGCTTATGCCGATTTCCAGTGTGGCAAAGTCTGGTCATGGCAATGCATCTGAGCACAGCACTATTGTAACAGTTGAAAAGCATTTTCTTCGGCTGTAGGACTCTTCGAAAGGGAGTGAAGAGGATATAAAACCAAAATGGAGAGGTTTTGCAACAAAAGGAGCATGCATCTATTCGCGATATCTTCAGTCTGCCGGTGATCGTGGCGGCTCTGGGTTATTTTGTTGATATTTATGATCTGGTGCTCTTCAGTATCGTCAGGGTGCCGAGTCTGAAATCATTCGGGCTTTCAGGGAAGGAACTGATCGATTACGGGGTTTACCTGCTGAATATGCAGATGATCGGCATGTTGGTCGGAGGAATCCTCTGGGGTTGGCTTGGCGATAAAAAGGGTCGTCTGAAAATTATGTTTGCCTCTATTCTTCTCTATTCCCTTGCCAATATTGCCAACGGCTTTGTTTCATCACTTCCTGCGTATGCAGCGTTGCGGTTTATTGCCGGTGTTGGTCTTGCCGGGGAGCTTGGAGCAGGTATTACCCTTGTCTCGGAGGTGCTGCACACAAGGATCAGAGGATACGGAACAATGCTGGTTGCCTCGATCGGGGTTTCAGGGGCTATTCTGGCTAACGTTGTGGCTAATGCTTATGAGTGGCATAATGCTTTTTTTATCGGAGGGGGTCTGGGACTTCTCCTTCTTGTAGCGCGGGTGAAGGTTTCCGAGTCGGGGATGTTTAAGGCAATGGAGGAAAAATCCGGAGTCAGTCGGGGGAATATGCTAGCCTTGTTTACTGATCGCGACAGGTTTTTCCGATATATAAACTCAATTATGATCGGGGTGCCGATCTGGTTTGTGGTTGGGGTACTGATTACTTTTTCACCTGAATTTGCAGCAGAACTTCATATTACCGGGCCGGTTTCAGCGGGAAACTCAGTTATGTATTGTGATCTCGGGCTTGTGTTTGGTGATCTTTCAAGTGGACTGCTGAGCCAGCTCCTGCAGAGCAGGAAAAAGGTCATTCTTTTGTTCATGCTGCTTTCGGTCGGAGCAGTTGCGCTCTATTTTCTGCAAGGACAGAGCAGCCCGCAATTCTTTTACCTGGTCTGTGCCGCCCTTGGTTTTGCCGGTGGCTACTGGGCTATTTTTGTCACCGTTGCAGCCGAGCAGTTCGGTACAAATCTGCGTGCAACAGTTGCAACAACGGTTCCAAATCTTGTTCGCGGGATGGTGGTGCCGATTACCATGCTTTTTCAGTTCTGCCGGAGTTTTCTGGGGCTCGAATCAGGCGCATTGCTGGTCGGAGCAATTTGCATTATAGCTGCATTCTTTTCGCTTGCCGCCCTTGAAGAGACCTTTCACAAGGACCTTGATTATTACGAAGAATTTATCTGAAGGAAGGGGTAGTCTCAGGCTGATTTTTTTCTTTTTGATCTTTGTGCAGGCAGTCCATAAAGCATGCCTTCGGCACTGATATCTTCATCAATATCTGGCCAGTGGATGCCGATGCCGTTCCCGATGATTTCGAAGTTTTTTCGCTGTTTTGTCGATGCCTCCAATAAGCGCCATGACCATGTCAAGGGAACACTTATTGTTCGGCCATCTTCAAGAATCGCAGCAATCATATCATTCGTTATTTCGACAGCATTGATTCTGGGTTCACTATTGACCGCAGTGTTCATGCCAGCAATTTTTTATGAGGTTGCTTTTAAGTTGAATCTGTTTGTATATCGTGTTGAGTTCTTTCGATGAGAATCCGTTGTTTTTTGCTAATGAAACAGGTTCTATCCAAAATTTACAGATTTTGTTGTCCTTACTGACATGCACATGCATCTGTTCATTACAATCAAAGCTAAAGAAAAAAAATCTGAATCAATTCGAAAGTTCCTTAAGAGTAGGCATAGGTATTGAAATTTATTAGTCAAACCTTTCTCAGCCTTACAAGTTCGGTTAATTTTCATAGCTAAGGTGTTAACCTATGCTTTTCAAGATGTGACTCCCTAAGAGTTCTTATTTTTTTTCTCTTCGGCTGTAATTGCAATAATACTGTCTCCATTATATAAAAAAATTGTTACACATGTAAATGGATGCCCCGCGCCCTTATGCTTGTGGCATTTCCATTTTCAGGAACTGCCCGGTGTAAGAGTGCGTTATTTCGGCAATCTGTTCCGGTGTGCCTTCTGCAATTATTTTCCCTCCCCCGTAGCCTCCTTCAGGGCCGATATCAATAATCCAGTCGCTGTTTTTTATAATGTCGAGGTTGTGCTCGATGATAATGACGCTGTTACCTTTGTCAACGAGTTTGCGCAGCACTTCAAGCAAGTGCTGAATATCCTGAAAGTGGAGTCCGGTGGTAGGTTCGTCGAGAATATAGAGGGTTTTGCCGGTCTGTATTTTGGCAAGTTCAGACGAAAGCTTGATGCGTTGTGCTTCACCGCCTGAAAGCATGGGTGAGGGCTGGCCAAGCTTGAGGTAGCCGAGTCCGACACTCTGCATGGTGGAAAGGATGCGGAGAATGCGGGGAAAGTCGGTAAAGAATTCTGCAGCCTCCGTAATAGTCATCTCAAGCACATCGGCAATCGATTTACCGCGATATTTAACCAGTAAGGTTTCACGGTTATATCGCTCTCCCTTGCAGTTTTCGCATTGGACATAGACGTCGGGCAGAAAGTTCATTTCGATTTTCCTCGTTCCAGCTCCCTGGCACACTTCACACCTGCCGCCTTTGACATTAAAGCTGAACCGTCCTGCTTTGTATCCCCTTATCTGCGCTTCAGGCAGGCGGGTAAAGAAGTCACGGATAAAGGTGAATGCGCCGGTATAAGTAGCCGGATTGGACCGGGGTGTTCGGCCGATAGGCGACTGGTCAACATTAACGACCTTGTCGATATTGTTTATCCCTTCAATGCTGTCGAAGGGATAGGTCACCAGTTTTGACCGGTAAAAGTGGCGTGCAAGAATCGGGAAGAGTGTTTCGTTGATGATTGTTGATTTTCCTGACCCGCTGACGCCCGTAATGCTGACCAGTGAACGCAGTGGAATAGTGATGTCGATGTTCTGGAGGTTGTTTCCACGACACCCTTTTAAACGAATGAATTGCTGCTCTTCCGTAGTATTGTTTCCCTCTCCCTTGAAACAGACCTGCAGTACACCGGAAAGGTACTTAGCTGTCAGTGAGTTTGGGTCAAGGGATGTGGCTGGTCCCTGAGCAACGATTTCTCCGCCGTATTCTCCCGCTCCGGGCCCGAGATCGATAATTTCATCAGCCTCAAGCATGGTATCCTTATCGTGCTCAACAACAAGGACGGTGTTGCCGAGGTCTCTAAGGCGTTTCAGCGAGGTAATAAGCTTCTGGTTGTCGCGCTGGTGGAGGCCGATGCTCGGTTCATCGAGCACATAGAGGACACCGCTAAGTTGTGATCCAAGCTGGGAGGCGAGTCTGATACGTTGAGCTTCTCCACCTGAAAGCGTTTGTGAACTTCTGTCAAGGGAGAGGTAGCTGAGTCCGACATTGAGGAGAAATTCAATGCGTTTAACGATTTCATGTAATATCGGAGTTGCAACAAGCCTCTCTTTTACGGTCAGCTTCTCGGGCAGCGCTGAAAAAAAAACAAGAGCTTCCGGTAACGGCAGTGCTTCGGATTCAGCTATGTTGAGATCATTCAGTTTGACAAGCAGGCTCTCTTTACGCAGTCTAGCGCCTTTGCATTCCGGACAGGGCTGACGGATCATGTAGCTTTCAGCCCATTCCCGCACTTTGGGTGTACTGGCATTATTCCTGATCTCTTCAACATAGGGAATTGCTCCTTGAAAAGGCTGCGGATAGAGTGTATCATGACCTGAGTAGCTGTAGCTGACGTCAAAGGTCCGGCTGCCGGATCCGTTAAGCAGGATATCCAGTGCCTGCTTTGGAATAGCTGCGATCGGGGTGTCAAGAGTGAAGTCGAATTCCCTTGCAATTGCTTTTATCACCTGCCAGAGATTCCGTTTTCCGGATTTGCCGAACGGATCCATGCCTCCTTCGTTGAGTGACAGTGTCCCGTCCGGTACCATCAGTTCGGCTGAAAGCTGCATGAGTTCTCCTAACCCTTTACATTCAGGGCATGCCCCATAGGGAGAATTAAAGCTGAAGTGGTTTGGTGCGAGCGTATCGACCGGTACGGAACCATCAGAATAAGCATACTGTGTACTGAAGGTCAGTTCTTTCAGCTCGCTTTCAACCGGTTCACAGATAACGGATGATTTGTGCTCAGACAAGTTGATGGCAAGTTTGAGCGCCTTTTTCAGACGTTCTTCACTGTCTGGGCCGATAACGATACCATCAACAACCAGTTCAATGGAGTGGCTTTTATAACGCTCGATCTGCATCTCTTTTTCCATTTCGCGGTATTTTCCGTCAACGCGGACGCGGAGAAACCCTTTGAGAAGCAACCGTTCGAAAAGTTCGCGGTAGTGACCTTTTCGCCCGGTTACGAGAGGTGAAAGTATCTGGATTTTCGTTCCCTCGGGCAGGGCGAGAATGGCATCAGCGATGCTTTCCTCGCTTTGCTTCTGCAGCATGTGTCCGGTGACGGGGTCGTAACGACGACCTGCTTTGGCATAAAGAAGACGGATAAAATCATGAATTTCTGTGATTGTTCCGACTGTTGAACGGGGTGAGCGGTTCGTGCTTTTCTGGTCAATGGAGATGACCGGCGAAAGCCCTTCTATAAAATCGACGTCCGGGCGTTCAATGCTTCCGATATACTGTCGGGCATAAGGTGAAAGTGTTTCCATAAAACGGCGTTGTCCTTCCGCATATATGGTATCAAAGGCAAGGCTTGATTTGCCTGATCCTGAAAGGCCGGTAATGACTACAAATTTGTTGCGTGGAATATCAAGCGAGATATTTTTAAGATTGTGGACTCTTGCTCCCCTGATATTGATATGACTGAATTCCATTTGTTTTTTTAGTCTCTCTTTCTTTTTGGCTGCCCAGGCAGCAATTCTTTACTGATGCTGTTTAGCTCAACAGTAAGATGAAGGCTATGGTTTCTTTTTTATAAAAAAACTTTGTAAAAAATCTTTCTGATTTATATTTGGTTTATCAGTCCGATGCTTATGAAGGTCAAAATCGGATGGATATTGATTTGATTGACTGATTTGATTGAACAATAACGCAAAACATAAAGCAACATTCAATATGGAAATTATTTACCAGAAGCAAGCCGAAAAAGGTAAACAGTGTCAGGATTGCCAGAGCTTTACTCCAAAGGCTGATAATCCTGCCTCAGGAACTTGTTTTGGCAAGGATGTAGTTGCCGAAGGTGGCTGCATGTTTTTTAAGAAAAAGGAAGCTTGAAAAAAGTCCTGAGCATAAAGCAAAAGAGAAAGGCGGCAATAGCCGCCTTTCTCTTTTGTACCCTGTGAATGTTGAAATCAGTTCAGCCTTTCAGTGCCGCTCTTGCTGCCGCAAGACGTGCGATCGGGACTCTGAACGGGCTGCATGAAACATAATTAAGCCCGATCTCGTGGCAGAACTCAACGGTTGAAGGATCACCGCCGTGCTCGCCGCAGATACCGAGTTTAAGTCCAGGTTTCACTCCTCGACCCTCTTTTGCAGAAATGCTTATCAAGCGTCCCACTCCATCTTTGTCGATCGATTCAAACGGGTTGCGTGCAAAGATATCCTGCTGCTGGTAAATTGGCAGGAACTGGCCTGAGTCGTCGCGACTCATACCGAGTGCCATCTGGGTCAGATCGTTGGTGCCATAGCTGAAGAAGTCAGCAGCGGTGGCAATCTGGTCGGAAGTGATGGCCGCACGTGGTACCTCGATCATCGTGCCTACCAGGTATTTAACCCCGGTACCTTGTTCGGCAATGACGCTACGGGCCGTTTTGTGGATAATTTCACTGGTAATTTCAAGTTCCTTGACGGTGCTGATGAGTGGTACCATGATTTCAGGCACGACTTCAAGCCCTTCCTTTTTAAGCCTGCAGGCGGCTTCGATGATTGCCCTTACCTGCATCACCGTTATTTCAGGATGAAGGATACCGAGGCGACAGCCGCGGAGCCCAAGCATGGGATTGAATTCGTGCAGATCATTGATAAGTTTTTTTACCTCTTCAAATGATCTGTGCATCTTTCCCGCAAGAGTTTTGATTTCACTGTCGGTGTGCGGCAGGAACTCATGTAGAGGAGGGTCAAGCAGTCTGATGGTGACCGGTCTTGAGCCCATGGTTTTGAAAAGCCCGTAGAAGTCTTCACGCTGATAAGGGAGAAGTTTTTCAAGAGCTTTTTTGCGGCCTTCGATATCGTCTGCCAAAATCATTTCACGCATAGCGTCAATACGCTCACCGCCGAAGAACATGTGTTCAGTGCGGCAGAGACCGATGCCTTCAGCGCCAAACGTAATGGCGATTTCAGCCTGGTCGGGCTGATCGGCATTAGTGCGGATATTGAGTTTGCGGTACTTATCGGCCCATTCCATAAGCTGTTTGTAGATAGGCCATGTCGGCGCATCTTCCGGCTTGAGGGTTTTATCAACAAGTACTTCAATGATTTCAGAGTTTTTAGTGGCCACTTTACCGGCAATAACTTCGCCGGTGCTGCCGTCGATGGAGATGTAATCACCTTCGGAAAGCACCGTATCGTTGCCGTGAACCCGCATCTCTCCTTTTTGATAGTCGATATTGAGTGCGCCGCATCCGACAACGCAGACCTTGCCCATCTGACGGGCCACAAGGGCTGCATGGGAGGTCATCCCCCCGCGTTCGGTAAGTATACCTTCAGAGGCTGCCATGCCTTTGATATCTTCGGGAGAGGTTTCGATGCGGACAAGAATGACGGCTTCTCCGCGTTTCCCGGCCTCATACGCATCTACGGAATTAAAATAGATTTTTCCGGTTGCAGCACCCGGGCCTGCATTAAGGCCTGTTGCGAGGAGTCTGCCTCCTGAAATGGCGGCCTGTTTTTCCTTCAAGTCAAAGATTGGTCTCAGAAGCTGGTTCAGCTGTTCAGGTTCTATGCGTAACAGAGCTTCTTTTTCATCAATGAGCTTTTCGTTATACATGTCATAGGCAATTTTTACCGCAGCCATACCGGTTCGTTTACCAACCCTGCACTGCAGCATGAAAAGCTTGTTGTTCTCTATGGTGAACTCGATGTCCATCATGTCGTGGTAGTGGTGTTCGAGAATCGAACGGATTTCTTCAAGCTGGTTGTAGATGTCGGGGTTTTCTGCTTTGAGCTGTTCGATTTTAAGGGGAGTTCTTGTGCCGGCCACTACATCTTCACCCTGGGCGTTCATGAGAAACTCGCCATAAAAGATATTGTCGCCGGTTGCAGCATCTCGGGTGAATGCTACGCCGGTTCCGCAATCCAGGCCCATGTTGCCGAAGACCATGGCCTGAACGTTGCAGGCGGTACCCCAGTAACCGGGAATGTGATTAAGCTTGCGGTAGACGATAGCCCGTTCGTTATTCCAGCTGTTGAACACGGCTCCGATTGCTCCGATGAGCTGTTCTTTGGGGTCTTCAGGGAACGTCCTGCCGGTTTTTTCAAGAATTGCAGCTTTGTATTTGGCGACAATGTCCTGGAGGTCTTCAACCTCGAATTCAGTGTCGAGCGTTATGCCAAGTTCGTGTTTTTTTGTCTCAAGTATTTTTTCGAAGGGATCAATCTGTTTTTTATCGGTCGGTTTGAGGTCAAGTACGACATCGCCATACATCTGCACAAAACGGCGGTAGCAGTCCCAGGCGAATCGGGGGTTTCCAGATTTCCGGGCAAGGCCTGCAACAGTTTTTTCATTCAAACCAAGATTGAGAATAGTATCCATCATGCCAGGCATTGAGGCCCTGGCCCCTGAACGGACTGAGACAAGCAAAGGGTTTTCGGGATCGCCAAACTTTTTCCCTAATGTCTCTTCAATTTTGCTGAGTGCGTTCGGGATATCCTGTTCGAAAAGATTTTTGGGGTAGTTTTTCTGATTGTCGTAGTAGTGGGTGCATACTTCTGTTGAAATGGTGAATCCTGGAGGAACCGGCAGGCCGA
Organism: uncultured Chlorobiaceae bacterium; assembly: GCA_903908555.1. GTDB lineage: Bacteria > Bacteroidota > Chlorobiia > Chlorobiales > Chlorobiaceae > Chlorobium. The sequence goes on along the minus strand of CAIVSG010000033.1, from coordinate 1,665 downwards.
TGTTTGCCATTTCGGCAAGGTTGGCACCTTTACCCCCAAGAAGGTTTTTCATGGACGCATCACCTTCAGAAGACCCTCCTGAGAAACTGTAAATGTACTGTTTGCGGGAAGCCTTTTCGTTTGGAATCTCAGATTTTGACATGATGGTAAGCAGTAATTATTTTACTTTGCAAAATAAAAAACATGAGCAGGCGGCGAAAAAACAGGTAGAGTTTACTACTTTTATTCGAAACGAAATTTAATAAAAAATCCGGCTGTAAAAACTACCTGAAAGGATATTTCATACTGATTAATAATGGGTATTGAGCCTGCAGTCATTCTTATGCAAGTTGTGCGTCTAGCTGTGCCCTATACGCTTACTTCCGTCGGGGCAACCTTTTCGGAACGTGGGGGTGTTGTTAACCTTGCCCTTGAGGGTATGATTCTTATGGGCGCTTTCGGTGCGGCGTATGGTCAGTACCTTACAGGATCGGCTATGATAGGGGTTTTGCTGGCTCTTCTCTGTGGTCTTTGTGTCGCCTTGATTTTTGCTTTTATTACAGTCACCCTTAAGGCCGATCAGATTGTCGCAGGAATTGCCATCAATATATTCATCATGGGAGCTACCCGTTTCGGTCTTAGCCTCCTGTTTGGAAGTTCAATGAACTCGGAACGTATAGCAGGGATAGACGTTCCTTTTCTTTTCCTGGATCCTTTCTTTTGTCTGGCTTTTATTTCAGTTGTTGCCGGTCAGTTACTGCTATTTAAAACGCCTTACGGGCTGAGGCTTAGGGCAACAGGTGAAAGTGCTGAAACCGCCGACAGTGCCGGGATCAATATTGATCGAATGCGGTATTCCGGTGTGCTGATATCGGGAGCACTGGCCGCACTTGCAGGAGCTTTTCTTGTTTTTCAGCAGCATACATTTACGGATAATATGTCTGCAGGTCGGGGTTATATAGCACTTGCTGCTATGATTATAGGAAAGTGGACTCCAGCGGGAGCTGCTCTTGCGAGTATAATGTTTGCCGCTACCGAGTCTTTGGAAATATGGCTCCAGACAGGACTGATCCCTTCCCAGCTGGTGCAGTCATTGCCCTATATCATTACACTTTTTGTGCTCGCGGGCTTTGTCGGAAGGGCTTCCGCTCCAAGGGATGCAGGTATTCCTTTTGAAAAAAATCGCAAGTCAGAGTAACCCGATTATATCGGCAACCAGCTTTTCGATGCCTTTGGCGACTTCTCCTATTGTTGGTCCAAGCATATAGGCCGGTGTGCTGACGATTTTACCTTTTTTGCTGATAACGGTGTTCCATACGGGGCTTTCGATGTGCCGGGCACCCATTTTTTCAATGTCTGCCGCTGTTTCCAAGTCGTTGCCGATTGTCAGTTCTATATGTTCATTGCCAAGTACTTTTGCCGCTATAGCGGGAGAGATGCATATAAAACCAAGGGGTTTGCCGGCATGATAGAACGATTGCAACGCCATCACGACCTCTTCATTGACATCGCATTCGGAAGCTTTGAATTCATAATTGCTCAGGTTTTTTGCTACACCGTATCCCCCGGGCATGATAAGTGCATCGAGCGCAAGCGTGCTGATCTCTCTGAGATTATGGATAGAACCCCTGGCAATTCTTGCCGATTCGACAAGGACATTGCGTGATTCATTGGTCATTTCCTGGT
>CAIVSG010000032.1 GCA_903908555.1 uncultured Chlorobiaceae bacterium | reverse complement strand
GAAGTTATGCAGGATTTCAACCGCCAGGGCGACATGGAGGGCGTTCTCCGAAGAGCCGCACACCGCTTCCGACGCAAGCAGGGTAAGAAATGGCCGGATTCGTTTGCCATTTCCTTCAAGAATATACCTGGCTGGAGCATACAGGGTGACCGGGTTCTGCTTGTCAAAACATCTGCCGAGTGCATCATTGATGCTCGAAAGTGAGACGCGATATTTGTTTTCGACAAGTTCCTGCGTAAGGGTTGCATTCATAGTCAAATCGCTCATTGTTTAGTGATAAGGGTTTTATTCCGAAGCTCTGCTATGTTGGCGGCTCCGGTCAGGAACATGACAGCCCTGAGGTCGTTCAGCCATGATGCAATAGTTTCTTCAAGAGTTCCTTCATGAAGAGCTTTGAGAAGGCACCTTGCCGAGGCGGCCAGTTGCGCTCCAAGTGCGAGGGATTTTGCGATATCAGTGCCGCACTGGATTCCCCCTGAAGCAATACTTTCAATGTCGTTGAAACCGGGCGACTCTCTTTTGAGCCTGCTGATATCAAGCAGGCATTGTGCCGTTGGAATTCCCCAGTTCAACAGCTCATCAAGAGCAGGCTGGCTGAATCGCTTCTCTTGGCCGAACTGCCGGGTATAGCGGATTTCCTCAACCTTTTGCCAACTGCTGCCCCCGGATCCGGCAACATCAATCACGTCCACGCCAGCCTCAATAAGACGCCGTGCAACCGATGCCGAAATGCCGCATCCAACCTCCTTGACGATAACCGGCACTGGAATTTTAGCGGTGAGTATGGCAATCTGTTCCAGAACATGACGGAAATCGGTATTGCCTTCAGGCTGAAAAAGCTCCTGCGCGGCGTTCAGATGGACGATCAGCCCATCAGCCCGCAAAAGTTCCAGCAAGACATTGATATCGTTTTCCGTCAGTCCCCCGGCTACTTCAGGCGCTCCTATGTTTGCAAAAATCTGTATGGTCGGAGCAAATTTTCTTACAACAGCAAAGCTCTCCCGATAGGAGCTGTTTTCAAGCGCCTGTCGCATACTGCCCACCCCAAGCGGAATACCGAACTGTTCAGCCGCTTCAGCAAAACGCTGGTTGAGCGTGTACGCTTCGCTGTACCCTCCCGTCATTGACGAGATCATCAGCGGTGCCCCGATTGCCTTTCCAAGAAAGGTGGCAGAGAGATCAATATCGGCAAACGAGAGCTCTGGCAGGGCATTATGCTCAAATGCAAAGCGCTCAAAGCCGGTCGTAATTCCGTTAAAGGCAACGTCATCACGCAGGCAGATCTCGACATGGTTCTGCTTGCGCTCGATGGTGCTTTTGGTTGCGTTATCGCTCATGCCGTACCGGATACCTTTCTTGCAGGATTGATGATAGTTGATGCTAAAAAATTTAACTCAGTAATATAGACATATTCATGAGTACACAATAACAGAAGAGGCCCTGCAACCTTGTTATTGTTTTGCCGGAAGAGCCGGAGCGGTTTCTCGGGCGTCACTTGGCTACGCTCTGTGGTTGCCGGTTCTGCCTGGCACAAAGAGGTGAGCTGGCAGGGGGCGGGGCTGCTGTTTGCTGTCGTCAATGGTTTACAACGTTCGTATGAGCGTTCAAAACCATAAAAACTGAATTCTGCGTGCCCTCGCTTTTGACGGCAGGCCACTGAGGAGTCAGGCTTTAAACCGGAAAATATTCTATATTTAAAGACTTGACACAGGCCTTGATAAGCAATCGTCAGAGAAACAGAGTAATGACCGATGGGTTAAGATAAAAGTGGTTTGTATCTCTTGGCGTATGGTGAATTTGTAGTTGGATAGTAACGGTAGTCATCCTAAAAAATATTTGATCAGTTTATAGGGATAAAATGAGCAGAATAAAAATACAGGATTTTGGGCCAATCAAGAAAGGCTGTCTGGAAAATGATGGCTGGATTGATCTCAAGAAGGTTACTGTATTCATCGGTAATCAAGGTTCAGGAAAAAGTACGGTTGCAAAGTTAATTTCAACATTTATCTGGATTGAAAAGGCATTGGTCAGAGGGGATTATAAACAGAAATGGTTTGAGCAGAAGGGAAGATTTGCCAAGCAATTTCTGAGTTATCATCGTCTTGAAAATTATCTTAAATCTAACGGAGCTGATAATAGCCTTATTGCGTATGAAGGTGATGCATATTCTATAAGGTATGAACATGGCTTGTTGGTTATTAACAGTAATTTTTCTCAAACTTATCCGCTCCCGCAGATCATGTATGTGCCTGCGGAACGAAACTTTCTTGCATATGTTAAAACCCCAAAAGAGCTTAAGCTTTCTTCTCCATCGTTAAAGGAGTTTCTGACTGAATTTGATAATGCAAAAAATGATTTGAGGGGAACTGAAAAACTTCCAGTCAACAATGTTAATATTGAGTATGATAAATTGAATGATACTCTCAACGTAAAAGGAGATGGGTACAAAATAAAGCTTTCAGATGCGTCAAGCGGCTTCCAGTCACTTGTTCCATTGTATATGGTTTCAGGATATTTGGCGAATTCTGTAAAAAAGCAGAGTGAATCAAGTAGTGATTCAATGAGCAGTGACGAGATGCAGCGATTTAAAAAAGGCGTGGAAGAGATATGGAGTAATGAAAGTTTAACAGATGAGCAGAAAAGAGTTGCCCTTTCTGTTCTTTCATCAAAATTCAACAAAACAGCCTTCGTTAACATTATTGAAGAGCCTGAACAGAATTTGTTTCCCTCTTCTCAGTGGCAAATGCTTCAAAGCATGCTTGAGTTTAATGATATGAATTCAGGTAACAAATTGATAATGACTACCCATAGCCCATACATTATCAATTACTTAAGCATTGCCATACAGGGAAAATACCTTGAGGGCATGTTAATGCAATCCTCAAAGAAGGATGTGTTGCTCCCGAGGCTGTACCAGCTTATACCAGAAAAAGCACTGCTTTCTGACGATAGTGTAATTGTTTATGAATTACATGAAGAAACTGGTGTTATTGCAAAGTTGGCCTCTGTCGATGGTATTCCGTCTGACCGAAATTATTTAAACGATATGCTGGCTGCAGGGAATCAGCTTTTTGATGCACTTCTTGAAGTTGAGCAGGAGCTATGAGTATTAATTTTTTTGAAACAGATTGCAGAGAGCCATCAAGAAGTAATCTGCTTTTTGGATTATGTGATGATCAGAATGGAAAAAAGGCTTATACAGACGCTCTTGACAAGCGGAGGTGGATTGCAACTGTTATCAACAAAAAGAAGATAGCAATATCATTTACGGCCATTGACAACTGTATAATAGTTCAAAAAGAGGGAACAAAAGATAAGGAAAGCAGTTGTGACGGTATGCTTACGTTCTCTGACTGTCTCTTTCTGGTTGAGCTGAAAAAGCAAGGAACAGGCGGTTGGCTGCCAGATGCAAAAAAGCAGTTAGAGAATACCATCAGGCTGCTTGCAGCGAGCAATAATCTTAAAAAGTACAGATACAAGAAGGCTTATGCATGCAACAAGAAGCATCCAAAATTCACTGTCATCGAGGCCTCAGAGAAAAAGGCTTTTTTTGAACGAACGAATGGCTTCAGAATTGATGTACAAGCTGAAATTTTCATAAAATAAGCAACGCCATATCGTGAAAGAAATGCAATTGACTGATACGAACGCACCAGCTACTGAATACACTCTGATAACTCCGTATATTCATCGTTACCTGCCAAAACTTTCGGTGGCTTATTCATGCTGAAAACCCTCTTCTCCATTGCTGTGCGTCATTTGCTCGGGCGTCGGCGGCAGACGCTGACCACTATTCTTGGTGTGGCGGTGAGCACGATGGTACTGATTACCACCAACTCTCTTACGAGGGGGCTGCTCGACTCTTTTGTTGAGACCATTGTCAATGTTGCACCCCATATCACGCTGAAAGGTGAATCCATGCGCCCCATGCCGGTGAATCTGCTTGAAGAAGAGCGCTCTTTGTCTATTGCCTTTGTTGACAATAATATCAAGAAGCTCGATCCGGAAGAGGTGCGGAATTATCGTCAGATTCTCACGGTTTTCAGCTCTCCGTATTATGCAAACCGGGTGCTGGCGGCCTCTCCTTATGTTGATTCCCAGGTTATGGCTGTCAAGGGAAGCCGAAACCAGCCGCTGCTTCTTAAGGGTGTTATGATTGACAGAGAGGATGCTATCAGTGGTATCCGGAAAAAACTGGTACAGGGAGATATTACACTTTTTGAAAAAACAGCCAATGGTCTGCTTGTCGGGCGTACGGTAGCAAGGGATATGAACCTCAAGCTGAATGACCAGGTTGTTATCATTCCCTCTTCAGGAAAGAGCCGGCAGTGCAAGGTGACCGGAATCTTTTTTTCCGGCGTCAATGCGGTTGATAACAGTGTTCTGGTCTCTTTGAAGCTTGGCCAGATTATTGAGGGACTGCCGCCAAACAAGGTGACCGGCATAGCGCTTAAAGTGGCCGATCCGTTCAATAATGCTTCTCTGGCAAAGGAGCTGGAACAAATTACCGGCTATCGCTGCCTTACCTGGCAGGAGGAAAATGCAAGTATTCTCTCGCTTTTCGCCCGTATCGGCTATATCGTATTCTCTCTTGTGGCTTTTGTCGGGGTAGTTTCAGGATTCGGCGTAGCCAATATTCTTGTTACGACGGTCTTTGAAAAGAGCCGCGATATTGCCATCATGAAGTCGTTCGGATTTTCAGCACGGCAGCTTGTCGGTATGTTTGTGCTCGAAGGTTTTATGGTGGGATTGGCTGGCGCTCTGGTCGGAGGAGTACTTGCTATTGGCTCAATCGATCTGTTTGCCAGTTTGCCGATCGAAAGTTCCCAGGGGCCGCTGACCAAAACCGGTTTCAGCATGTCTTATAACCCTCTTTATTTCCTTCTCATCATCGGCATAACGGTTCTGATCAGCACCCTTGCGGCAATTCTTCCTTCTGCGAGGGCTGCGAAGCTTGAGCCGGTCAGCGTGCTTCGCGACAGCAGTCTG
>CAIVSG010000031.1 GCA_903908555.1 uncultured Chlorobiaceae bacterium | reverse complement strand
CCCGGAAGTCGCCCCGGAAGTCGCCCCGGAAGTCGCCCCGGAAGTCGCCCCGGAAGTCGCCCCGGAAGTCGCCCCGGAAGTCGCCCCGGAAGTAAAAAGGTTATTACAGTATCTCAAAGGAGAAATGAACCGGCAGGCGTTGCAAGATGCCATGGGGCTGAAGGACGCTGAGCATTTCCGTAAATCATATCTGTTGCCAGCACTGGAAGTCGGAGTTATCGAAATGACGATTCCCGACAAACCAAGAAGCAGTAAGCAGCAATACCGACGAAGTGCCATCAGCCAGCAGATACTGGACAGGGATGGTGGGAAATGAGCTCGCAATCCCTCAAACCCGGCTGGAAGCTGGTGAAGTTCGGCGATGTGGTTCGCCAATGCAAGGAAAGTGTTGATCGCAACAATAATTCCTTTGATCGATATATTGAAGGTGGTCACATGAATTCTGAAAATATTCATATCCGAAGATGGGGTGAATTTGGCTCGGATTATGTTGGTCCCGCATTTCACCGCATATTTCGTAAAGGGCAGGTTCTTTACGGTTCAAGACGAACTTACCTGAAAAAAGTAGCTGTTGCAGACTTTGACGGTATTACGGCCAACACGACTTTTATCTGTGAGTCCAGAGATCAAAATACTTTTATGCAAGAGCTATTGCCGTTTCTGATGCTGACGGATTCATTTACTGAGCATTCAATACGGGAGTCGAAAGGGTCAACCAACCCTTATATCAACTGGCCAGATATAGCGAAGTATGAATTCCCTCTGCCGCCTCTTGAAGAGCAGAAGCGCATTGCCGAAATTCTGTGGGCGGCGGATGAGGCTTTGGAATATAATGTCTCGTTAAAACGAACAGCACAAAAGCTTTACCTTGCAACTATAGAGAATCTGCTTTTTGATAAAGAGAACAAAGAGGTCAGAGTTGAACAGCTCGCAAACATCAATAGGGCGACATTATCTGAATCGCGGACTCCTAAAGATTTTCACTTCAAATATTTGGATATTGGCGCTGTGATTGCTCCAAAAATTATTGGTGAGCTTTCGTCTTACTCCTTTTCTGATGCACCAAGCAGAGCGCGAAGAGTTGTTGAAGACTATGATATTTTACTCTCAACCGTTCGCCCAAATTTAAAATCTTTTGTTCAGGTAAAAGAGCTGACAGAAGTTGTCATAGCCTCAACAGGCTTTGCCGTATTAAGCCCAAAAACCAGAGTAATAGGTAGTATTTTATTTCATGCTTTTTTTTCAAAGCGGTTTGCAGATTTTTGTGATGCGAAGGTTACAGGAACAAATTATCCAGCGATAAGCGCAAAAGATATTAGTGGGTTTAAGGTGCGTATTCCAAATAATGATGAAGATTTAATAGCCACGGCAAAAACCATAGATGCAATTGAGGATGCTATTTCCAATATCGATTTCAACATATCTCAACTTAGCGTTCTCAAAAAAGCGTTAACTAAAAAAACTTTTTCGCCATATAATCAGATCAAATAAAAAAGGCCTGCTTGGACGGCAGACCCATCTCCTTCAGCTCTTACACCCATAAAGGATGGCTGACGAGTAATAAGAGTATATATTATATTGTACTTTTTATCAAGTTGTAATTCCAGTGTTGAAAGCACAATAAGATTTGTTTCGTGCTCAATCATGCTTGCTGTATAACAAGGACGAGGAGACTGATTTGAACGTATTCAACGAAACCAACACGGTCGAGCAGATGGTTCTCGACACCCTCTCAGGGAATCTGTCGCAGGGCTTGCTTACAGAGGAGCGGGCGCTTTACTCTGGTGCGGTTAAAGGGTGGCGATTTGTGCCTGCCGAAGAGCTGGTGCGCGAGTACTCCAGTGTACTGGTGGAGCCTATGGTTCGTGATGCGCTTATACGCCTGAACCCGGAGATTATGGCGCAGCCTGATCGTGCCGATGAGGTGCTCTATCGCCTTCGGACTATTCCGCTTTCGGTGCAGAGTGAAGGACTTGTTCGGGCCAATGAGCTGTTTGCTGAGTGGCTTCGTGGCGAGAAGACCATGCCTTTCGGGGAGCAAGGGGAGCACTCGTCCGTGCGGCTGATCGATTTTGATGATTTGAATAATAACGACTACGTGGTCACCAGCCAATGGGTTTACCCTGTCAAGGAGGGTGGCCGCCGTTTTGACATTCTGTTGCTTGTCAACGGGATTCCTCTCGTCATTGGCGAAGCCAAAACTCCGGTTCGTCCTGCAGTTACCTGGGTGGATGGTGCCAGTGATATTCACAACGGCTATGAGCAGAGCGTACCGCAAATGTTTGTGCCCAATGTGCTTTCGTTTGCTACCGAAGGCAAATGCTATCGTTATGGTACGGTGCGCATGCCCATTGATATCTGGGGCCCCTGGCATGAGGGCGAGAAGAAGTCGGAGGGCACAATGGCGGATGTGCAGCGTTCAATCCGCTCGATGCTTCGTCCGCATGTTGTCCTCGACATTCTGCAGAACTTTACCCTGTTTGCCACCGATAAGAAGCATCGGCGTATCAAAATTATCTGCCGTTACCAGCAGTATGAAACGGCAAATCTTATGGTCACCCGTGTAGTTCAGGGATATCCGAAAAAAGGTCTTATCTGGCATTTTCAGGGTTCGGGCAAGTCGCTGCTGATGGTATTTGCAGCTCAGAAGCTGAGGATGCACTTCAAGCTTGGTAACCCGACAGTGATCATCGTTGTTGACCGTATAGATCTCGACACTCAGATCACTGCAACCTTTAATGCCACCGATATTCCAAACATGATCGGGGCGGCAACCCGGCAGGAGTTGCAAAAGCTTCTCAGTGCAGACACACGAAAGATCATCATCACGACCATTCACAAGTTCGGTGAAGCAGATGGCTGCATGAATGACCGTTCAAACATCATTGTGATGGTAGACGAGGCCCACCGTACTCAGGAGGGTGATCTGGGGAGAAAAATGCGTACCGCGCTGCCCAATGCATTTCTTTTTGGACTCACCGGCACACCCATTAACAAGCGCGACCGTAACACTTTCTGGGCCTTCGGTGCAGACGAAGACAAGCAGGGATATATGAGCCGATATTCCTTTCAGGACTCTATTCGCGACAAAGCCACACTGCCACTGCACTTTGAGGCTGTTGATGTAAAGCTTCGTATTAACAAGGCTGCTATCAATGAAGCGTATGCTCTCATCACCGATCAATTGAACGAGCAGGATCGCGATGAGCTGGCCAGGCGGGCAGCTAAGATGGCGGTGCTGGTTAAGGCTCCTGCACGGGTAGATGCAATATGCCGGCATATTGCAAAGCATTATCATGAAAAGGTTGAGCCAAATGGCTTTAAAGCACAGGTAGTCGTCCTGGACCGCGAGTGCTGCGTCCTCTATAAAAAGGCTCTTGATAAACTGCTCGGGGAAGATGCCAGTGCTATTGTCATGCACACCCAGGGCGGAAAGGCTGATGAGTATGCCGAATGGAAACTTTCCAAAGATGATGAGGCAAAGTTGCTCGACCGCTTTCGAGACCCGAGTGATCCGCTCAAGTTCCTGATTGTCACTTCCAAGCTGTTAACCGGTTTCGATGCTCCTATTCTTCAGGTCATGTACCTCGACAAGCTTATGAAGGATCACAGTCTGCTACAGGCCATCTGCCGGACAAACCGCAACTATCCCGGCAAAACCCATGGGCTGATAGTCGATTATCTCGGTATTTTTGATGACGTTGCAACAGCGCTTGATTTCGATGAAAAATCGGTATTGAGAGTGATCACAAATCTGGATGAGCTTAAAAAAAAGCTGCCGGAAGTAATGGAAAAATGCCTGTTATTTTTCGACGGAGCGGATCGCTCTATTGGAGGTTATGAAGGTCTGATTGCCGCTCAGGACTGTCTGCCTGATAATGAAACTCGCGACAAGTTTGCGGCTGACTACTCTGTTCTCTCCAGACTTTGGGAAGCCTTGTCACCCGACCAGTGTCTTGGGCCTTATGAGACAGATTACAAGTGGCTGACACAGGTTTATGAATCGGTAAAACCTCCAAGTGGTAATGGCAAGTTGCTGTGGCATGCTCTTGGAGCAAAAACTATTGAGCTGGTTCACGAGAATGTTCATCTGCAAACTCTTCGTGACGATCTGGATACGTTGGTGATGGATGCTGATGTGCTGGAGAGTCTGCTTGACTCCAGAGAACCAGCCCAGAAGTCCAAAGAGATTGAGATCAAGCTCATTGCACGCTTGCGCAGGCATAGAAACAACCCGACGTTTATCGCATTGGGTGAACGTCTCGAAAAACTCAAGGAAAAACATGAGCAGGGGTTGCTTCATAGCCTTGACTTTTTGAAGGAGCTGCTGATGCTTGCAAAGGACGTGTTACAGGCAGAGAAAGAGGTCTTTCCTGTCGATGAGCAAAGTAAGGCAAAAGCTGCTCTGACCGAACTGCTGGCTGAGGTGAAAAATGTGACGACGCCTATTGTCGTTGAGCGAATCGTGACCGATATCGACGAAATTGTCCGGCTGGTTCGTTTTCCTGGCTGGCAAAGCACTAAAGCCGGAGAACGAGAGGTGCAGAAAGCGCTTCGCAAAGTGATTTACGTAAAGTATCAGATCAAAGACCAGGACTTGTTTGACAAGGCCTATGGCTATATCAGGCAGTACTACTGAGAACAAATAATTCCTTCATAAGAATAATTAATGAAAACCACATCTATCCCATTTTGTTATCGCTGATTATCTCGACAACGAAGAAGTCATCGTAGGCTATCTTTCTGCTGCGGCAGAATCCGAGAATCCTGATGTATTTATTTCTGCTATAGGCGACGTTGCAAAGGCTCGCGGAATGACTCAAATAGCAAAAGAAAAGGGGTTAGGCCGTGAAAGCCTCTATAAGGCATTAAGATTAGGCTCACATCCCCGGTTTGAAACGATCAAAGCCGTTCTTCAAGCTCTCGGAGTGAAGATTGTAGTGAAATCAAACCAGGTTTAATATTTTCTCCCATTCCTCAGCTCTTCAACAGCCCACCCAGTCATTTATAAGTCTCATTCTTCACTGCCAACTGCCAACTGCCAACTGCCAACTGCCAACTGATTTCACTCCTTGCTTCGGACAATCAACTCACCGGGCAAGCCAGCACTGTCACGCTATTTCCGGTAAGAGCTGGGGCAAATAGAGCGCCAGTGTTGATGAAGATCGCTAAAGAACCCGATATGGGTACACTGCCGTGTAGGGAGCTTAGAAATGACATAACCAGTGCAATTTTGGTTCAGCGTAAGGTCTCGATCATCGATAGTGCTGCCATTGACGAGAAAAAAATAGAGAGCAGTAGGATTTTTTGAAAGGAAAGTGAAACGGCCTGCGTATTAGATAGAAGGAAGCAGAATAATCTGTCTTCCAGGTAATTAAAAAACTCAATCTACTGACACAAATGAAAAATAATCTGATCGCCGGTATTATCGTTTCACTTGCAATGACTGGAATTTTTGGTGGTGTTTCTTTCGCCGCTGACAAAAAGGCAGAAGTAAAGACTGAAGCAAGAATCGAAGCAAAAGCCGAAAAGAAAGCTGAAATCAAAGAAGAGATCAAAGCTGATAAGAAGGCTGAGAAGAAAGCTCGTCATGAGGCGAAGAAAGCAAGACACAGAGCAAAACACGAAGCAAAACACGCAAGACACGAAGCCAAGAAAGCAAGACACGAAGCAAAACACGCAGCAAAACACGCAGAGAAAAGAGCTGAAAAAAAGGCTGAAGCGAAAGCGGAAGCAGGCAAATAAGTTTGACTTTGCTGACAATAGTCCGGTAGGGTTGACCATGAAAAGCTCCTTCGCAAGAGGGGGCTTTTTCAATTACCAGGATTACTTCCCATGATACTTTTCAGCATGCGATTTATGTTCTGCAAAGTCCTGAACATAGCGGTCAGCTCCGTGTCAAACCAAACTCAGCCCCCATGTCATCCCGAACTCCCGAGAGGGATCCATCCCCACCAACCCAATCTTCTATAAGTCTTATCAGTCCTATTTCTTTCTTCTGCCCCCCAACAACCACCGAATCCTGCTCAGCCCTCAGCCCTCAGCCCTCAGCCCTCAGAACTCAGCACTCAGAACTCAGCACTCAGCACTCAGCACTCAGCACTCAGATAAAGCACTACTCCTTACTCCGACAACGCACTGATAATTGTCGCTGAGTCGTGATCTCACTGTATTTCACCTATATTGAACTCCCACCCATGCTTCAAATGCTACGTGAATTGACTTACCCAATTATATCATTGCAGGAGCCACAGTGCAGAATATTAATGACATTATCCAAGAAGCAATTAATAATGCAACAAGAGAGCGAGGTCATTTAAATGTGCTTATTGCCGGTAGAACAGGGGTTGGCAAGAGCACGTTAATAAATGCAGTGTTTCAAGATAATATTGCTGAAACAGGCCAAGGTCGCCCTGTAACGAGAAATACTAGAGAAATAACTAAAGAAGGTGTTCCACTCACCATATTTGATACTCGAGGGCTTGAAATGTCCGAGTTCAAGGAGACCTCGTCGGAACTGGAAAAATTAATTAAAGATCGGTGTTCAGACAGGGATCCGAATAGACATATTCATGTTGCATGGTTGTGTATACATGAAGATGGACGGCGCGTGGAAGAGGCTGAAGTGGAATTGCATGAAATGCTATCAAAGCATATGCCACTTGTAACCGTCATAACCAAGTCCAGAAGTGACCAGGGATTTCAGAATGAAGTTATCAAGTTGCTGCCTGAATCACGAAATGTTATAAGAGTTCGAGCTATATTTGAAGAACAGGATGACGGTCACACGCTTAATCCAATGAATCTTGATAAGCTTATCGATGTAACATCTGAGGTAATACCAGAGGGAAAGCGCATGGCCTTGGCGGCTTCTCAGAAGGCAAACATAAATTACAAAAAGGGACAAGCTCATAAAGTTGTAGCTACCGCTGTAGCTCTTGCTGCTGCGACTGGCGCAGCCCCAATACCATTCTCTGATGCGGCAATTCTCGTTCCAATTCAAATTGGTATGATTGCAAAAATAACAGCTGTGTTCGGGCTGGATATCACCATAGTTGCTTTAACCCCAATCGTAACGTCAACTATCGGTGTCAGTGGGTCGACTTTGGTCGGGAAGACAATTGTCGCGAATCTTATGAAACTCTTTCCCGGTATTGGAACAGTAGCTGGTGCAACTATATCAGCCGCTACAGCGAGTACAATAACTTTTGCGCTCGGAGAGGCATATATCGCAGCTTTAGCAGAGCTATTTGCAGAAAATCCTGAAGCCGCACCAAGCGTGACAAGGATTGCTGAAAAGCTTAAAGCCAAGATGAAACAAGCAGTAACGTAATCGCCTCAAAAACGGCTGGCCAGTGACCGATTATCAGCTACTCTGGTTATGGATTTGCCAATTGCCCGCCAAGTTGGCGCCAGAAGAGCAGAACAAAAACGCCATCAACCTGATCGGGCAGCACGGGTTCTTTTAACCGTCATTGTCCACGAACCTGAAGCATTCAGCAGGGCTTTAGCGCGTTAGCGACAAACAAAAGCAAGAGCTCCAGTCATGGCTCAACTACGCCCACCCGAATCGTTGCATTCTCATCCCCAACTCATTTCTCTCCCACACCGATCTCGCCAAGATGGAGCATTTTGCTACCACCCATCTTGGCCTCGAACTCCGGAGCAAAACCAAACAAGTGCTTATCCTGATATATGCAAGGGATCACTAACACTGCTGTCCCTTTCGTCCCTTGTCGTCCCTTTCGTCCCTTAAATCTTACCGTAATGCAACGGGTTTTGGGAATGTTAGATGTTTTCCGAAGCATTGAAAAAAAGTTATTATGCGGTAATATTAACGCTCATAAGGGTAATCAATGAAACTCGATCTTACCAGCCTCAGAAGTGCAATTGCATCACTGGAGAAGTCAATTCGCTCATACAGGGTACTTTCCGAAAACAGCTCTCTTACCCGGGACGATATCGATACCGTTAAAGCTGGAGTCATTCAGAACTTTGAAGTCGCCTATGAACAGTGCTGGAAGTTTATGAAGCGCTGGATCGAGCAGAATGTCAGTTCAGATATTGTGGACGGCGTGACCAGAAGAGAGCTTTTTAGAATCAGTGCTGAAAACCGTCTTATTGACGATGTAGTACAATGGATGGAGTTTCACCAGTCAAGAAACCTGACCGCTTATACCTATGATGCTGAAAATGCCGGACAGGCATTTTCCTCTGCCCTGCTTTTTATTGATGCAGCCAGATTATTTCTCGAACGGCTGGAGGCACGTCATGATTGATGTCACTCCTCACCATCTCGACATCGTTCGTTGTGTTTTCGGAAAGTATGTCCCCGAATGCGAAGCGAGAGTTTTTGGATCCCGCTACACCGGAACGGCTAAGCTCTATTCCGATCTTGACATTGCACTTGTGGGCCCTGAAAAGCTGGACTGGCGTCTTATGGCAGATATAAAAGAGGAATTCCAGGAGTCAGAGCTTCCTTTTCGTGTAGATATTCTTGACTGGAATGCTATCTCAGCTGAGTTTCGACATGTTATCGAAGAGAGTGGCTACAAAGTTCTGCACCGCTAATACTCTTGTTGCTGCCGTCCTTGTTGTCCCTTTCGTCCCTGAATTCTATTCCAGATTCTCCCTGCTGAACAAGCTTGTATCCACAAGCTTGTCAACAATTTTAGCAGTCTCCGGAGATAACCCCGGGGGATTGATTTTGCTGATCACTTGAGCCAGTGTGTAGATTTTGCCTTCAAGGGGCAGAAATTTGTTGACCACGACAACATTATCCTCCCTCAACCTGCACTCTCCGCCTAAAAAATTACCTTTTTCATAGCGCAACGTGAACCCAAGCTCTTTTATCGTGCGTTCAAGCAGTGACAACTGTGCAGTTTTTTTCATGAACCTGTCCTTGATAGAGTGCTCAGACGGCTTGTGTCAAAAGGTATTTCAGTATAGGCGCAGCATGCAGTGACTGCATCATCCGGCCGTCAAGCACAATGGATCGGAGTTCATCAAGCGTGACGAGGTGCACACTGATCTCTTCAGTGGCGTCAAGCTCCTGTTTGCCGATCTCTTCAACCCCAACAGCCAGAAAGCTGTAGGTAATATTATTCTGCAAAGCCGGGTTGGCGCTGAGTTCCATCAACGCACTCCATGACCCGCCGCCGAAGCCTGTCTCTTCGAGCAATTCCCGTTGTGCGGACTCAAGTATCGATTCTCCAGCCTTATCATGAACACCGGCAGGAAGCTCATAAAAAACCTTGCCTATTCCATGTCTGTATTGCCGTATCAGCACAAATTCCCGGTTTTTTGTAATAGCCAGTACATTGCACCAGGGTGGAAACTCCCAGATGTAATAATCGTCGATGACTCTGCCGTTCGGAAGCTGAACGCTGTCCTGACGCATGGTGAGCCAGGGCTTGTTATAGAGGTATGTCGTGCCGAGGGTAGTCCAGCAACCCGGTTTGTGATCCATCGCCATAATTAGCCTCTCATTCTTGGGTCGAGGGCATCGCGGACCCCGTCGCCGATAAGGTTAAAGCACACAACCGTAGTCAGAATGGCAATACCGGGGAAAGTTGAAATCCACCAATAGTTCAAAAGACTGTCACGCCCCTCATTGATAATATTTCCCCAGCTCGGAGTGGGCGGCTGAACTCCAAGACCAAGAAAGGAGAGCCCCGCTTCAGTCAGGATAATGCTGCCAATCCTCAGTGTTGCAGCAATAATAACCGGAGTCATGGTATTCGGCGCAAGGTGCCGGAAAATAATTCTCATATTCGAAAGGCCGAGCGATTTTGCAGCAAGAATGAACTCCTGTTCTTTGAGCGAAAGCACCTGGCTTCTCACAATTCTTGCCACCCCCATCCATCCGGTAAAGGAGAGTGTGATCACAATCAGATAAATCGAGTTTCCGAAAGTGGCAATGATAATAAGAATGAGAAAGAGGGCAGGGAACGCTATCAAAAGATCGACAATCCTCATCATCACAGCATCTATCCATCCGCCAAAATATCCCGAAGAGACACCGATAACGGTACCGAGAGTGACAGAGATCAACACCACAAGAAAGCCGATGGAGAGCGATATTTTTGACCCGTATATTACCCTGCTCAGAATGTCTCGTCCATATTGGTCAGTGCCAAAAATAAAGGTGCGCTCAATCACAAAATCAGGTTGTTTCGCTCTGCCTGCCAGTGTATGAGTTTTACCGGTTCCTGCAAGTTCCGTAATACCGATGCTCTTGGTTCGTATACCCTGACGGTAAATAACCTGATCTCCGTCAATCCTGAACTCATTGATAAACCGTAGAGTATTGGTTTCATTACGAGTTTTCAATCTCTGAAAATCGCTGATCAGGCTGTTCGCAAGTTCAACAGTTTTACCACTGCCTGTCTGCAACGGAATGGCCAAAGTTTTAGGCTGTTTGAGTACCAGCGCATTCAAGCGTGCGAATGGTGGTTGATAAGCGGTAACCAGAAAGTCCTGTTGATCATAAGGACTGAAAGGAGCAATAAACGGGGCAAGGAATGCCAGTGAGTAAAGAATAAAAATTATGGCTGATGCGTACAGAGCTATTGTCTGGCGCATAAAAGCTCTTTTGTTGATGTTACCGATGCTTAGCTCATTTTTTTACCTGCACTTTTCCAGAACTTTTTTCTGGCAGCAAATAAAAGATATAACGGTATTGCACAGAGATAGATGGCGCCTATCCAGAATTCAACAATTTCAGGGGTGAAAATTCCCTTTAAAGATTCATTTGCTATGAAAAAAAGTATTGCAGCTGTATACATGGAGCGGAAACTGATCAGTACAAGATCAGCCTTATCGAAAAGAATAAAGAGAAAAGAAATAAATGATACCGAAAGAAAAATTATCGATCCTTTATTCTGCAATGGGATTGCTCCTGCTTTAAAACCCGGTTTGTGCAGGTATGAAGATGTGCCGCTCTCTGGTTTCAAGCTTGTGTGGCTTTCGGTGAATGGTAAGTCAGGCTTCGGAAACTAAATAACCTATAAAAAAAAGCTGCTTTTCCCTGAAGAAAAGCAGCTTTGAATGGTAAAGAGCCTCGTTCGAAAACAAAGTTGAACAGTGTTCAGCTTGCTGGTGTTGCAGCGGCTGCTTCCGCGGTGGCTTCTGCTTCTTTTTTAGAGGCAAGTACAGTGATAACCGGAGTATCTGGATCATCCATAATCACGAGGTCAGTATAGGCATCCATTGGCAGGTCCTTGATATGGATGGAGTGTCCGATTTCAAGTGCTGTAACATCGATGACGAAGTGATCAGGCATATGTTCCGGCATGCCCTTGATCGTAAGTGCATGTTTGATAATCTGCAGTTTGCCGCCTTTCTCAACACCGGCACTGTCACCAGTAACAGCTACAGGTACTTCAAGCTCAATGACCTCATCAGCAGAGAAAAGCTGAAAGTCGGTATGAATAATCCTGTCAGTTACCGGGTGAAACTGAACGGCCTTGATAAAAGAACGTTTAATCTTTCCATCAGGGAACTGGAGATCAATAATATGCGATTCAGCTGAGTGTACCAGCTTCCTCAATGCAAGTTCATTGACGCCTACCGCAACAGTTTCTTCGCCTTTATGATAGATAACTGCAGGCACCACACCTGTCTTGCGCAGTTTATCAGCTGCTTTCTTTTTAATAACGCGAGGTTCAACCCCCAATACAATAGTTTCCATTATCTCTTTTATCGCTTGTGTTTAGTGAAGGTTCGTAAGTTTTTCAATGATATTCTTGCTGTCGAAAAGGCAGCTGACGGAATCATCTTCATAGATACGCTTGATGGCCTCACCGAAAAGGTTACTGACAGTTACGGTCTCAATTTTCGGTGAATATTCGTGGCTCGTAATAACTGAATCGGTTACAATTACTTTTTCAAGTATTGAAGCGTCAATTCTTTTGATAGCCGGTCCTGAAAGAATCGGGTGAGTTGCTGCTGCATAGATTTTAAGGCCGCCTGCTTCACGGATCGCTTTAGCCGCGTTGACAAGGGTTCCGGCAGTATCAATCATGTCATCAACCAGAAGCACATTCTTGCCGCTGACATCACCAATAATATTCATCACTTCGGCAACGTTGGCTGCTGGACGGCGTTTGTCGACAATCACCAGGTCAGTACCAAGTTCTTCGGCAAATTTTCTGGCAAGCTTTACGCCACCGACATCTGGAGACGCAACAACAAGGTTTTCGCGAAACTCTCTATGACGGATATGGTCAATAAGTATCACACTCGAATAGAGGTGATCAAACGGAATATCAAAAAACCCCTGAATCTGAGGTGCATGCAGATCCATGGTTAAAATGCGGTTCGCTCCCGCTTCAGTAAGCAGGTTGGCAACCAGCTTTGCTGTAATGGCAACGCGAGGTCTGTCCTTCCTGTCCTGACGGGCGTAGCCGTAATAGGGGATGACAGCTGTAATTCTTGCCGCTGAAGACCTTCTTGCCGCATCAATCATGATCAGCAGCTCTAAAAGGTTATCTCCTGGAGGATTGGTGGACTGAATAATGAAAAGATCAGAACCACGAATCGATTCAAAATAATTGACCGAAATCTCTCCGTCAGAAAAGTTTTCAACCTTTGCATTTCCAAGAGGGATGTCAAGGTACTCAGCAATCTTTTCAGCGAGAGCCGGGTTACTGCGTCCTGCAAAAATTTTAATGGGTTTTGCCATCATGTCCTGCATATTCAGATGAAAGGGGTTATATTATGGCCGTCGATTTACTCTCCAGAGCATCCGTAACCGGTTTCCCACACATGGATTGAATAATCACGAGAACTCAAATATAATTAAAAAGGCCGAAAAATTAACTATTTTTTTCCTCTTTACTAAAGCACTGTTATCTATAAAAGTAATATGACTATTCAGGAGATCAAGGACTATCTTGCCCGTTTTGTCGGTGCCGTTGAGCTGGTAGGTAACCCGGATGAGTTGATTTCATCACCCGCTAAAATCGAATCCGCGCAAATTGGTCAGGTCAGCTTCATAGCCAACGAAAAGTATGCCCGATATCTTGCCGCCACCGAAGCCTCGCTGGTTATTGTCCACAAATCGGTAAATGTTGATGAATTCAGCCATCGCACCTCTTTTCTTAAAGTCGGCGACCCCTATACAGCCTTTGTTTTTCTTCTTCAGAAATTTGCAACACCCAGGACAATAGCTCCTAAGGGCATTGCCTCCACGGCGGTTATCGGTCTTGGTGTTACTATCGGTGAGGGTACCTCAATCGGAGAGTATGCAGTCATTGGCGAACGCTGCACGATTGGCAGCAACGTCGTTATAGGTCCGAATACCGTTTTGTTTCACGATATCTCTCTTGGCGATAATTCTGTATTATTCCCGAATGTGACCATTTACGATGGCACACTGATAGGCAAAAGAGTTGTCGTTCATTCAGGAAGCGTCATCGGAGCAGATGGTTTCGGGTTTGCTCCCCAGAGCGATGGATCCTATGTAAAGAGTCCCCAGATGGGCATTGTAGAAATTGGCGACGATGTCGAAATCGGGGCAAATGCCACTATAGACAGAGCAACCATGGGCAGTACCATTATCGGCCGGGGTGCCAAAATTGACAACCTGGTTCAGATCGCCCACAACTGCCGGATTGGTGAAGATACCGTCATCGCTGCACAGGCAGGTATTTCAGGAAGCGTAACCATCGGTAACCAGTGTATGATAGGAGGCCAGGCAGGCTTTGCAGGCCACCTTGAGCTTGCCGACCGGATACACGTTGCAGCCCAGGCCGGTATTTCAAAATCCTTCCTCCAGCCCGGCATCGCTCTCCGCGGATATCCGGCACAGCCAATGCGCGAGCAGCTCAAGCACGAAGCCATGCTTCGCAACCTCGGCGCCATGAAAGACAAACTAACCCAGCTCGAAGCCGAACTCAAACAACTAAAAAATCCCTAACCCTCTTTTCTCCCAGTAGGCAGTGGGCAGTCAGCAGTGGGCAGTAGGCAGTCAGCAGTGGGCACTCCCTTTCCTCTCTTCCATGCCAACTGCTCACTGCCAACTGCCCACTTTCTTTCCAACTCAGCACTCAGCACTCAGCACTCATCACCCAGCACTAATCCGTTATTGATCTTAATCGATTTTTAGGTTTGATTTAAGCTCTGTATAGTTCGCACCTGATATCTTAGACAGGATTGCTATGAAAGCTTAATGAAACTGAACTATGTGGAAATCTGTCCTGATACAAAAAACCTTACCGCTCACGGTATCCTATCTGCTTCTGATTATTGCGGCTATTTCGCTTGACTACCTTTTTCATGTTGCACATCTTTCGTGGATAGGCCGTTATATGGGATTTGTCGGCACAACTTTTCTTGTGTTTTCCTTTGGCTATTCAGCCCGTAAAAAAAAAGCTGGTACGTAGCGGAACGCTGAAGTTTTTTCTCAAGCTTCACTGCAAGGCGGGATGGATAGGAACCCTGCTGATTCTTCTTCATTCAGGAATTCATTTCAATGCAGTCCTGCCTTGGGCTGCTACAGCCCTTATGCTGGTAGTCACAGGCAGCGGGCATATCGGGCAATATCTGCTGAAAAAAGTCAGGGACGAGGTGAAGATGAAAATGAAGCAGCTTGGTGTTCAAGACATAGATGATGACCTTGAGCGTCAGCAATACTGGGACACTCTGACCGTCAAAACTCTGGAGAAATGGAGAAGCGTGCATATGCCTATGGTCTCTGTTCTGATGGCCTTAACCCTCATCCATATCCTGAGCATAACATTCTTTTTGGACTGGAGGTAACGCCTTGAGAGTCATACTTTTATTATTCGTAGCGTTAGCCAGTATCCTTGCCGCACTGGCAGCAGCATCCCCAATCTGCTTCTTAATCCCGGCCTGCTTAGCAAAGGGCATCATGCATTGGAAAAAAAGTGTCTGAGTTGTCACAAGCCCTTTGCTGGTACTTTTACAGCAAAAAGAGTGCATAACCTGCCATTCCATTCAAAAGCCTCAAGATGCCATGCATCGTTTTGCAAAAGGTAGTTGCTCCGAATGCCATGGGACAAAGCAATGAAAGCCCGAAACATTCAATCACAACAAACCGACTGATTCTTCCGGCAAGCAGTGTATAAAATGCCACAAGGCTGATCAGCCGCAAAACACGCTGCACCTGAAAGCGCAGGCAAATTGTGCTGCATGCCATAGCACCAGTGAATGGATACCAGCCACCATTAATCATGACAGGTATTTCCGACTTGATGGTAACCATAGCTTCAGCTGCACTATCTGCCATACCAAACAGGATAATTATCAATCATATACCTGCTGCAACTGTCATGAACATTCACAGTCCCGTATTGCCTGCAAGCATCTGAAGCAAGGAATTTCCAATTAGCAGAACTGCATCAAATGTCACCGAAACGGAAGTGAAGAGGGTGAAGGAAAAAATGGCAGCGGAGATGACGATTAGTTTTCAGCTGAGATAATTGGCTCTCTAAAGCCTTCGTAAGCAAAGAGAATGTGGTGTGTGGAATTTTTCTTTACATATACATGTTATATGTGGCTTATTGTCATACATCAGATTTGTCTGTGAAAACCAATCAAAGAGCCTGCTATGTCAACCGAAGCAAAGTGCCCATTCTCAGGCGACGTCCGCACTGAAAAAGTTGCTGGAACTCAATCGCATGCAGAGTGGTGGCCTGATCAACTGAAGCTGAACGTATTGCATCAACACTCTTCACTGTCTAACCCGATGGACAAGGAGTTCAACTACGCTGAAGAGTTCAAGAGCCTCGATCTGCATGCCGTGAAAAAGGATCTTCTGGCATTGATGACCAACTCACAGGAGTGGTGGCCGGCAGACTTCGGCCATTATGGACCTTTGTTCGTTCGCATGGCCTGGCACAGCGCCGGCACTTACCGTACCATTGACGGTCGTGGCGGTGCAGGGAGAGGCAATCAGCGTTTTGCTCCTCTCAATAGTTGGCCTGACAACGTCAATCTCGACAAGGCGCGCAGGCTGATTTGGCCGATCAAGCAGACGTATGGGTGCAAAATCTCCTGGGCTGACCTTATGATCCTCTCTGGCAACGTCGCATTGGAATCGATGGGGCTTAAGACCTTCGGTTTTGCCGGCGGGCGTGCGGATATCTGGGAACCGGAAGAAAACATTTACTGGGGCTCTGAGAGCAAGTGGCTGGCAGACGAGCGCCACAGCAGCGACCGTAAGCTTGAGAACCCTCTCGCCGCGGTTCAAATGGGCCTTATCTACGTGAACCCTGAAGGGCCGAACGGCAAGCCTGATCCGCTTGCTGCTGCTCGGGATATCCGTGAGACCTTCGCTCGCATGGCGATGAACGACGAAGAGACGGTTGCGCTCATAGCCGGCGGTCACACCTTTGGCAAAACCCACGGTGCCGGCGATCCGGCACTGGTTGGTCCTGTGCCGGAAGCAGCCGGCATTGAGGAGCAAGGTCTTGGCTGGAAGAACCGCTTTGGCACAGGCAAAGGTGATGACACTATTTCCAGCGGTCTCGAAGTTACCTGGAGTACCACGCCGACGCAATGGAGCAACAACTACTTCACTAATCTGTTCGGCTATGAATGGGAACTGACGAAAAGCCCTGCCGGTGCGCACCAATGGACACCGAAGGGTGGCGCTGGCGCAGGTACAGTACCTGATGCCCACGATCCGTCGAAGCATCACTCGCCGGCAATGCTGACCACCGATCTCGCGTTGCGGATCGATCCTCTCTACGAAAAAATTTCGAGGCGCTACTACGAAAATCCTGATCAGTTCGCCGAAGCGTTCGCCAGGGCGTGGTTCAAGCTGACGCACCGTGACATGGGTCCACGCACCCGTTATCTCGGTCCGGAGGTTCCTCGAGAAGAGCTCATATGGCAAGACCCCATCCCAGCACTCAATCATGCGTTGATTGATGCAGAGGATATTTTTTCCCTCAAGCGTATCATCCTCGCTTCTGCTCTTTCCATTTCCGAACTTGTTTCGACCGCTTGGGCGTCAGCGTCGACGTTTCGTGGCTCCGACATGCGAGGTGGTGCGAACGGTGCCCGCATTCGTCTGGCACCGCAGAAGGATTGGGAAGTCAACCAGCCTGCCCGGCTGGCGAAGGTGCTCAAGACTCTCGAGGGTATCCAGTGCTCGTTTAATAGCGCCCGGTCTGATGGCAGGAAAGTTTCGCTTGCCGATCTGATCGTTCTGGGTGGCTGTGCAGCCATCGAGGCAGCGGCGAAAAAGGGCGGCATTGACGTGAAAGTTCCTTTCTCCCCCGGGCGCATGGATGCGTCGCAGGAGCAGACTGATGTGGACTCTTTTGCGGTACTGGAACCGTCCGCAGACGGTTTCCGCAACTATGTGCGTAAGGGAAGTGAGGGCTCAGCAGCTGAACTGCTGGTTGACAAAGCGCAGTTGTTGACGTTGACCGCACCTGAAATGACCGTTCTGATCGGCGGTTTGCGGGTGTTGAATGCCAGTGTTGACCAGTCCCGACACGGTGTTTTCACCACGCGACCCGAAACATTGAGCAATGACCTCTTCCTTAATCTCCTCAACATGAAGACAAAGTGGCAGAAGTCTGTCACCTCTGAAGGCGTGTTGGAGGGGCACAATCGGGCGACGGGCGAGCTCGAATGGAGCGGTACCATCGTTGATCTCGTTTTTGGTTCTAACTCCCAGCTCAGGGCGATCGCGGAGGTCTATGCCTGCAGCGATGCGCAGCAGGCGTTCGTTCGTGACTTTGTGGCGTCATGGAACAAGGTGATGAACCTTGACCGCTTCGACCTTGTTTGATCTCATCCGAAACCTCAGTCAGCTTTCATACTGCAATGCACACTATCTTCCATTATGAAGATAGTGAGCATCTGACCGTTCCCGTTTATTTTCCGATTATAGTGTTAATCTTGTATCATTATCAATAATGTTACACCAGCAGCCTCTCATCCAATCTGAACCGCTGAACTTATGAGGCAATCCCGACCACCGCTTGTCCGCATGCAGTATATGCACCAGCAGCTGCGGAGCAACCATTATCCCAACTGCGCAACGGTTGCGGAGTATTTTGAGGTCTCAACCAAAAGCATCCAGCGCGATGTGGACTATATGCGCGACCTGCTTCATGCTCCGATAGAATACGACCAGAAAAAAAGAGGCTACTATTACGAGAAGCCGGGTTGGGATTTTCTGCCCTCAACGCTTCTTGAGCGAGGGGAGGCAGCGGCGCTGATCGCCACCAAAAAGGTGCTTGCACAGTGCGAAGGGTCACCTTTATACGATGAAATCAGCCGGGCACTCGACAAAATGCGGCAGTACCTTCCCGAAGCGTCTACCTCAAATGAGTTTCTCAATATCTACTCGTTTGAAAAAGCTTCACCGCCGGCTTTTGATCCCCGCTTTTTTGCCACTATTGAGGATGCCATACGCAGCAGGTTCAAGATTACCATAACCTACCGCGCAGCCTGGAATCAGGAGGTAACAGAGAGGACAATGCATCCCTATATGTTTCACTACTCTCAGCAGAGTGATACCTGGTATATAATCGGTTATTGCGAGCTGCGGGGCGATTTCCGGACCTTTGCCATCAATCGTATCAGAACGGTCACACTCAGCAAAAAGCACTTCACTGTCCAGAAAGCCTTTTCATTTGACACCTACATAGCCCAGACATTCGACCAGGTCCACGATAGTGAAACAAGCAATGTCGCTATCCGGTTTTCACCATTCCAGTCACAATGGATAAGGGAGCACCAGTGGCACCCAAGCCAGGAGATTGACGAGTTGAAAGATGGCTCACTCCTCCTGAAAATGCAGGTCGGAGCCCTCGACGCCGTCAAGCGCTGGGTCATGCGCTACGGCAGCGAAGCCGAAGCACTTGAGCCCCAGGAACTCCGTGAAATGATAAAATACGAGCTTCTCGCCACAGCAAAGATGTACGAAGATGTCAGAGTCCAAAAAGTAGAAAGCCTCTCCCTGTTCTAACCGTTAAAACACTAAAACTGAAAGCTTCAGAAAATCGGATAACACGCACTAAATCCTTCAAAACCGTACAAATCGGACACATAAAAAAAGGGGGGAATATTTATCCCGGCAGGTGCCCCCTTTTCAATAGCATCGGACACCAAATGTCCCACCTCTTTTCATAACTGCCAACTGCCAACTGCCAACTGCCAACTTTCTTCATCTTCCCTCAGCACTCAGCACTCAGCACTCAGCACTTTTTGCCGACTGCCCACTGCCGACTGCCGACTGCCCACTCTCTTCACTTTCCCCCCTATGCCGTTTTTATAGAGCAATCCAAGGCTGTATTGAGCGTAAGAGTTTCCCTGGTCAGCTGCCAGCTGGTACCAGTGTGCAGCCATACTCCGGTCCTGCCTGACACAGTCACCCTCCTCATACATCAAACCAAGAAAATATTGAGCGTATGCATCACCCTGCCCGGCAGCTAACCGGAACCATTTAACAGCCTCAGCGGCATCCGTTGCGACGCTTTTGCCAACCCTGTAAGCCAGCCCAAGAAAGCGTCGGGCAACAGCATTGTTCTGTTCAGCTGCCAACCGGTACCATTTGACGGCTTCAACCTCATCCTTTCTCACGCCGCGGCCATTCTTGTACATCCCGCCAAGAGAGCATTGGGCATGTGGATTCCCACGTTCAGCCGCCAGCGAAAGCAGCCTCAAAGCCTCCGTTAAATCCACTGTAACGCCATCACCTTCAAAATATTGCATTGCTCTGTCGCAAAGTACCTCGGTGGTATCAAATTCAAGCAGCATACATCCCCCTGTTGTTTAATCAGTATGATTGGAAATGATTTCATCTTCTTACTGTCAGTATAGAAAGGGTAGTAGGACATAAGGTGTCCGACACTATAAAAAAAATGGTCATCGTCTGAAATAAATTATGCAGCCCTTCGTACAGGCAAGCCTCCTGCCTCCCGCACTGGAAAAGGAAAAACCACCAAGCCTTCACCGATAATATCCCGAAAAGTGATTGAGACACTGGCAGGCTGAGCGTGAACTTCCTCAAGGCGGCGGGGGAAGCGGCTGCGCTCGCCAACTCAGCGACGCTGCAGACAGAGCTGAACCGGGCAGCTGGCGCGCATTGCACTCCCGAATGATGATCTGATTGAGAAGATGGATAAAGAGCAGAGCAAGGCGAAGGGGGGGGATTGCGAGGCAATAGGCATGGCCTCTTAGTGTGTCCATTTTATTGTTGCAAGTCCACCTTTCAGCGGTTCAAGTCAACGATGTACGGGCGAGGATGGCTTTACGATGTAACTATAACGCGACAAACAGTTTCAGAAAAACTTACAAGCAGTTTCGGAAATTTGAAGGCCAATAAAGAGCGCATAAAAACGGCGTAATTTACACCCTGTTTAACAGGGAGTAAACGGCCGTTCAATGGTGCATAAAATACAGATTATTAAGCCGGATTTGTAAGGACAAATTCAGCATCAGCTTCATAGCTGACTCTTGTTGTTCCATCAGGGTTTGTATGCTCAACTGCCCTATGGTTGCTATACACATACCAACCACCCTCTGTTGGTGCTGATAAAATGATGCTGTCCATCTCAGCGACTCTCTTCTGAATGCTTGCCATTGTCCAATTATTTATGCTAAGGTGTAATACCTGTTAATCTTTTTGATGGTCGAGAAAAACGGAATCTCCTTTTGATATTTCTCCATCTGGTCAATGATAACATCTGATCCAGTGAAGACGACCCTCTTCTGGTCATTAACTTTGATTTGAAGAGTCAAACATTTTCCAGATGCATTCTTATCGAACTTACTCCCCTTTACCCTACACCCGATGACTTCTATCTCCTGATTCAGTACATCATCAATTCGTATCTTATCTCCATCGAGAATATTTATATCATCAGCAAAATCAGAGAATTTTTTCATATCACTGGGTTTTTTATACCAGCGCGGTAGCAGGTTACCTTTGCAATCATCTTGATCTGATCTGTAATGTATTTTTTATGCAGTCCGTGGCAATCAGCATACTTCATCCAACCCGTATAGCTCATAAGACCATTGATTATCTGTGATGTAGTCATCTCCTGCCAGTCTTTTTTAATCTTCCTTACCTTCTTTCGGTATCCGTCTGCAATAGTGCGTCTTAAGAGGGTATGTGTCCTGAAGAACCGAAACCCCACTACATCCACACCTCTTACATCCACAGGGAAAACTTGCCAATCTCCTTTTACTTCAAGCTTCAGATTCTGATCCAGATAAAACGAGATCTCGTTTTTTAACTGATGCAAACCTTCTTTGCTCTCTCCAAAAAACACCAGGTCATCGCAGTACCTGAAATAGTGCTTCACCTTCTTTACTTCCTTGATCCAGTGGTCAAACTCTGAGAGATAAAGATTGCCGAAAATCTGGCTGAGATAATTCCCAATCGGCAAGCCCTTTGTTGAGTCAATGATTTCATCAAGCAAGGCGAGCAAACGAACATCCTTGATCTTTTTCCTGACAATACGCTTCATTATCTCATTGTCCACGGACGGATAAAACTTCCTGACATCCAGCTTCAAGCAATACCGAGTTCCAGTAACAT
The DNA here is from genome assembly GCA_903908555.1 of uncultured Chlorobiaceae bacterium. Taxonomy (GTDB): domain Bacteria; phylum Bacteroidota; class Chlorobiia; order Chlorobiales; family Chlorobiaceae; genus Chlorobium. The sequence goes on along the minus strand of CAIVSG010000031.1, from coordinate 10,060 downwards.
CTTCTTGCAGTGATTTTTTTATTCGAGCTGATGCAAGATGAACTCCTCTGCCTGGTAACGATTGATAGGTATCACGAATCAACGACTTCACCCATATCCCTTCAACAACATTCATAATCGCGTGGTGAACAATCCTGTCCGGGTAATACGGGAGCTTGCATATTTCCCGCATCTTTCTTCCTTCCATTCTTGACTGAATCTCATACTCACTTGTCTTGTACCGCCCTTCCCTCATCTGCTTTTGAAGAGCCTTCAAATACTTTTCCGGATTACCGTTGATTTTTTTTACTTCGATGTAATGGCTCTTTCCTCTTCTTGCTCTTTCGTGCGCATGGAAAAGATTATCATAGTCCGTTACTTGGTCAAAAAGGTTACCGAATCGTTTCACTTTTCTCTGCTTAGTTAGTCTCATAGCTTTCGGTTTCCCTACCAGCAACTTGAGACAATTATATATTTCGCCCAGAGGCGTGGATGTGGTTCATCAAGAACAATTTTCTGTTTGTGCAAAGAACTTTACAGTGGCGTGCCCTGATATTGTCATTGGCATTCGAAGACGTGTTATTCGCATTCAGATAGAAGAGACTGTCATTCGACCTGTTATTCGCATTACCGCCCACATACGGAGCAACTCATCAAGGCAATGCACCACACCCATTAAATTTTTTCCCTCCGAATTCCGATTAGAAGCAGAGGCGCGCCCCGATATTGCCACCGGCATTCGAAGACGCGCTATACGCATGCAGATAGAAGAGACCGACATACGACCCGTCAGCCGCATAACCGCCCACACACGGAGCAACCCAACCGGATGTATACCAGTAGTAGTCGCATATATCTACCGATGAGTTTCCGGTACCTCCAACAGTAGCGGGGAGCATCGCAACATTTTGCTGCAAAGTAGCCTGCCACCCGCTTGCTGCAGGATTTCCACTTCCATAAGCGCTGTAGTTTGTTGTGGTATCATCAGCAAAGTTTGCTGGAGTAGAGCAAATATAGTTTGCTCCGGAGTTGATATTCCATCCGTCGATGAACTCATACAATCCACCAAAGATGTCCTCGATGCCAAGCAGATTGACATAATCGCCAGTGTTCCCTCCAGATGTCGATTGTCCAATCGCGTTGATCGTCAATACTTTTCCCGTTGCTGAAATATCCGTTGCAAACGACCAGGCTGAAAACCTTGAGTTTCCTTGGCCAAGCACTGTTTGGGAATCGAAATCGCCATACTTTGTGATATAAAGCATCTTCGCGAGTGCATACAGCCAAAAGTCCATAATCGACCATCCGGCACCCACCCTTGCTGCTGCACCACGGAATTTCGCCCTTGTCAGATTTGATGCTGGTTTTTTCCCGACAATGGATCCAATTTTGTCCGTGGCGTTATCCCATCCGGAGAGCACTCCATCGCCATCAACGTAAGCTGCAGCACTTACATCGTACCAAGATGCAGGATAAATGCCGATATACCGATAGGGGACAATGACTCCTGACTTTATAAATGCTGGGAAAATCTGGCTTCCAGCAAATGGAAGAAGCGATACTTGATACTTATGGCTTGTGCCGCTGAAGGAGTAAGAGTACTGGAATTGTGGGACCTGTAACATCACGTGGCCCGACGCCCCAGTCAAAACAGATGCACCTCCTGCAGCCAAAAGATTATAATTGGTTGGATTTAGTGGCGTAGGAGATAATTCGCTTCCAGGGACCAAGAGTACCGGGTTACAAGCTGCATGTAAGTCAAAGATTGGCATGGTTTTATGCTTAGATTATTGTATAAGAGTCGTTTGATTGATCCCAGATGACGCCTTTTGTTGTGACTATGGTGGCCACATTTCCCACGGATGTTACATCGCCTGACAAGTTTGCATTTTCAACAGTAAGTGCTTTTTTCGCTATAACTGCAATGGAATTTATACCACTCAAGACCTGGTATGAATCATTAGACTGATTCCAAACAACACCATTAAGACTGGATGAAATTGTATCGATATTCGACGATATTGGAGTCCAATTAGCCGAGTCATAATAAGGATCAATATTCCCAGCTCCAGGCGATACACGTCTATACGATTGCTGGGATATTGGAGAATATCTTACAACTCCCGCAGCATAAACGGTGTCTGTGATCCATATTGTTACACCTGAAGCGGCCACAGCAGCAGCTGCCGCCACCTGAGCAATATTTGCAGCCAACACAGTATTTACTTCCTTCTGATTGACATTCATTTCTAACGTAGTCATCTCAGGGCTGGCAATGGCAAGCGCAGCACTAAACGCATCAGCTTTTGCTGGGAATACATCCGGGCCATCTGTTTTGCGGTTCAAAACAGGGATTGTTACTGTTATTGGCATTTTATATCAATGATTTCACTGTTAAGTTGCAGGTGGAAAAAGTATCGTACTGGATAACAACAGTAAAATCACCGAACCACCCATACGCAGACATATACTCACGCCCGACTTTATCGGTGCCGATCCAAACACAAGGCGTTGCTGTCAACCCTTTAAGAGATTGCCGAAATGATGCCACTAAAGAATCATCAATCTGCAAAAGACAATTCAACTCGTCGGAATTCCCTCTTCGAACAAACGTTACCGTCCCGTATGTATCGATATCCTTCGTGCTATAATCAATTATCGAAAACCCTGACCCTCGCTTAAGACCGCCGATTTCTCTCGATCTCCCTACAACACAAACACCACATGACACAATGCTTAATCCGCTCAGCGTGACGGTGATTGTTGGAGACAAATATGGAGGGAGATCAGTTATCAAGAGATTATCTTTCAACTGAAAAGGCTCGAAAAGATAGGTATAGAAATCAGTGATTACCGACCCATCCATATCATAAGTCTGATCAAATACAGTTTCCCCTCCGTAAATCATCGACACATGAACTGTTGAGGCCAGTACATTGATCAAAGAGATTGCATTAACAAACCCAACTGGCTTTAAGACAACAGTGCCCGACAAAGAAAACGATGTTGCTGTACTCACCTTAGTATCAAACATAGCCCATCTATTTGTTGGTCCGACATCCAACCAGTTCGGAAGAGTCCCGGAACAATCATCTTCAGGTGGAATAGTACTGGATCCAGTAACAACCCGCTCATAAATCCTGTGAGTAGTCGTTCTAATGCACCGATCTCCGGCAGTATAAGCCCCTGCAGTCCAAGCTGGGTAATCAGTTTCTGATGCCGAAGAACTAAACAGCATCGCATCATCGACAGGTATCGGTCTCACAACCTTCATACTAAAGAACCTCCACTCTGAAACTCCTGCCGTAGAATCTTCACCATTTTTGAGGTGTTCAGCGCTATTGCAGCATCACCAACTTTCATCTCCTCTCGCAGCCCTTCAATCGCTTTCGATATCTTATTATTTGAAGCAACCAGGGCAGATATATCAATCAAGTTTTCCGTTTGCCTGTTATTAAAAATTCGCGCAGGAGATGTCCCGGTATTAACTAATTCTCTTCCTTGTTCGCCGACCATCATCCATCCGCCATCATGATACCCACCAGACGCAAACCCACGAACGGCCTTAATCCCCGCATATTCTGGGCTCGATAAAAACTCAGTCTGTATTTGTGCCATCGGTAATCCGCTCGCTCTCCAATACGCCAGCGATGATGGATCTGCTGCACGCATAAATAAATTTTGGTATAAAGACTCAATCGTGGAGTTTTTTGCAGCATATTCCGCTGATCCTACAATCTCAGCCACGACCTGAGATGTCCCGACCTGAGCTACCCGGTTTTTGTAATACAAATCATCCCCTTCAGTAGCTGCGCGACCAAGGAATACAGAGAACATCTTTTGCACTAAATCCTGCTGGTAAACACCTGCTGTACCATACGCAGGTAAGCCTTCGGTGGCAGCGTAACTCTCTGAGTGTTGTTGCGCTGTAAGACCCGCCGAAGCGAAAGCTGCTGACACGTCCGCAGATGTCCAGTTCGATTTCTGCTGGTAGTCAATCGCATTTAACTGAGCGACTTTTGCTGTGATGTAGTTAGCTGTGTCTTTATCGGTCTTTTGCTGGGCAGTCAAAGCTGTTGTGGCTGAGTCTTTTGTCGTTGTCAGATTGTTCTGAGCATTATTATTATTTTCAATCGCAGTCGTCAGCCGGCCGAGGCTATTTGTGTAATTTATAAGGGCCCGATCGTAGGTTCCCTGTAGATCCGATCCCGCCCCCGTGCTTGATCCTGATCCCGACCCTGAACTTGAAATAGCATCTGTTACAGTTATTGCACGCGCTGCGCTGTCCACAGCCTGCGCCAGTGCTGCTTGCGTAGATGTATATAAGGACAACGCAGCAGAAAGTGATAATGCCGATGTAGTCACGCTATCAAGTGCGGTGACCTGCTTTGCTGATGACTGATAAAGCTCGTCTAAACTTGCTATCTGCGCATCAGCCGCATCTCTTTGATATTTGAGTTGCGCTGTTGATGCTGCCGTAACCGCCGCACTAACGCCTGTTGTAGCGTTAATCTGGTCAATCGTTGTGTTGTAGGCTGTATCGGCAGCAGCAGTCTGGATATTATAGCTGTCCGTTAAAGTCCTGAGTTGAGTCGCTTGAGACTCCGTGAGCGTCCCATCCAGACTGCCGGTTGCTGAAATCTGTTGACGCAGTAAAATCGTCTGAGCATCTGATAGCTTTAACGACGATGTAATCGTATCGACAGAAGACCCCTTTACCGCAGCTATTTGATTTAGAGATAATCCTTTTTGAACATCAGCCAATCCTAACATCACAGCTACCTGATCAATCGAAACACCTTTGATCGCGGCTATTTGATTTAGAGATACACCCGTAGTCGTCGACATCTGTGCAACTGCTGATTTGTAACTCGTATCGCGAGCATCCCTTTGCAAAGTATACGCATCTGTAGCTGTCTGGAACTGAGCTGTTTTTGCTGCTGTGACGCTGTCGTTTACACCGAAAATAGCATCAAGACTTCTTGTCTGAATATCATAGATTCTCTTCAGGACTTCGATCTGCGTATCAAGCCTTACTATCTGTTGTTGTGCGTCAGTAAGTTGATGGTCACTTAATGCACTAAGGGCTGTTATCTGGCTGACTGTCTTGTAATAGTCTCTCTGGTAATCAATAGCTGATCTGAACTGACTTGTCGATGATTTGCTTAAAATCGAAAGAACGGTCGAAAGTTTTGAGCTATCAGGCATACCGCCACTTTGCGCAGCAATTAGCATAGACGCAAGTGTGCTTTGAGCACCGGTGCGGGAGTATGCGGAGTCTGTTGATGTGGCGAATCCGCTTAACGCAGAATGTAGCTGGTCGTTTATACCTTGTACAGTACTGACATTTGCCTGTGCAGCAGTAAGCTGTGCGTTTGCCGCTTTGAGTTGAGCGTTATAAACACCTGTAACTGCAGTCTTTTGATAATCAATAGTTGTTTTTAAAGCCGTTAAAGAGTCCGTTACAACCTGTTTCTGGCTATCTATCTGAGTCTTAAAGGCGCTGAGGGCATCTGCAACGGCTGTCTTTGCATCCGATAATGCTGTCTGGGCGTTACTCAGTGCTGTCTGAGCGAATTCCGTTGATGTTGGGGCTGAAGAGCTTGTCGATACCACCGGTGAACTTACCGCGCCAGAATTCAACGCAGCTCGAGCCTGTTCAAGTTGGGCGGATGCTTGGTCAAACTCAGATTGTGCAGTTGTAACTGCCGATGCTGTCTGGGCCGCGGCGGCTTGTGCATCAGCCAAATTGTACACCATCTGCTTCAGGCTCTGATTTAGAGGGGAGAGTGTTGCAAGCTCTCTCTGCCGCAACCCAGCCGTATCACCCAAAGCTGTCATCAACTCACTTTCAATACTATACGCCTCTTGAGCTGTCTGTTCAGCTGTTTTTAGCGTACCATGCATCAGCGACATCTGGAGAGAGAATCTTCCGACTGATGCTTCTGCAGCAGTTGTCGCGTAGCTGATAGACGTTATAGAGTCCGCCAGCGTTGTGGTTGCGCCCGCCAGCGTTGTGGTTGCACCTGACAGCGTTGTGGTTGAGCCTGACAGCGTTGTGGTTGTTTTTGTCGCCTCCTGTTGTGCGCTCGTTAAAACTCCCGTCGCTTTGAACAGGTCAAATGTTGAGTTTACGAGCGGAGTAACCGAGCTCAGCGCTGAATCGTAAACAGACCTCAACCCTGTCAAATCATCAGCAGTAAGCGCAATACCGGACTTCATTTTTGTCACTACAGTTTCCAGCATCGGCTGGATCATATCCATCACAGGCTGGATCAGCAAATTGCTGATTGTCATCTGTTGAATAGCTGAAACGGTTTCATCCTTGATTTTTGTCGCTGCAGCTGTTCCAGCATCAGCAAAACCCGTGTAAGAGTTGAAGGATGCAACGATGTCAGCTCCTACCGTATTGGCAGATATGCCGGTAATCGAAACAATCAAGTCATTCATTCTTGCCTGCTCGATATCGGTACTGGCTCCCATTGTGGCAATCAAGGCGTCCCACTTATAATTGATCTGGTTTATTGTCTCAACAATGGCTGGATCAGTCATTGATTTCAGGGACTTGTCAACCTGCGCAAGATTTTGGAGATAGGTGACCAGGGAGGCGTTATACCTGTTTTCGGCAGTGTAGAGCAGTCCAAAATCACGGGTGTTCGTGCCCATATACTTATCAAGGCCCATCCCGGACAAGTCCGACATTTTCGCAGATGTCGATAAGGTCGTCGTCGAGTACCCTTCTTTAGCCATAATCTGCTGAGCGATCATCAAGCCTGATGCTGCCAAAGAAGCAATCATAGATGCCTGAGAAGAGGCTGTTTGCTGAGCAGTCTGCACTGCTTGAGCAGACGCACCACCATCGAAGAGCGAGCTGGCCAGCCCAAGAACACCGCCTGCTACCATACCCCAAGGCCCACCTATACCGAGTGCGGAGAAAAGCGAAGCCCCTCCAATCGCTCCGGAGGCTCCTGACGAAACCGCATTACCAAATCCTCCGCCGATTGACTTTCCGAGTCCTTTCGCCAACTGTAACGCGCCTATCAATTCATTGCTAACACCCTTAATAACTTCACGGGAACTATCAGCCATCGTCTTAAGGCCAGTCTCGATGCTCGATATACCAGCAAAAGAGCTTCCAGTTATTGATTGCCAGGCATCATTAACAAGGCTTGCAGTCTCCGACCATTGTTGGCCTAATTCTTTCTGTGCCGCTTTAGCTTGATTCCCGCGCGCTATCTCGTCCTTCAACCTCTTTTCAGAATCAATAACCTCTTGAGAAAATTGGTCTTTACTTCCCGGAGCATTATTAAGCGTCAACCAGTGATTGTACTCCATCTGAGCGACATTAACGCCCAGGATGGCGTCCTCAAGGGATAAAGCGCTCTCTGTATAGGTTCCGAGCAATTTGCTCGCTTGGATACTTAATTGATATCCTTCTTTTGTTGCAGCATTATACTCACCCTGCAGATGTGTTGTTATGCCTAAGGATGTTGTATAGCCTTGTGTAGCTTTTGTCAGTGCTTCTATATTCTTTGGATCTCCCGTCTTCTGTAACCGCTCCATCTCAGCACGATATCCCTCTGTTGCTGATTTCGCTTCAGCAATGGATGTTATCGTATCTTTCATATCCATGCGACCTAATGCAGTATCAGCCGCTTTAAACGCTGAGTTCCAGGACGTGATGAGTGCGTTTAGTTCGGAGTTACTGCCAGTTACCGTTTTTGACGCCGCTTTAGCTTTATCTAATTTATTTGCAAGTTTTTCAGCTTCTTTATCTGCAGATGCAGCTGATTTTGCAGCGGCATCATTAACCTGCCCTTGTACTGCTAGCAACTTCAACCGGTTTACTACAGCTTTTTCATCAACATTCGCAGTTGTCAACCTCCGTTTATTCTCTTCATATCCGAAGGTCATCTCACCTTTCCATATCGATTGGTTGACTTCAAGAGTATGATTTCTTATGTCTAATTCCGCTTTTGCTATCGCTAAATCTTTAACATTAGCTTGCGCTCCTTGCATGTTTGCGTCACCACCAATACCACCGCCAAAATACTGACCAGTAGTCCCGTATTGGTGTGATAAGTTGGGCATGTTTTTCGCCTTCGTTAAGTTAGACTCTAACTTATTTTCAAGCGTGAGCATACCTAAGCGCTCTTGTAAGTTTATGAGGTTCAATAAATCTCGTTTAGCCCCCTCCGCACCGTGCATTGCGACAGTTATCCCGATATTCTCATATTTCGAGACACCATCAAGCCTTTGCTCCAACTCTTTTGCCGATTTCCCTGCACCATCCATGGCAGATATCGCCTTTGCCCCATACATATCCCACGCAACCCACATCGCAGTAATAGCTGCAACCGCGATACCGGCACCCATAGGGCTCATAACCCCCTGGACAAGCATGGATGTCATTGATTGACCCGTAGCATCTGCTTCAGCTCTTAGTCGCCCAAAAGATCCTGGTAGCTGCTGCAGGTTATTGGCGATACCCTGCATACCATAGGGCATATCGGAAATAACGCGGCTGATATCAACAAGTGAGCTGTTAAGGGCTTTGGTATTGGTGATTGTCGAAGGGGAAACGATTTGGTTTGTCGTCCCTTTAAGCTGCTGAATCTGCGCTTGTAGATCTGCAGATTTCGCTTTAAGAGCATCGAATGCTTCCGAGCCTGACCGTAAGCTTGCAAACTGCGAATGGACTTGAGCAAGTTCTTTGCCAAGAGAGTTCAATGAACTTTCCGTGGCGCTCGCATTTGAAGTAATATTTTTTAACCCATCACCAGCAGAAGCAATGGAGGCTCCCTTACTGTTCAGGTTGTTTACAGCAGCAGAGATACGGTCAATAGCCGCCTCGCCCGACTTACCGACAGAAGATAGCTCTTCACCGGCCCGAGTGATGCCCGATAAATCGGCATTTCCCGAGTCGATGACTACTTTTAGTTTGATGTCTTCAGACGATACGGCCATAATCACTCTGCTGCCTTTTCAAATTCCTGCTTGATAGGGTAAAACTCTTTCCAGTGGACGAATTCATCCATACTCATCACCGCCTTCAATTCCTCGACCGTCCCCCGCTTCAACTCTAGAGCCAGCCAGAACCAGAAAAAGAGGTCTGGCTGGTCTCTTAGTTTCCCTCAGCTACCGCCGGTTTAATAACCTCCATCATAGCCTTGGAAATGCGGCCGGTCGTCTCAATAAACCCTTTCTGCAAGAGCGTATCGATATCATCATCCTTGAACAGCCGGACACCTTGCGCATCAAGAGCCTTGCTGATCACAACCTGAGCGTTGTTATCAGGTCCGGTTGCTTTTTCCTTCAGCAGGTTCTGCACCGCATCATACTCCTCACCAGTCACCTGCTTGAAATACAGCACTTCATTTCCCCACTCTTCCACCATGAGGGATTTAAGTGGCATTGCATCATAAATACCGGCAATTTTATCAATCAGTCTCAGTCCCATAACAGTCCTATTAAATTATTGTTAAACGTTGATGTAATGACTCTTCACCAAATCCCTCTTAAGGGAATACGCCCGGAGTGAACGCGCCCGATACTTTCAGCACAATGTTTTTACTGACCAGGGTTTTCTTGTCATAGGTCTCTTTACCTATACTCTGAACGAATGCTGACCCGGTAATTTTCGGGGATCCAGCCGTTGAGCCTTCCGGCGCAAGAGTAAACGCCACGCTTGTTTTTGCTGCATGAGCCGTTACAAGAACAAGCTGACCGTTCGTATCTCCGCTCTTCTTCTCCACTGTGAGGGTTATCGTTGCCCCACTTTTCGACGTGGGGTATTGCGTTGGAGCATCTTCATCAATCAGATCACTCTCCACCATTCCAACATCACCCTCATCCCAGTCTATTGATCTTACAGACTGTATGTAACTCGGGGTTGCCCCAATGCCGAGTTTTGCGTTTTTGCCAAGTACTGACATCGTTTAGGGACGCAGTCATTATAAAAATACCGTTTTAGGCTTGATGCTTATATCCCACCACCTTAGGTCGTTTGAACGTATCAGTCTTTTTTCAAGATTCTTTTTATCTTTATTGCAAAGCTTTATGCCCTTTTGGTAGACCGTAT
>CAIVSG010000030.1 GCA_903908555.1 uncultured Chlorobiaceae bacterium | reverse complement strand
TAGATTTCTTTGATTTGCTCACAGGTTTGCTCTCATCTTTTTGTAAATGGTCGTCCGGTTTTGTGTCTGCGAAGATTCACACAAGATAATCATTGAGGTGAGAAATGAACCCACGAGTATCAGCCAGATAAAATAAATCGCAGCTATTTACCTGCCATACTTTTATCATGGTATCGTATATTTTGAGCTGCTACCCTACGCTTAAGCGCTTGCAGCAGGATGATTATTATCCATCAAATCAATGAGTTTCTCTGGAGACAAAACCATTACTGTCTCGGTTAAGTTTGCTCGGTTTATGATTGTAATATCTTTTTCTTCTCTAATCAGTTGTCTCAAAAAGTACCTGAACGCAGATTGGTAAATCGCGAACACTATGAACTATCAACAGTTACTTGCCCTCTTTAACGAAACTCACCGTGAGTTGCAGCAGAGAGCCGCCAGATCGGTCGATACCTCCCTTGTGATCCGTAACTGGTTGTTCGGGTGGTACATTGTGGAGTTTGAGCAGGGCGGATCAGACAGAGCTGAGTATGGAACCAATTTGTTAAAAAAAATCGCAGCTCAGTTGAAGCTCAAGGGTTGTTCAGAACGAAGCCTTGCGCTCTGCTGTAAATTCTATCTCACCTATTCTGGAATTTTGCAGGCACTGCCTGCAAAATCTTTTGATAACAGTATTGGACTACAGGAGATTCAACAGACTCTCTCTGTTACATCTTGTGAAGTGATTGCCAATGATCCACAGACACTGCATCTCCTCTCAGCAACACTGGCCAGCAACTTTTCTCTCGGATGGACGCATTATGTCACTTTGCTGACCATTTCAAATGTTGATGAACGCCGCTTCTATGAAATTGAAGCCAGCGAAAACAGTTGGGGTACCAGAGAGTTGGACAGGCAGATATCGGCCTCGCTTTATGAACGACTGGCGCTCAGCAGGGACAAAAAGGGAGTCAGGCAGCTTTCAGAGAAGGGGCTGATTATTGAAAAACCGGCGGATGTGATCAAAAACCCTTTTGTGCTTGAGTTTCTTGATCTGGAAGAGAAAAGCGCCTATTCGGAACATGCACTTGAAACGGCCATTATCGACCATCTCGAACACTTTCTGCTTGAACTGGGCAAAGGGTTTCTCTTTGAGGCCCGTCAGAAAAGGTTCACCTTCGACAACAACCACTTTTATGTGGATCTGGTCTTCTACAATCGTCTGTTACGCTGCTATGTGATCATTGATCTCAAGCGCGACGAGCTGACGCATCAGGATTTGGGACAGATGCAGATGTATGTCAACTATTTTGACCGCTATGTCAAGACAGAAGAGGAGCTGCCGACAGTCGGCATTCTGTTGTGTCATCGCAAGAATGATGCGCTTGTTGAGCTGACTCTCCCAAAAGACTCGAATATCTTTGCATCGAAGTATCAGCTCTATCTTCCGTCGAAAGAGGAGCTGAAAAAGCAGCTGGAAGAGGCTGCAGGTATTGAGCATCATGATAATTGCCATCAGGGAGGCACAGACGATGTTCGATAAATGGTTTAATCAGGATATCGGAAAAGTACTTGCCCGGCGTAACCGCGTCGTTGTGATAGCGGATATATCTTCGTTGGATCTTTTAACGAATATGTATCCTAAATTCCCGTGCAATTTATAACTATGAGCTACCGGTCAGCTGAATATCCAGCTCTTTAAGAATCTCCCGCTGGACCTTGGTAACCTCGGTGAGGATGTGTCCGTACCTTCCAGAATATTGCACTTTGACAAT
>CAIVSG010000029.1 GCA_903908555.1 uncultured Chlorobiaceae bacterium | reverse complement strand
TGGAAAAATCCTGCTGCGGATGTTCTTTTCCAACGATGGACGGATAATGGAGATGAGATCAAAAATGCGTCGAAACTTATTGTCGGGCCCGGGCAAGGCGCAATATTTGTTTATGAGGGTCGTCCGCAAGCTGTTATTACTGAACCTGGCTTGATCGACTTGAAAACACAAAATATCCCGTTCTGGACTACTGTCACAAAATTCATGCAGGCGTTCAAGAGTGAGCACAAGGTCGGGATCTATTTTTTTCGGACAGCTGAAATTTTGAATCAGGGTTGGGGTACTCCCGGGCCGGTGAAATATATCGATCCGCAGTACAAGTTTCCGGTAGGGATGAGAGGTTTTGGAAATTTCTCTTTCCGTATTTCAGATGCGGGAAGTTTCTTCATCAATATTATGGGTCAGAAGGATGTGTACTCCGTTGATGAACTCCGTCTTGTCATAGTAGCAAGGCTTGTCCAGCCACTTACAGATTTTCTTGCTGAAGCGAAGTTCGGATACAATGAAATTGATGCCAACAGGAATGAAATTGCTGATGGAATCAAGGAAAAGGTAGCCCCGATTTTCCTGACCCTTGGTTTTGAGCTTAAGGATCTTCGTGTCGAGAATACTGATTTTGATGAAGACACAAGGCATCGAGTGCAACGTATAGCAGATATGCAGGCTGAGGCACAGGCGGCCCAAGCTGTAGGTTTGAATTTTACTCAAGTTCAGCAGTTAGCAGCTCTTCGAGATGCGGCCCAGAACCAGGGCGGAGTGGCTGGCATGGGAGTTGGTCTTGGTGCAGGCGTTGGAATGGGCCAGGCAATGGCCGGCATGATGACCAACATAAATGCACCGCAAACAGCAGCGGAAGATCCTGTGGCCAAGCTTGCCAAATTGAAACAGATGCTTGAGGGCGACCTTATCAGCCAGCAAGAATACGATACGAAAAAGCAGCAGATTCTTGCACAACTGTAATCGATTGTTATGCAATTGAAATTTCAACAATGCAACCTTCAGGTGTCACCTATGCGATCCAAGCACTTTTTAAAGTTCCTGTTTATTATCACCCTTACCTTTCTTGGTATCCCTTTCATCAGTGAGGAGCTTATTGCACGGGCCGGGGGTGGCGGCGGAGGACACCATGGCGGAGGAAGCCATGGGGGAGGAAGCGGGCACAGTAGTGGTGGATCCTCTGGCTGGGGACATTCCTCCAGCTCCTATAGTGGATCCTGTCATTCCAATTTCTCTCCATGGTTGACAGCTATTATTCTCATTGTGCTCCTTTTCCTGGCATTCAGACTTGTTTTATTTTTAAAGAAAGCTTCGATTACAAAGAACGCCACGATAGTCGGCGATGAAAAAAAGTCCTTTGAAAAAGTCGATGGATGGAAAGAATGTCTGGCAACGAATCCGAACATTGATTTACCCGAATTCCTGCTGAAAGTCCGCAAAGCCTTCATCGAAGTTCAAACATCCTGGTCGGAACAAAATACGAATCGCATGCGCAGGTTCATTACGGACGGTGTCTATCAGCGGTTCAACACCCAGTTCAAGATGATGAAGCTTCTTCAGCAGACTAACCCTATAAGCAATATCAAAATTGCGAATATATGGGTCGATAAG
>CAIVSG010000028.1 GCA_903908555.1 uncultured Chlorobiaceae bacterium | reverse complement strand
GCAAACGCATAATCGGCCAGCGTAAATATTGCGCCACCCTGGACAATATTGATGCCGTTTTTATGCTTGTCCTCAATTTTCATTTCAACCAACGCATATCCCGGAGATGCGTCAACTATTTCAATACCTAACAACTGGGCGAACCTGTCGTTTTTCACATTTTTTAGAATGTCTTTGTCCATCTGTATTCCTGATAAGAATTATTGCCTGTGCCAGCTTACTCAACAATATATACTAAAATAAGGCCTTCATCCGCCAGGGCCGAGTGCTGTGCAAAGGTACCCACTTTTGCAAATAACTGAATGGGTTCGTTTTGTAAATTTTATAATAACGCCTCAAATCGTCAAGCCCTTGCACTGCCTGGTTAACTTATTGGCTACTCTCGCCTGATAATAAAAAAGCCCCATGAGCACTATCCTTTTCAGGCACACCCATGAGGTTTTCAATATATACAGCCAAGTCCTTTCTTTCTTCTCCACCGCCAACTGCTGACTGCCAACTCTCTCCATTATCAGCACTCGGCACTGAGTACTCCGCACTTTCTTTCCTGCCTACTCTTAACTTTTCCTAGAAGTCGCTTCGGCATGGAAAACTGCGTCCAGTGTTGGTGCGGTAAGAACGGCTTCGCCCCAGGCTTCTAATGCCGGTTCGGAGGCATTGCTTAACTTCTCCGTTGCCCATGCAGGTAATGCGCCAAAGCGGCGCTCAAGTTGTCTTTTCAAAAGCTTTGATTCACCTTCTAGGCGACCTTTGGCGATGCCTTCTACTTGGCCTTCAACGCGGCCTTTGGCTATACCGATTCTTTCTATGCTGGTGATGTATTTCATGCTTTTATGCTCCTCAATTGTTTCGATTTCTTTCCAGACTTTTGTGTCCAGCCAAGCTGGAAGTGTCATTAACCAATCCACTACGGTAAGCAAGTCGATGACTCGTTGCTTATCCCAGTGTCGCTTATAGAGCATTCTTACCAAACTGAGTTTGGCTTCATAGCGTTCCTGATTCTCCTTTCGGGTTTGCCTGGTCAGGATATGTGCTGCTGTAATTAAACCAAATGCGTTATCCGAAGCAAGGAGTTCATCGAGTTTTTCGTCGTAATCGGTCAGTTTGGCTACTGGGAACTCCAAGGTATGCCTGCAGCCCAGAACGTTGTAGCCATAAGATGTCGGTTTCCACTGTTTGTGTTCATCGGCCAGCACGGCTAGACTTGCAACAGGTTTTTCGTATCGGTCGAAAATCCGATAGTTATAAACAAACATTCTTTTGGCAAATTCAGCCTGCCTGGTGCCTTGCACTTCCACATGGATGTATATCCAGCTTTGCTCTCCACTGAGTTCTGTGACGCGGACCAACTTGTCAACAAAACGCGTGCCTAACTCGGCATCCTGCACCAAAGCCCGTAGCTCCTGATCGAGAAATACATGTTCCTTTGTCCAATCTATCTCAGCATTTGCATCAGGGAAATAAAAGGTCATAAACTCCGGGAAATAGTGCTCAATGGCTTCTTTCCACGG
>CAIVSG010000027.1 GCA_903908555.1 uncultured Chlorobiaceae bacterium | reverse complement strand
GCGTTTAACCACTTCGCTACCTACCCCTGACACTCAAGAGCTGGTGATGGGACTCGAACCCGCAACCTGCTGATTACAAATCAGCTGCTCTACCAATTGAGCTACACCAGCGACTCAAAACTCAAAAAACAGGGCTGGTAATATAATGACAGGTTTTAAAAATACAAAGAAAAAAGGATTATTATATTAATTAATCCTTTACAGCCGCAAAATACCCTGCAAGCCTTATTACTACACTTCTCGTCACTAGCCTTTGCGAAAAAGCCAATATATTATCTATCAATGTAGGGAATATACGTATACGATTATGCTCCAATCCGCGTATTGCCGCTTTGACAACAACATCAGTTCCGGAAATCGGTAACCTGAGATTGGCGGCATTATGACCGGAATGTTTAAAAAACCCGGTATTGATAAAACCCGGACAAACTGCGATAACTTTTACCCCTGTTCCCTTAAGTTCTTCATGAAGCGCTTCACTCAACGTTATCACAAATGACTTTGTCGCTGAATAGAGTCCAAGACCAGGAACACCCTGGAGCCCCCCTAAAGATGCAACATTAATTATGCTTCCCTGTTTCCGTGTGACCATATCTGAAAGAAACATGCGCGTAAGCCTTGCAGTTGCCATCACATTGACCATGACTATCTCTTCGAGCTTTTCTTGTGGTATTTCAGCAAAATCAACAGCACATGATATTCCCGCACAATTCACCAGAACATCAACATCTGCGTTCTTTACCCTGCAAAACTCATAAATTCGTCCCGGACTTTCAGGGTCGCTAAGATCTTCAACACAAACTTCAACCTCTACTCCTCTCTTTTGCCGAAGCTCCTCACCGAGAGCCTGCAATCTGTCACGAGAGCGGGCAACGAGTACAAGATTGTGACCTCTTCTGGCAAATTCTCTGGCAAAAGCCTCGCCAATCCCCATGGAAGCCCCGGTTATCAAGGAACAAAACATAGCAATGTGAAAGAAAAACGATTATAAGGCTATCATGAAACCGTATCGATTCTTTATACCTGATCAATCCATCTTCCACGATCTTTTATAAGTCCTATGAGGCGTTCTACGGCATCCTTTTCCGAAATATTTTCTTCCACACACTCCCTGCCGACATAGAGGCTGATTCTGTTTTTTCCTGCGCCAACATAGCCGAAATCTGCATCAGCCATCTCACCGGGCCCATTAACAATACACCCCATGATTCCAATCTTCAAACCTTTAAGGTGACCTGTCCGCTCTTTTATTGCTGCCGTTGCCTTTTCCAGCTCAAAATAGGTTCTGCCGCAGCCGGGACAGGAAATAAATTCAGTTTTGGACATTCTGATTCTTGCTCCCTGAAGAATATTGAATGCCAGATTAACCTCATCATCAACTGAAAGTCTAGTAGTAAGCGCAAGAATGTCACCTATACCGTCACAAAAAAGTGTACCTGCCTGAACCGAACTGCTTATTATACTCTCAAGCCGATCTGAAGTATCTCCCTTGAATCGAACAACAAGGGGATAGTCGAGGGATCGACTGTTGAATGCCTGAACAAGCCTGCGATATGCAAAAACAGTATTCTCTGTAATTATTGAAAACAATAGTCGCTTAACACCCTGCTTCCGGAGTTTTTCGCCAAGATGGGCAAGAACTTCAGCGGGAACTGATTGCCCCGCATGTTCATGCAAAAAACAGAGTTCCAATATCCCTGAACAATCATTGCCAAGATGCTTCAAAAAATCCTTTCCAAGCTGCTCTCCCTCAACAATATCTAGCCTTACTTTTGATACTTTATCAAGCAGTTTGATTGCAAGTAAAACGTCACTTGTTGACGCAACAATAAAATGAGCCGCCTCGCCAAGTTGCTGTAGAAGATTGTCAAGCCCATCAAGCTCTGCTGAACTGTTAACCCGAAGAGAAGCAAACTCGGAGCGAATGGCATCATGGGACTTTTCCGGTGCAAGCCTCTGCACTACCTCTTTTAAGGCCGAATCAACGTCTGAAAGTGGAGTATGCACTTCAGTTTCCACTTTAGGTATATTGTCTCCCCCAATCACAAGACCAGCAATTGAAAACTGAGAAGATCCCCTGCGCTGATAGCTGAAAGGATTGAAGGGCAAAGACTCATGTGGCGTATGATTGCGACCCTTTTGACGATTACGGCTATCAATAATATGCTTCAGAGGCAGATGCCCTTTATCTCCCTTGACAAGATGGAAGTCATTATATTTTTTTACGATAGCAAAACCCACAGGTACTTCATGAACAGGATCCTCAGTCAGGGATACTCTGATCGTATCGCCAAGACCGTCTTCAAGAAGAGCTCCAATACCCATTGCTGATTTAACTCTACCCTCGTCACCATCTCCAGCTTCTGTTACTCCCAGATGAAGAGGATAGGCATGAAGAAGCTCGGCGTCTGCCTTCTCGACAAGAAGTCTGTACGCCTGAATCATCACCCTGACATTAGACGATTTCATTGAAAACAGAATATCGTGGTATCCAACCCCTTCACAGATTCGGGCAAACTCAAGAGCAGCTTCAACCATACCTTCAGGCGAATTGCCATATCGGCTGACCGTCCTGTCCGACAAAGATCCATGATTGGTGCCTATTCTCATCGACACTCCATTGTTGCGAGCTTTTTCAACAAGGGGCAAAAATTCAAGACGAACATGCTCAAGCTCCTCTTGATATTCATCTTCGGTATATTCACTGGTTGAAAACTTCTGGCGGGCAGCATAGTTGCCCGGGTTGATGCGAATATTTTCAACAAATTCAACAGCCTTTAGTGCGGCCCGGGCAGAAAAATGAATATCAGCAACGAGCGGCGTATCAATACCATCACGACGGAGCTGGTCGCGTATGTTCCTGAGATTTTCAGCATCCTTCTCTGTTGGAACAGTGAGACGGATAATTTCACACCCGGCTTCATACAGCCTCCTGCACTGCTCAACGGTGGCTGCAGTATCCATGGTAGGCGTATTAGTCATGGACTCTACACTTATCGGCTGATACCCTCCCAACAGAATGGATCCAAAAGAAACTTCACGGGTTAAACGACGGCGGTACTGATACATTGGATGGTATTACTTTTGAATAAAAAACTAATGTGAACGGATGATAAACAGGGTTTCTCCCGGTTTTCGATAATTATATTTCTCCCTTGCTGCCTTTTCTATACTGTCAGGCTCATGGGCATGCTGGATGCGCAGCTCATT
>CAIVSG010000026.1 GCA_903908555.1 uncultured Chlorobiaceae bacterium | reverse complement strand
CTTCACGATGCCTTTTCCGTAATGCTCACGACGAGAGCTTTTGACAAACGCCGCTTACGGTGGTTTGCACCCTGCTCCTGCAAGCCGAGTGCGAGGGGCCGACCCTCATCTTTTGCACTGCATAACTACGGCGCACATCATCCAGTAGCTGCTGCAAAGCTCCAACCTGTTCACGCGTTATACTGTTATGCGGTGAACACGCTGCATTAGTGCGGGAACGGATGAGCTTTTTGAGGGAGGATGTAACTGCAATTGTCATTTGCAAAGAGCCGGGAATCGGCATCACCCGGGAGGCATGGGCCAGCGTCTGACGGGTCACCCGGTAGTTTTCCATGAAACGGGTGGTCTCAGCCTCTCCATGAGCCGCCAGAATAACAGCTATTTTCTTTTTTGGTTGCATGAACCGACAGTGGTAATCTCAGGACTTTCGAGCCGTGATAATCTTTACATCCAGACCTTCATGTAAACTCTTATCAGGAACCAGTGCAATTTTATCCCCTTTTTTAAGCCCCTGCAGAACTTCAATAAACGTCATATCGCTGGCACCTTGCCGAATAAGCTGTTTTTTCAATTGACCATTGTCAATTTTCCAGACATAGCTCTGATGGTTTTCCTCAAACACAGAACTTTTTCTGACAAGAAGAGCGTGCTGCTTTGTATTGTATACAATGTTTGCAGTAGCGGTCATTCCTGCCTGAATATTGCTCACCGGTTTTTCAAAGGTCAAATAAATCTTTGACGTCTTGGTTATCTTGTCCGTCTGGGGCACTATGCGGGAAACAACTGCAGAGAGGCGTTTATCAGGATAGGCATCAAAAGCAACCGTTGCCGCCTGACCGTTACGGATCTTTGGAACATCAAGCTCATCAACCTCTACACTGACAAGATAACTCGATGTATCGACAACTCTTGCCACAAGAGTATTGATGGTGACATAATCACCCTCCTTAACGTTCTGTAACGTTAACATACCGGAAAAAGGAGCCCTGACAGTGAGTTTTTTAAGATCATCCTCACGCATCTTTACCATGAACTCTTTCTGCTGAAGCAACTCTTCAGACTGAATGCGGTTTTTTTCAGCGTCATCAACCTCCTGGCGGGATATCGCTCCTTCCCTAAAAAGATTTTTCTTTCTTGTACTTTGCAGAGAGTTGTCCTTCATCAGTGCCTGCTGTTCAGCGTAGGCAGCCTTTGCCTGTCGAACGGCAAGCTGAGGATTGGGACTTTTAATTTCAAGGATTTTCTGGCCGGCACTCACTTTCTGACCTTCAAGGGCACCGACATAACTGACAGTGCCTGAATATTCTGCACTGAGGTTGGCAACCGCATCCGCCTCAACAAACCCTGTGCCGTATATGGCCTGAACAAGTTCTGCGTAGGTGACCTCTCCTGCCTCGATATCAACACTGTTACCTTTGGTGATCAGAAAACCAACAGTTGCAACAAAAACGACTGCAAGAGCTATGGAATATTTTGGAAGAAATTTTTGTAGAGACTTCATTGGTACTGATATTATAAATTCGGCTTAAGGAAGTTACATGTTTTGAACTTTTTATCCATTCGCACCTTGCTTTTTCCATAATTTTATCAATCTTTAAACACATTTTTCTTTCCCTCATAATACAATATGAAGAGTTTTGCATAAAAAACACTTAATCTACACCTTCAATGGTCGATAATCAAGATTTACAGAAAAGCTTTCTTGAAACGGTGAAGTTTGACGAAAAAGGACTTGTGCCGGCAATAGTCCAGGACCATGAAACAGGAAAAGTCCTGATGATGGCATGGATGAACCGTGAAAGTATCAAAATGACACTGGACAAAAAGAAAGCCTGTTACTGGAGCCGCAGCCGTAAAGAGCTCTGGCTGAAAGGTGAATCCTCCGGCAATATGCAGTCGGTTCACGAGATTCTGATTGACTGCGACGGCGATACACTGCTCTTAAAAGTCTCCCAGATCGGCGGAGCATGCCACGCGGGATATCACTCCTGCTTTTATCGCAGAGTAAAAGATGATACAACCATGGAAATCTGTGATACCTTGATGTTTAACCCGGAAGATGTTTATGGTAAAAAAAGTTAACATGGCGGTAAGTCAATCAAAAGAGAGCGCCAAATCCCTTAACCAAACCAAATCCAGAGCTTCGATTCAGCGAATGTTTGACGAGGTTGCGCCAACGTATGATTTTTTAAATCATCTGTTGAGCCTTGGAATAGATAATTACTGGCGGGCCAAGGCCACAAGCAAGGCAAAAAAACTTCTTGAGAAAAATCCCGCGCCTCGGATTCTTGATGTCGCTACCGGCACCGGTGACTTGGCGGACTCTATGGCAAAAATATCAGGCGCAAAGGTTACGGCACTGGACCTTTCGCCCGAAATGCTTGCCATCGCACGAAAAAAGTACCCGCAGATCACTTTTTTTGAAGGATATGCTGAAAAACTGCCCTTTCAGGATGCCAGTTTCGATGTCGTCAGTGCCGGGTTTGGCGTAAGAAATTTTGAAGACCTTGGAAAGGGAATGCGGGAGTTCCACCGTGTACTCAAGCCTGGCGGTTATGCATTCATCATTGAACCGATGATTCCGCGCAACGAGGTGATGAAAAAACTATACCTGATCTATTTTAAAAAGGTACTGCCTAAAATTGCAGGATTGTTCAGCAAATCAAGTTTTGCCTATGACTACCTCCCGCACTCGGTTGAAAAGTTTCCTCAGACAACTGCATTTACAGCAATTCTGAAAAAAAACGGTTTCAAAACGGCTGAGTTTTTCCCGATGACCTTTGAAACATCAATTCTCTATATCGCCTCCAAATAATCAGAGTTCTTTTTCACGCATGGCCATACCGTCAGGAGATTACAACTGACGGTACTCCTGATAAAAAGTGAACCGTCGAAGGAGTGGTATTGTCCCTGCATAAGCACAGATGCCAACCATATCAGCAAATACGTCCGCCAGTTCAGCTGAGCGGTAGGGGAGAAATGATTGGACAAATTCTATCAAAATCCCGTAACCAATCAGCGAGAGAATCTTGATCGTCCCGAAACGACTCCTTGGAAAGGCAAAATCCAACAGAACCGCAAGGGTACAAAAAGCAAGAAAATGAAGCGACTTGTCGCTGTTCACAATAGGAACCGCTATCCCATTGCGGATAATAGCCTGGCTGCTTATAAAGATCAGGGTACCCGCCAATAAAAGACGGAAGAGAATTGTCATACGGTGTCTGTTAACGTTCACAGGTTTGATGGGGGGGCTGATGGTTAGTGATCCGATTGTTTGATGCAAGCTCAGCGCGATATTTTGTAAAATTACGACATGCATGCTCCTCGGTCAGCCGGTCTGCATGAATTTGCTTGATAAGCGCCACAACATTCAACGCCTCCGTCACATGAAAAATCATGTGCATATCGCTTTTGTTGAACAGCTTGCGCTCCATCACCTCGTGTTCCAGCCATACCAGCAGATTGGTCCATATTTCACCATAGAGAATAATAGGCGTTTCACATATTCGCTCCACCTGTACAAGTTGCCATGCGTAAAAGAGTTCAAGCAGGGTTCCGATTCCTCCAGGAGCCACAACCACTGCGTCAGATAATGCCATAAAGGCATCAAGGCGGTTACTAAACATGCTGAACTCCTCTTTGATATCAAGAAAGTCGTTTGGATTCTGCTCTCTGGGAAGTCTTATATTCAGGCCTATGGAGCGGCTTAGGGAGTGTGCACTTTTGGTTCCGGCATTAGCTGCCTGCATCAGTCCGGGACCACCGCCTGTCACAATATCAAACCCTGACTCAGCAAGGCCTTTTGCTATATCAAAAACATCCTTGTAATCCTTGTCTCCTTCCTGAATTCTTGCAGATCCGAATATTGCAACCCTATACTGAAGATCCATTGTGCAACCTGTTGAATAATATAGTGATTACCCTCTCCTTCAACCTTAAAGCATAGCTTCAAACTCTTCCTCTGTCACCACAATTACACCAAGCTTTAAGGCTTTGTCAAGCTTGCTGCCCGGCTCACGGCCAGCAACAACCAGACCGGTTTTTTTACTGACCGAACCAACCACCCGTCCACCCCGCTCAAGCACAAGTTCGGAGGCTTTCTGACGATCATAGCGCTCGAGGCCTCCAGTAAAAAGAACACTGATTCCCTCAAAATTGCGGTTAACCTGCTCTTTAGGCTCCGAAGCACATAGTGGCAAGCCGGCTCTTTCCAACTTGTCAATAAAATCTGAGGCTGAAGGTTTTGAAAAGAAATCGCAGATGCTCCTGGCAACCACCGGCCCGATATCAGGCACCGTTGCAAGCTCCTCTACAGTTGCCAGCCTGAGTGTGGTGAATGAAGGGTAAGCGCTTGCCAGTTCCCGGGCCGTTGCACGGCCGACATGGCGGATACCAAGCGCGTAAAGCAAACGTTCGTAACTTTTTTCACGACTCTCATCAAGAGCACGCAACAGATTTTGTGCCGATTTCTGCCCCATCCGTTCAAGTCGTTCGAGCTGCGGTTCCTGCAACAGATAAAGATCCCCGACATCACCCACCAGCCGCAGTTCTACAAGCTGGTCAACCAGCGCTTTACCAAGGGTCTTGATATCCATAGCATTGCGCGAGGCATAGTGCAGCAGCCTTCCCCTGATCTGTGCAGGGCACTCCTCCTCATTGGGACAGTAGTAACTCACCTCACCCTCTGGCTTTTCGAGAGAAGAGCCACACTCAGGACAAACCAAAGGAACCTTCACCGCTTCAGCATCTGACGGTCGCTCATCAAGTACGACGCTGATCACTTTTGGAATCACCTCGCCTGACTTTTCAATAATCACCCGGTCATGCAGCATGATCCCAAGGCGCTCGATCTCATCAAAATTGTGGAGAGTAGAACGCGAAACTGTTGAGCCTGCGAGCAGCACCGGCTCAAGTTCCGCCACAGGAGTAATGGTACCAAGCCGGCCAACCTGAAACACAACAGCATGCAGCACCGTTTTAGCCTGCTGCGCCGGATATTTGTATGCAATAGCCCATCGAGGGCTTTTAGCCGTGGCACCAAGTTTATCCCACAGTCGGGCATCATTGAGCTTCAATACCACGCCATCGGTTTCATAAGGCAGCTTCCAGCGCTTTTCATCCCACGCTTGTATAAAGGTACTTATATCCTGCAGTTCACGGCACAAGCGGTAGTGCCCGCCGGTATGAAACCCGAGCGTTTCGAGCTGACAGAGTCTCAGGAATTGCGATACCGCATAGTCATCATCCCCTTTCAGGTAGTAGGCGACAAAGCTCATCTTGCGGCGGGCAACCTCTCGGGAATCCTGCAGCTTGAGCGAGCCTGCGGTTGCATTGCGGGGATTGGCAAACCGGTCTTCCTCAGGACGGCTGTCATTAAGCTGCTCAAAATCCTCCTTGCGCATAAACACTTCACCGCGTACCTCAACCTCACTCTCTTCACCTTGAGCAAACAGGCTCCCGAAATCAGTCAACCGCAACGGTATTGTTGGAATGGTTTTAATATTTGCTGTGATATCGTCACCCTGAAGGCCATCACCACGAGTCGCACCGCGAACCAGAACCCCCTTGCGATACATCAGGCTTATGGCAACACCATCAAACTTAAGCTCTGCAACCATATCCTGCTCATGGACACCTTCTAGAGCAAGAAGCTTTTTGACTCGATTGTAAAACTCATTTAGATCACTGAGAGAGTAGGTATTCGAAAGGCTCAGCATTGGTTCACGATGCTTCACAGTAGGGAACACCCGGGTAATTGTTCCACCAACCCTCTGCGATGGACTGTCGGGCGTAACAAGATCGGGGAACTGCCGTTCAAGGGCTATAAGCTTTTCGAGCAGTCTGTCAAAGTCGTAATCGGAGAGTTCAGGCTTTGCCTCTATGTAATAGAAGCGGTTATGGCGCTCAATCTCTTTGCGTATGTGCGCTATCTCCTCCGACGCGCTTATGATATCGGTCATTGATGAAAACAAAGGTTATCTGACTGGTGAAAATGCCCAACCGGCTAGATTTTTTAAAAATCCTAAAGAGCCTTGTACTCCAAGCTTCTCCCATGTCACCGCTAACACTTTTGGATAGCGCAACGCAAGACGAAGCATCACCTGCATCAAGTCCTCAATTTTCATTTCATCACGGAACATCGCCTGACGGTAGCGTTCGGGCAGTTCATCAAGAACAATCATGACCTCGTTCATAAGATCATTGACAAAGTTCGGTTCATCAGTAGCGGAGTTAAAACACATGTACTTCATCAAATTAGCCATTGAAGCTACATTAGGTTCATACGCACTGATTTTTTCCAGATGCTTTTTGGAAAAATCGTCTGCTTCTATCGCCTGGTCAAGATCGGCGGTCAGATGCGGCAGGTTGCGAACCATGGAACCGAACCCGCAAAAAGTAAGGGGAGAACCAAGTGACGCCGCGTCCCCGAAAAGAATAATGCGGTCGTCGGCAATCTCGCGAGTACGGTTGAAACCATTATGACAATATGCCGGAATAATGCCGTACACAGGGCGGTGGACGACAAACTCCTTACCAGGCTTTTTATACTCAGGAAGCTTGCGGAAATAGGCATCAAAAAGACCGAGCAGCGACTTGTCGTTTGGAGAGTCCGCTTCGTCATAAAAGAAAAGATAGGTGATATATTGCGACGCTTCGGCAGGAAACCCTTCCCATATAAGCTGCCGTCCCTTGCCCGGAACCATGTCGGCAGGTCCTATGCTGGCAAGAATTTCACCCGTATCGAAATCAATATTTTCAAAACCACTCGCTATTGTACCAACTGTCGGGCAGACATGTGTCTGAGGCATTCCTTCATTAAGCTGCATGGCGATCGGAGAGAGTATCCCCATGACATCGACAAGCACTTTAGCTTTATAATAGAATGCGTTACCTTTGCTATCATCAACCTTGACAACAATATGGTCGTCAAACCGGTAACAGCAGGAAAAAGAGCGTTCTGCAAGAATAGTGCTCCCTGCAACCGCCGTCACCTTCTCTTTTGCCATGCCAAGCAGCTTGTCTGCATTAACAGCGCAATCGAGTACATTTTCCATGTAGAGCCTCTTCTGGCTGCCATCCGGCTTGTAAAATTCAACCCAGCCGGTTTTGTAGCGGCGGACAATAACCGAATCAACCTCGCTCTCCGTAAACAGACCGGTAGCCGAGAGATTCAGAAGCTCTTTTCTTGAAATATTCCAGTCTCTGGTGGATTTCGCCGGTGTCTGTCGATCAAAAATCATAACCTTCCTGCCATATTGACCCGCCATCACTGCGGCATGAAGCAAGCTTAGCGTCCCGCCAGCATAGATCAAATCATATTCGCCGCTGATAACGGCATCTTTTGGCAGGTTGCTCCCAGGCATAATCACCTGCCGAACAGGATGCTTCAAGAGCTCCCAGTAACGGTCAAGTTCTTTGATACGGCCGAGATGCTGCTCTCCATCCGCAAGTAATGAAAAGGCTTTGTAAAGGTGAGGGTGAGTCTGCCGGATCTGGTTGAGTAACAATGACATAGAAGACTATAGTAAAAGGTATTAATTCCGCGTCTGCAACTGCTGTTCAGATCTATTTTCTGCCATCGGCCGCAACCGCACGTCGCTCTCAATCTTTCCATCCACGAGATTGATCCTTCGCCCTGCACGGTTGGCAAACTCCTCATCGTGAGTAACAACAATAACGGTCTGTCGCAGCTCCCGGTTCAGCCGGTCAAAAAGATTATAGACATTATTCGCCGATCGCGAATCGAGGTTGCCGGTGGGCTCATCGCCAAGAAGCACTTTAGGCTCGTTTGCCAGTGCCCGGGCAATAGCCACGCGCTGCTGCTGCCCCCCCGAGAGCTGGCTTGGTTTGTTGGTATACTTGTTCTGCATTTCAACCAGATCGAGCAGCATCTTCGCTCTATCCTTGATCTCCTTCTTCGTGCGCTTTCCATTGATCATCATCGGCATACTGACATTATCAACAGCATTAAACTCAGGCAGTAAAAAATGAAACTGATAGATAAACCCGATCTTTTCATTCCGGATCTTGTTCATTTCCGTTTCACTCTTTTCGTTAATCGCCTCTCCATCAAGCCATACCATGCCTGCTGTTGGCTTGTCGAGCCCGCCCATAATGTAGAGCAGTGTGGATTTACCGGAACCGGAAGGCCCGGTGATAGCGACAAACTCTCCCGCCATAATTTCTACGGAAAGGTTGGGGATGATGGTCTGACGGATATCCTTTGAAAGTTCAAGCTCCTTCCGGATACCCTCAAGTTTAAGAATGACTTCAGCCATCAGCTTCTGTTTCCGTAATGTTGTTTTTTTACAATCCAGCCGTTAACGTCATAAGCTTTTTACACATACAACCTGTATGGTATTATATAACAAAAAAGCCCCGAAAGACGGAGCTGAATTTGCGGAAAAGCTGCAATCCTATGCTCAGTGCTGAGCGAAGATGAAGAAGTGGGCAGTTGGCAGTTGGCAGTTGGCAGTTGGCAGTGGGCAGTGGGCAGTGGGCAGTTGGCAGTTGGCAAGTGAAGATAGAGGGGGTTGAGGGATTTGGAGTGCCTACTGCTTACTGTGGACTGCAAACTGGACTTGGTGAGTGGGTTCGTTTTGTAAATTTTATTAAACCGCCTCAGATCGTCAAGCCCTTGCACTTTTTGGTTAACTGATTTGCTGCTCGCCTGAGGTGCCTGAGGTGCCTGAGGTGCCTGAGGTGCCTGAGTGCTGAGTGCTGAGTGCTGAGCGCTGAGCGAAATTGCGAAGATGAAGAAGTGGGCAGTGGGCAGTTGGCAAGTGAAGATAGAGGGGGTTGAGGGATTTGGAGTGCCTACTGCTTACTGTGGACT
>CAIVSG010000025.1 GCA_903908555.1 uncultured Chlorobiaceae bacterium | reverse complement strand
GTATTCAGCAGATTTATGAGCTCTTGCATAAAGACAATAGTTGTTCTGCTTTTGATTTAGTTAGGCTCATTGAGCTTAATCTTATGTACTTTCTCGCTCATTTTCACGATTTGCTTATGATTCTTACGGTAGGAGCTATGACATAATGGGAAATCAACTTCAAAATAATCGGTTTACAACTGGTAGCCTAGATAAACTACGTGGAGGTTACTATACTCCCATTGATCTTGCATCCTGGCTTTGCCAGTGGGCCATCCGGTCACAAGATAATAGAGTTTTAGAGCCTAGTTGCGGGGATGGTGTTTTTCTGGAAGCGGCAATGGATAGGTTTATTAACCTTGGGTCAAGTTTTCAGGCAATCTCACACAGCCTAAAAGGTATTGAGATCAATGCAGAAGAAGCGGATCGTGCCCGCACAAGACTGCACGAGAAACTTGGGATATATAATTCCGAAGTAGTGACGATAAGTGATTTTTTTAGCTGGTGGATACAAAATCCACAACCAGCTTATGATGTCGTTATTGGAAATCCACCATTCATTCGTTACCAGAGTTTTCCTGAGCCACATCGTAGTCTAGCAATGGAAATCATGGTTAAATTGGGCCTTAGCCCCAATCGGCTAACCAATATTTGGGTTCCGTTTGTGGTTGCAGCCGTCGCTAGTTTGCGAACCGGGGGCCGTCTAGCGCTGGTGCTTCCTGCAGAGCTTTTGCAAGTTAGCTATGCGGCACAACTGCGTTCATTCTTGACTGACCGCTTTAAGCGAATCGATATCGTCGCATGCAATGAACTATTCTTTAAAAATGCTGAACAAGAAGTGGTTCTATTACTAGCTGACGGAGCACTTCCTCAAGCAACAGAGGCGAATACCTGTAGGGTGACAATGACAGAAGTGGGGACAGTTGCTCAGATTACAAATTTCATACCTGAAATAGTGTTGGCCGATGCACAGCCGAAGATTATCCGTCACGATAACGAAAAATGGTTGAAATACTTTCTCTCTGGATCCGAAATCGCATTTATGCGAGAGCTGCGCGACTCATCTTCAACCGCAAATTTATCGAAATATGCTAGCGTGAATGTTGGAGTTGTAACCGGAAAAAACGAATATTTTGTTCTCACAAGCTCTCAAGTTGTTCAGCTTGGACTTGAGGGCTATACGATTCCATTGGTTTCTCGTTCTACCCATTTAAAAGGGGTGCAGATCGGTTGCATTGATTGGAAAAACCTTTCTGCTGCTGATGATCGTGTACATCTTCTCCATATTACTCCCACTCAGAACGGCAAGCTCAATGATGCATTGTTGAGTTATATTCGCTTTGGTGAATATAATCTCGTAAATAATGGGTATAAATGTTCTATACGCGAACCATGGTATTCAGTCCCATCTGTCTGGGCGCCTGATGGTTTTGTATTCCGGCAGATTTATGATTTTCCTCGTATGGTTTTAAATCAAGCCAACGCGACATCCACCGATACAATTCACCGTATGACTTGTAAGATAGGTAAGCCAGAACAGGTCATTGCTAATACCTATACTTGGATGACGGCAGCTTCTGCTGAAATCGAAGGTCGTAGCTATGGCGGTGGTGTTCTAGAGCTCGAACCGAAAGAAGCTGAGCGCTTATTGATGCCAGCAAATCTAAATGGTGCTATGGCCTTAGAAGAGTCCGATCATCTCATTCGTTCTGGGCGACTTGATGATGTACTTGAAGAGAACGCGCGGATTGTTTTGAGAGGGCACATGGGGTTGTCCGAGGTCGAATGTAATTCATTGCGTGATATCTGGATAAAGATGCGAGATCGTCGTATGGCCAGGAAGCGAAGAGGTAGGAAAACCCCTATAAGTTCTAATGTATGACAGAAGAGCGCATCAAAGCCACCGCACTAGAACACGTTACAGAGCTGGTTCGGAAATTTCAGAATCATGAAGCAGATTATTTGCGATCAGTCTACAACGAAACTCAAGCCCGTACAGACTTTATTACACCGCTACTTGAAGCATTCGGCTGGGATGTTTACAATAGAAATGATTATGCTCTCGCTTTACGCGAAGTTATCGAAGAAGCTACTGTCGATGTTGACGAAGAGCCTATTTCAAAAAAGCCGGATTACGAATTACGCTTAGCGCGACAGCGGAAGTTCTTCGTTGAGGCAAAAAAGCCTCATGTTCGTATTGGCAAAAACCGTGAAGCCGCATTTCAGGCAAGACGCTATGGGTACTCAGCAAATTTACCGATAGTGGTTCTGACCAATTTTTATCAATTGGCCATATACGACTGTTTACCTAAGCCTACCGGCTCTGATGAAGCGCATGTAGCTCGGATACTTTTAGTCCCATATAAGGAGTTCCCTGAGCGTTTTGAGGAACTTTGGGCTATGCTATCACGTCAAGCAGTCTATTCCGGTGAATTTGATGCTCGATTTGCTATTAACCCTTCACGGCAAGGCACTGAACAATTTGATGGGTTCTTTCTTGGTCAAGTGAGATCATGGCGGGAGCGATTAGCTGCGGATATTTTTGCAAATACTCCGGGTCTTGGACCAACAGAACTTACTTACGTGGTTCAACTTTTTCTGTTGCGGATTGTTTTTTTGCGCATCTGCGAAGATCGAGACATTGAGCGTTATGAAACACTGAAGAACTTACCCGCTAGTAATACCTTCAATGCACTTATTGCTCAACTCCGTCGGGCAGATGAGTTTTATGATTCCGGACTTTTTCATTTGATTGATGATGATACATTAGGAGTCCGAATCAGTGACAACGTTCTTCAAGAAATCATCAACGAACTATATTATCCCAAAAGCCCCTATACATTTTCGGTAGTTGAGACTGAAGTGCTTGGTAAAATTTATGAGCAGTTTCTTGGTGAGGTAATTTCTGTTGTTGATGGTGCAGTTGAAATTATCTACAAGCCAGAGCTGCGCGATAGTGGAGGGGTAGTGCCAACTCCTCGTTACATAGTCGATGCTATTGTTGAGCGCACTTTGGAGCCATCTTTATCCGGCAAAAGTCCAGTTGATTTGAACGGGTTCACCGTTGCGGATATATGTTGTGGTTCCGGCGTGTTTCTTCTGTCGGTTTATGAAGCTATCCTGAATCATTACTTAACATGGTATCTTTCTGATAATTCTGAAAACCATATTGGCCGGATAATCTACGAGGGAACCGCTGGCAAATGGAATCTTACTTTTGCAGAAAAGCGGCGGATTCTGCAAAAACATATTCGTGGTGTTGATATTGATCCCAATGCTACCGACGTTGCGCGTTTTAGCCTTTTGCTTAAACTTATTGAAAATGAGACTGCGACTGGGTTACAAGACTTTGTGGCCACAGACGGTATTCCCGTGCTACCATCACTTGATAATGTTATCTTTGCAGGAAATAGCTTAGTCTGTCAGTCTGAATGGACATTCTCATGTGGTACTTTGCCTCCTCAGTTACAGGAAAAGATTAATCCATTTACATGGGGGAATGCGTTTCCTATTGAAATGGAGGAGGGTGGTTTTCATGTGATTGTTGGTAATCCACCATATATACGGATTCAAAATATGATGGAGTATTCACCAGAGGAGGTGAAATTCTACAAGAGCCAACAATCCCCATATTTGACTGCACGGCAAGATAATTTTGATAAATATGCTCTCTTTATTGAACGAGCACTGACATTACTCAGAACTGGCGGCAGGCTGGGGGTAATAATTCCGCATAAATTCATGACGATCCAAGCTGGGCGTGCCCTCCGGAGACTTATTGTGGCGGATAAGTTTTTGGAGGAAATCGTGCATTTTGGTATTCAGCAAGTTTTTGGTCTACAGGTTACAAATTATACTTGTATTCTCGTATTAGATCGCCATGGTCAAGACTCCGTTCGAGTCGAGCGGGTGAAAAAACTTGAGACTTGGCGTTATGGCACACCAGGTCAAGTTTTAAATGTACTGGCAAATAGATTTGGGGAAGATACTTGGCAGTTTGCCGATGCAGATACCAATGAACTATTCGGGCGTGTTCGTGTAAGGTGCCCTGATGAACTCGGCCAAGTTGCTGAAATATTCGTTGGTGTACAAACCAGTGCGGATAAGATATATATTTTTACAGGTATTGAAGAAAACTTGTCCACAGTTTCACTTTCTTGGAACAATAGAAATTGGCCAATTGAGCGTGCGCTTCTTCGTCCCTGTTTGCTCGATGTCCAAATGTTAAACTATGCCCGGCCGCAGGCAAATGCCTGGATGATTTTCCCCTATGAATTGATTAGCGATGGCATTCATAACTCATACCGGTTGATTCAACCAGAGACGATGGCTAGGAACTATCCGGGTTGCTGGGCATATCTGTGCTCTCGTCAGGAGGAATTAGCACGCCGTAATATTCAAGGCGGGATTGTCTCCGAGAGACAATTTTATCAGTTTGGCCGATCGCAAAGCTTAACAAAATTTTCTACGCCAAAGATTATCTTGCCGATTCTCTCTCGCGAAGCGCGCTATGCATATGATGACGCCAATATCATAGTGACAGGCGGGGGTAATGGCCCTTATTACATGATCCGGCCGAAACCCGGAGTCAATTTTAGCAATTTCTATCTGCTTGCAGTATTAAATCATCCATTAAGTGAAGCCTTTGTTCGTATAAATACGAGCCCATTTCGTGGCGGTTATTACTCACATGGGAAACAGTATATTGAGCATCTTCCAATCCCGGCAGCATCTGATGACGAACAAATATCTATAGGGAATTTGGTAGAAGAGATCTTTGCTGCTAATAATGCTGCGAACTCAGCTCGGACACCTCATCAGCGCACGGTCTTCATGCGCAACGCAGCTAATCTGAAAGAACAGATAGAAGCCCGTGTTTCTGCACTTTTCTCGCTTTCAGAAAACGATATGGCTATTGTTCGTGCAGTACCAATACCAGAATAATCGTTATTTGAAAAACCTCGAACAACAAGTAAACAATCACAAGTCATTCCGTAATCTTCATGATCGACAAGTGCATCTGATTAGTGTATGGCTTTATGCAGCAGACGCTCATTGGATCATGGCGGCTGAAACCTGAAATCGTTAATCAATACACGGAGGCCCATGGATGAAAATAGCATTTATTGACATTCAAAATTTCAGGAAGCTCAAGAGATGTCGTGTAGAGTTTTCTGAGACGAAAACGGTATTTGTTGGAGCGAACAACAGCGGGAAAACATCAGCAATGGATGCCTTAATGGTATTTCTTAGGAAATCACGCCGCAAAGATTTGT
The DNA here is from genome assembly GCA_903908555.1 of uncultured Chlorobiaceae bacterium. Taxonomy (GTDB): domain Bacteria; phylum Bacteroidota; class Chlorobiia; order Chlorobiales; family Chlorobiaceae; genus Chlorobium. Next base: position 7,362 of record CAIVSG010000025.1, on the reverse strand, counting down.
CAACAACGGATTTCACGCTATCTAATTGGCTAGGTATAAATAAAATAGCAACAGACTGGATTAAGAGCCAGAAGCATGATGACTTGAACTTGAGTTCTGAGATTTGGTCCACGTATGTCCCTTCAACAGATATCTGGCTCCATGTAGAAGATAAAGAAATCCATTATGTGAGTCATATCATTCCAACACTTGATTGGTCAGGAGGCAAGCTTGGCGTTCGACTGGTATTTGAACCGAAGAACATCGAGGATCTCTACAAGGCTTACAAATTATCATTTGATGAGGCGAAAAAAACAAGTGAATCAAGAGCGCGCGGTAGATCATTAAAGTTATGGCCACAATCAATGCGGGAGTTTCTGGATAAAGAACTTCATAAGCATTTTACTGTTAACGCTTATATCCTTGACCCGTCAAAATCTGCGGAAGAAATTTCTCAGAACCTTCCTTCGAATTCAGAGCCTATTGATGGTGATCCATTCGATGGCTTGTTTAAAATCGACATCATAAACGCACAGCGAGGATTTTCTGATCCAAACTCGGAAGAAGGATCAAAAAACGACAGGAGACTTTCTGCACAATTAAAAGGATATTTTGAGAAACATCTCAATCCATCGGAACTGCCGGATGTCAGTGATCTTGATGCTCTGGAAGCAATTGATACAGCTCGCACGGCTTTTGATGCCAGATTGAAAGAGAGTTTCAGTGCGTCTATAGGTGAATTGGAAGGGTTAAACTATCCGGGATTTAGTGACCCAAAGATAGAAATATCCAGCAAAGTAGATCCATTGGAAGGGCTCAATCATGATGCTGCAATCCAGTTTAATGTTCAACGGGGTAATTCAAACGCTGAGGATATTTCGTTGTGTCTTCCTGAGAAGTATAACGGCTTAGGTTATCAAAATCTAATATCAATGATTTTCAACCTGATTCGCTTTCGTGATGAATGGATGCGAGTTGGTAAAGTCGGTAAACGGCATAATTTTAGTGATGACTTTATTGAACCACTTCACATTGTATTGATCGAAGAGCCAGAAGCACATTTACATGCTCAGGTACAGCAAGTGTTTATTAAAAAAGCTTATGATGTTTTGAGAAATAATAGAGACCTTGGAGAAAATATCCAGTTTTCTACCCAATTGGTTATAAGTACGCATTCCAGTCATATCGCTCATGAAATCGATTTTATAAGCTTGCGCTATTTCAAGCGCAAGCCCGCCATGGACGGTACCGATGTACCGTCTGCTGAAGTGGTGAACCTTTCAAGCGTGTTCGGCAAAAATGAAGATGCTACCGCCAAATTTGCGACCAGATATCTGAAAACGACGCATTGTGATCTGTTTTTCGCTGACGCAGCCATACTTGTGGAGGGACCTGCGGAACGTATGCTGGTTCCATATTTTATTGGTAAAGACTTTCCGGAATTGGATCGGTGTTACATTTCTCTCTTGGAAATTAGCGGCAGTCATGCACATCGGCTTAGACCATTAATTGAGACATTAGGATTACTGACATTGGTCATTACAGATATAGATTCACTGAAAAAGGAACAGGTAACTGATGAAATAACCGGCAAACTTAAAACCACGATCTCAAAGATTTTGCCGGAAAAGGGTAAAAGCTATGAGACAGGCAACGATACGCTCAAATCTTGGGTTCCAGAAATAATTGATCTAGACAAGGTTCTTGAAACAGGTGCCGATGATAAGATTAAAGGTGAGTTTGTCAGGGTGGCATACCAGTATGAGATAAATCTCAAGTTCGGAGACAATGATGTGACCGCCATCCCGTATACATTTGAAGATGCCGTTGTTCTGAGCAATATCGATTTGTTTAAGGTAAAATCTGGCTCCATAGGGCTACTGAAAAAGATGGTTGATGCAGTCAATCTGCCATCAGTTCAAGATGCTTGCCATACAATGTTTACTGCCTTGTCCAAGAACAGCAAGAAAGCTGAGATGGCGTTAGAAATTCTTTACACCTCGGAACCGGGAGAGCTGAATCCTCCACAATACATTGCCGAAGGGCTCAAATGGCTTGAAAAGATGCTGGTTCATCGCAACTCTGACTATCTTTTTCAAGAGGAACCCGAAATTGCTGGAGGTGAAAATGAGCAATAACGCTGAATCTCCATCGGTTAATGATGAGATTTACGCATGTCTCAACCTCGATAACCCCAAAAGCTTTTTTCTTTTTGCAGGGGCGGGGTCAGGCAAAACGCGAAGTTTGGTTGAAGTTCTGAAGCTGTTTCGGGAACATAACATCCAACGTTTACGCAAAGGCGGTAAAAAGGTCGCAATCATAACCTATACCAATGCCGCATGCGATGAGATCAAACACCGCCTTGATTTCGATTCCGCTTTTTTTGTTTCCACAATTCACAGCTTTGCGTGGGAATTGATCAAACATTATTCCAATGACATCAAGAAATGGGTAAGATTGTCGCTTGAAATGGAAATAGCTGATCTCAAAGTGAAACAGGGCGGAGCCAGAAGTACGACCTCTAAAACCTATATTGACCGGGCAAGAAAGATCGAATCGAAAACAAAGCGATTGGATGCTTTGAGCTCAATCAAGAAATTCATATACAATCCGAACGGCGACAACATTGGGCGAGATTCGTTGAGTCATACCGAGGTAATTAGTATTGCCGCCGACTTCATACAGAATAGCCCACTCATGCAAAGTATTTTGGTGCGGAAATATCCCATTCTGCTCATTGATGAGAGTCAGGATACGAAGAAAGCACTTATGGATGCATTTTTCCATGTGCAGGATCAAAAATTCGATTGTTTTTCGCTGGGCATGTTCGGAGATACAATGCAGCGTATTTACACCGATGGCAAACAGGATCTCGGCGAAGGGATTCCTGACTCATGGGCAAAACCATCGAAAACCATCAATTACCGATGCCCAAAGCGCGTAATCAAGCTTATCAACAAGATACGTGCTGATGTGGATGGAAAGGAGCAGGGGTGCGGCAAGGATGAAGAAGGTGTCGTTCGATTATTTATTGTGGATACGAGTCGGATTGTTGATAAATCGATGATTGAAGCTGAGTTGTCGTCAGTAATGGCCGATTGTACAGGTGACTTTGAGTGGGCGCCTTCCTTGTCGGCGATCAAGGTATTGACACTTGAACATCATATGGCCGCTTCGCGTGGTGGCTTCTCGCAGTTTTTTGATTCTCTTTATGCCGTTGATAAATACAAAACCGGTCTCCTCGATGGGACATTGTCCAGTGTGACCTTGTTCGCGAATCAAGTTCTTCCGCTTATTGATGCGAAGATCTCTGGGGAAGAATTCGCGGTATCAAGCATCGTTCGTAAATATTCCCCTCTGCTTAAAAAGGATGTACTCAAGGTCTGCACACAACCGGTTGAAATCATACGTGCTGCTGGCAAAGCTGCCACAGAATTGCATTCATTGTGGAAAGATGGTGCCGACCCTTCTTTATCCGATATTCTTAGAGAAGTACATCGGACGGGACTTTTTCAAGTACCAGAAGCATTGCTTCCAATTGCGGAACGTCTGGGGAAGATTGATGAAGTTGTTGAAGACATAGATGATACAGATATAGATCCTGTGATTGAGGCATGGGAAGCCGCGTTACAATGTCCGTTCAGTCGGTTTAAAGAATATGTGAAATACATATCCAAAGAATCAATGTTCGGTACACATCAAGGTATTAAAGGGTTGGAGTTTCCTCGAGTCATGGTAATCCTTGATGACGAAGAAGCTCGGGGATTTATGTTCAGCTACGAAAAACTCTTCGGAGCGAAGGACTTGTCGGATACGGATCTGCAAAACGAAGCTAAAGGAAATGAAACAAGTATTGATCGTACTCGGAGGCTTTTTTATGTCACATGTAGTCGAGCTAAGAAGAGTCTAGCGATCGTGGCTTATACACAGGAGCCTCAAAAGGTAAAAAGTTATGCTCTTGGTCAAAATTGGTTTGATGAAAATGAGATAATTGAAATTAATTGAAATTCAAATAATAGAGTAGTGTCGTTGATACATTGGCAATGCAGCTATAAATTCATCAAAATAAATGCTTTATGCAGTATTCTTCATAGGTGGAGAATGAAGGATACTGTTTGCTTTGATTGCATTTAGCCTGTTTTGTCTTTGATATTCTATCCTGTAGATAGGAGGCCACCTGTTCAAATCGCTCAACTGGCAGCATTCTCCACTTTGACCCAAACTTCGATACGATATTGCTCCCTATTGCTCCGTATTCGAATGGCTTCGATCTGGTGTAATGTGTGCTTGCGAATTTGTTGTAGCGTTCTATCAAGTGCTCGATATACCGGCTTTTTCTTTGGTCATGCCCTATTGTGTCGGGGGCTGGTGCCACGATCACATTTTTCATTGTCGTTTTAATTGTAACAGTGTTTGCTTGAATAGCCCCAGGGCTATTCATCATGATATTTTGTGCAGGGGATTGCCGCAGAAACTTTTCCAAGAGCTGTTTGGCATACAAAGCATCTTCGCTTGTTTCGGGGTGAGCAACATACGTTTTCTTGATACTTTTCATCTCGATAAGTGATTCAGCAGGAAAATTATCAGGATTCGTATCTATACATGTATGATGATTAGGGCATAAGAGAATCAGGTTATCATAAGCATTTCGCTCTTGAGCTGTCTGGTTGAAGTCATATCGAGGGCCGTCTTTTCTGCTTGCTTTTATATGGCAGATTTCACCAACAATAGCTCCGGCATCATTACATAAAAGTTCATTACACCCGGCAAAAGCGCACTGGTTTCCGGACTCCGCAAAAAGCCGCTTGATCGTTTTCAGCGTTGGACTGCTCATGTTTTCCAAATGATAATGGTTCTGTATAATGAACTTTGGATTTCCTTTCTATGCTGGCATTCCCAATGAGTAAGACTGGTAGCGTAAGAAAACAGAGTTTCAATCCTCTTTGGAAATTATGATTTTTAAATTGCATCTCATTATTCGTCACCCCAAACCCGTTGCAACGTGGAGCATACGGTTAAGCCACTAATATCCAATTGTTTGGTAATCTGGGTGGCCAGTTTAGTCAACCGATTTGTGCAGTCGCTTAAGCTATGGCGATTTAATTCTGATAGCAGTCCTTCTCGGTCGTTCAGTACTTCACCCTGAACGTTGGACTTTCCTTCGGCCTTCTTTTTCTCCTGTCATAGAGCCGGGTTGTTGAAACGTTGGCATGACCAAGCCATTCCTGAACCTTCCCTATATCAGCTCCGTGTTCCAGTGCATTTGTTGCTGCTGTTGACCTCAACGAGTGAACGCAGAACCCGTTCACACTGGCGAGAAATCCCGTTTCTTTTCCGAATTTCCTGATAATACAGGTATAGACAGCCTGAGGATCAAGCGGTTTGAGCAAGGTTCCTGTAATGTTACTAAACAAGAAAAAATAGCAACGAAATACGCTTTAAATTATTGGCTAAAAAGAGCGTGGCCGGGTCTACTCTGTGTACCAACGTAGCGGTTCTTCTTGTAACGCAGGTGAACTCAGCTTCTAAAAAGCGATTTCAACAGTTCAAATGCCTCGGACAAGAGATTTTGCGCGGTTTGCTGGGAAGTTGGTTTTAAATCTGAAACCTTTTTGGCGTCAGCCAAATCAAGGGATTGTACTTGTTCGATTTGTCGTCTGGACATTTGCCTTGCCCACACAACATGTCCGCTACGAATCCAGTAGTGAGAATGGCAAGGAAAGCCCCAGTTTCCGATAGATGGGGTCAACGAAACTGTTCCATTTCGATCAATCAATTGCCACTTGGAAGGTTTAAGTGGGGTTACGACTTCCAACCCACAACCACAGCAGCACAAATGCGATGCTGTGGAAAAACGCTTCGAAATATAGAGCACTCCTGGATCAAGCTTTTCTGGAATGAATTCCACAAACTGATGATTTATGTGTGTTAGTTGCTGCATTCAGGTCTTTCAATAATCATTTCGCCTGTTGCGATGGAAAAGCCCTGATAGTATTCACATGATGCATCTCGGTAAAAACCAAAAGTTTTCTTCCAGCGAATTACAGCCATCGCAGCATTAAGGGAATTCAGTTCAGCGATCTGGATATTCGTCGCGTATTCGTTGCCGTCTGCGGTAGCGTCAGAGAAACTGATATTCTTGACTGCTTGATTGAAATTGTCTGACGTTACTGGACTCATGCGAACGATTCCTGTGAGCATCTCATCCTGCATCACTACTCCCAGTCCCACGTCAACAAAAGGTATAGAATTTTTATTCAACCGGTCGAAAATGACCTTTTTGGTTGGGCTGCTGTCCATGCAGATGAACACGAAATCCATGCCGTCAAGCAAATTTAGATTTACTTCAGTCAAATAAACAGCATGCGACTCGATACCATGTCGTAAGCGATTATATTTCTGATGGAAATACTGAACTTTAGAAAGCTTTTGTTCAAGCTCGTTTCCGGAAGCAGCCCCCGGCGCTCGAAACGCATTGTGTTGAGAAAATACATCGCCATCAATCAGGTGAATTTCCTTAACCGGAGTTTTTGCTACCAAGTCGAGAACATATGCTCCGGTGCCTCCCAAGCCCACAATCATAATCCGTTGACCGGCGACCTTGTCATTCAACGAGCCAATTCCGGCTCTACTTGATGCAGTATCAGCATAGCAGAAAACGCTTTCTTCATTTCCGTCAGGTACAATCAATGGAAATGTACAAGGCGTGCATTCCTGCAGGAGTTGAGCCTCTCCCGCAATTCGTCCAACATACGTTGTGACCTTGTGATAGTAATTACGATAATCCGCTTTGGCGGAAAACATGCAATCCACCTGAATGCCGTCACCGAGATTTTGTGGACCAGTCGGATTCTCAAAGGCGGAAATTTTTACGCCGTTACTATGACAGGGATGTTCCCCTACCCAATAGGCGGTGTGCTCACTCGGTTTATTGGCAACATTGTTGGTGGCTTCGAAACGACATACCAATATCCCTCGCAGGACATTGGCTGAAGAGTTCACGTAAGGGATATTTTTAACCAAAATATATCCACCACGGATTTCGATCTCATAGCCTTCGTTCTGCAAACGAAGGAGATCGGGGCTAAGAGCGATTGGTTGATGTAACATCGAATTCCATTCCTTCTTTTATTTTGACTTTCTGACCTTCGACTAAGGTCCCTGTAGGTTTTGAAGAGCTACCGCGACTATATTGTACAGTGAACTGAACCCCCTCACCGCTTGGCGGATTCTCAAAGGCCAGTCTAATTATTTCTGCAAAGCTGACCTCATCGTTTTTAGGAAGTACCTTGGCCCGACCATTTACATAGATCGTAACGGTCTTTTCTTCATGTTTTGAATGTTCTTGCATGCTGCTCACCTCGTTTAAGTGTTTTTTGTTGT
>CAIVSG010000024.1 GCA_903908555.1 uncultured Chlorobiaceae bacterium | reverse complement strand
TTTCGGAACTCTATGAACAATACCGTTCAACCGCTGATGTGGATAAAAGAGCTGCGATATACAAGGATATTGACAGCATTTCCAATATTGCCGCCAGCTATACCGTCCCAAACGAATATGATAAACTTCTGAACTCCATCGGTGCTCATGGCACCAATGCCTATACCTGGGTTGAACAAACCGTCTATCTCAACGATATTCCATCGAACAAGCTGGACCAATGGCTTACCATTGAAGCGGAGCGGTTCCGTAATCCGGTCATGAGACTTTTTCATACCGAACTTGAAACCGTGTATGAAGAGAAAAACATGACGATGGACAGCGACAGCAGGAAAATATGGGAAAATATGTTTACCGACCTCTTTAAAAAACACACCTACGGCACTCAGACTACGATCGGCAAAGCAGAACATTTGAAAAATCCTTCAATCAAGAATGTTCTCAACTACTACCACACCTACTATGTGCCGAACAACATGGCACTCTGCATTGCCGGAGATTTTGATCCTGATGCAACTATACAGCTTATCGACGAGAAGTTTTCGGTACTGCAGCCAAAGGAGATTCCTCTCTTTACACCTGCAGTAGAGGATGCAATCACGGAACCATCTATCATCAAGGTTGCGGGGCCTGAATCAGAAGAGGTGGTCATCGGGTTCCGATTCAATGGAATCAACAGCTCAGATGCGGATTACCTGACCCTTGTTGACAAGATTTTATATAACCAGACTGCCGGACTTATTGATCTTAACCTCAACCAGCAGCAGCAGGTCCTTGATGGCGGCTCGATGCTGGTGATGATGAAAGATTACTCCGCGCATATGCTGAGTGGAAAGCCAAGGGAGGGTCAAACTCTTGACCAGGTGAAAGAGCTGCTGCTCGACCAGCTTGAACTGCTCAAAGAGGGCAAATTTGCCGATTGGCTGCTTGAAGCGGCAATCAATGATCTTAAAATCGAACAGCTTAAACTCTATGAAAACAACAAGGGGCGTGTAGAGGCCTATGTTGATTCGTTTATCTGGGGTATGGCCTGGCCGGAACATGTCAATCAGCTGGAACGTCTGCAGAAGATCACAAAAGATGATCTTGTAACGTTTGCCCGGAAGCACTACAGCACAAATTATGTAGGCGTCTACAAGGAACACGGCGTACCTGAGAGTGAAACTAAAATCCAGAAACCACTGATCACTCCTCTCACAGTAAACCGGAATACCTCGTCACCGTTTGCCGAAAAACTTCTTGCTCAGAAATCAGAAAAAACTGAACCTTGTTTTCTTGACTACACAAAAGATATCGAGTTTTTTGATGTCAATGCGAGTATCAAACTGCATTATGTGCATAACCGCGAAAACGAGCTTTTCTCTCTCTACTATGTGTTTGATATAGGGAAAACTATCAGCAAAAACATAGAGCTGGCACTTGACTATCTCTCCTATCTCGGCACCTCAGCCCTCACACCTGCAGAGTTCAACGGAGAACTGTATAAAATCGGGGCAAGCTTTTCGGCATTTACTTCCGATCATTATGTATACCTCAAACTGTCAGGACTTGAGAAAAACTCTGCAGCCGCAATTCGACTGCTTGAAAATCTTCTTGTTGACACCAGACCTGATGAGACGGCGCTTGAAAATCTTAAAGCAGGAATCCTGAAAGAGCGGGACGATGACAAGCTTTCCAAAAAGAAGATACTCATGGAAGCGATGGCCAATTACGGCAAGTATGGCCCAGTTTCACCATTCACCAACGTTCTCAGCAACGAGGAGCTCGAAAAAATAAACTCCGGGGAGTTGCTGGAAGAGATTCAAAAACTGCTGCATTACAGCCATCGGGTACTCTACTACGGACCAGCCACTTCCAGTACAGTGCTTAGTGAACTGCGCTCGGTCAGACACTACCCTGAAACATTCAAGATGGTACCGACAACTGACCCTTACAAAGATCTTGAACAGCATGATAATCTTGTCTATGTGGTTGATTACGACATGACCCAGGCTGAAGTTCTTCTGTTGACAAAAGACGAGCGTTACGATCCGGCAGTGGTGCCTCTGGTAGCTCTCTTCAACGAATATTACGGCGGAGGAATGTCGTCAGTCGTTTTCCAGGAGCTCCGCGAAGCAAAAGCGCTGGCTTATTCTGTGTTTTCTGTCTTTAAATTGCCAAAACAGCAAAAAGAGCACAACTATATTGTCAGTTATATCGGTACGCAGGCAGACAAGCTGCCCGAAGCGTTGGACGGCATCAACACACTGATGAATGAACTACCGAAATCACCTGAATTGTTTGCTTCGGCACAAAACGGCATTCTGCAGAAGATATCCACTGAACGACTGACCAGAACTGAGGTTCTTTTCAATTATGAAGAGGCTGTAAGGCTGGGACATGGCTATGATATCAGAAAGGATATTTATCGTGATGTCGCAACCATGAGCCTCGGCGATATCGAAAAATTTCACAAGGCTCATTTTAACAACAAAAAGCATGTCATGCTGGTGCTTGGGAAAAAAGAAAATCTTGACATGGAGACGCTCGGAAAATACGGAACAATCAAGGAGCTGTCGCTTAACGAAATTTTCGGTTATTAAACTACTACCGGATAGAAACCTGCCTGAAGTATGCAGGAATGAGGGTTATTACTGATAGAATTCCATGAAGATTCTCAATCGTTACATATTCGGGCAGTTTGCAAAGGCATTTATCTTTACAAGCCTGGCTTTTGTGTCCCTGTTCATTATTATCAATATGGTTGAGAAACTGGATGATTTTCTAGACAGGCATCTCAGCTTGCTGGAGATTGCCCGATATTACCTTCTTTCAGTACCTTCTACCCTGCTGATAACATCTCCAATAGGGGCGCTCCTGGCATCCATACTGGTTGCGGGAAGACTCTCCGCTTCAAGTGAACTTCCTGCCATTCGATCTGCAGGGGTCAGCATGCGCCAGTTGCTGATACCTTTTGTGGCGGGCGGAGTTATTATCTGCTGCTTGAATCTTTTTAATGCCTGCTGGTTATCGCCTGAAGCATTTACAGGCATTAATGCTATCGAGCAGCAGCTAAAGAATAAGTCTGAACTCCCTCAGAAAATAGAGACCCTGCATATTCTTGAATCGGGCAACCGGATCGTTTCTTTAAAGGATTTTGATGTTGCCAGGTTAAATGCCAGTGGAGTTTCCGTGGAGGAATTCAGCGGCTCTCATCTCAGCATGCGAACGGATGCCGATTCAATGCACTATGACGCGGCCATCGGAGAGTGGATCATGCGGAATGCCTCAATTCGTCTTTTTACCGGAAATAATGAGCAGCTGAAAACAGCAGCTCAGGAGCGAATTAAACTCAGCCTTACACCTCAGTCACTTGGGGAACTTAATCTGCAACCGGATGAAATGAACATCATCCGACATTACAACTATCTTGCAGAGAAAGAAAAGGCAGGATTTTCAGGGCTTGAACGATCGATGGTCAAGCTGCATTCAAAGATCGCCTTACCATTCGCCTCTATCATTATCATGCTGATTGGTGTGCCGTTGACTGCAAAAAAGAAGCGTGGCGGGCTTGCCTCTGAAATAAGCATCACACTGTTCATAGGGTTTCTCTTTCTCGCGCTGCAGAAAACCATTGCGATTGCAGGATATCAGGGAATTATAAACCCTATGCTGGCGGCATGGCTACCGAATATTCTTTTTCTTGCAATCGGGTATACGATTTATAAAACCGCAATAGATTAAGAGAATAGATGCATACAGAGTACCCGAGAACTATTGTTTTGATGACTGATTTCGGAGTGCATGACACCTATGTCGGCCAGATGAAAGGAGTCATCCTTTCACTTGCACCTTCTGTTCAGATTATTGACCTTACTCACTCCATCTCACCTCAAAACATTGTTCAAGGCGCTTTCTTTCTTGGCAAGTCGGTGCCTTTTTTGCCGGAAAGAGCAATTATTATCTCTGTTGTCGATCCGGGAGTAGGATCGACACGCCAGGCAATCGCTGTTGAAACTGACAGACATACCTTTCTTGCCCCGGATAACGGGCTGCTCACTGCCATTTTTCAAACCCGGAAGATCAGGCGCTGTGTATCCATTACAGAGCAGCAGTACATGCTCCCTCTTCGAAGTTCAACCTTTCATGGCCGGGATGTTTTTTCGCCCGTAGCAGCGCATCTTGCTACCGGCGTTTCACTGCAAGAGCTTGGCAAAGCCATTGACCCCGGAGATTGCATAACAATTCCAATGCCGCAGAGCAATAGCTGTGATCAGGGGGAGTCATGGGATGGATGCGTGATTTATACCGATCATTTCGGCAATCTGGTTACCTCGCTTGACTCAACACTGTTTGATACCGAAAAGCACTGGATGGTAAGAGTGGGTAACGGCAACCAGATTCCGGTTGTCACCACCTATAGTGATGTGCAGGATCAGGAACTGCTTGCCTATACGGGCAGCAGCGGGATGATAGAGGTCGCCGTGAGAAACGGCAGTGCAAGAGAGAGGCTTGGAGTGAAAGAGGGGTATCCGGTAAAAATTTCAATACAATCCTGATCAGGCAGGAATAAAACCAGGAAGGGAGTTCAGGCTAGATCGATTCAGCCTGAACTCCCCACTCTGCATAACCTCAAAACCGGATATCGTGACTGCATCAATCAGCTTCCGATATACTCCTTGAGAATTTTGCTGTATGCTGACTGCCTTAAGCGGCGTATTGCTTTTTCCTTTATCTGACGGACACGCTCTCTGGTCAACTTGAATTTCTCTCCAATCTCCTCAAGAGTGAGCGGGTTGTCCATGCCGATTCCGAAGTAGGACTTTATAACGTCGGCCTCTCTCGGGGCAAGAACAGAGAGAGAGCGTTCTACTTCAAGCGTTAAAGAGTCGCGGTTAAGACCATAATCAGGTAAATGACCGTCATTCTGCAGAACATCGAGCAGACGGTTATCGTCACCTTGGGCAAATGGCGCATCAACCGAAACATGCCTTCCTGCAATTTTCAGGGTATCGGCTACATCCTGTGAATCCATCTCGAGAAGGGTCGCAAGTTCGCGTGTATTTGGATCACGTTCAAATTCCTGCTCAAGCTGGCTGTATGCCTTGCTGATCTTATTGAGAGTACCCACCCTGTTGAGGGGAAGCCTGACAATTCTCGACTGCTCGGCCAATGCCTGGAGAATAGACTGGCGAATCCACCATACCGCATAGGAGATGAACTTGAATCCGCGGGTTTCATCAAAACGCTTTGCTGCCTTGATCAGACCAAGATTGCCTTCGTTGATCAGATCGCCAAGGGTAAGCCCCTGGTTCTGATACTGTTTAGCTACAGAAACGACAAATCGTAAATTTCCTTTAATCAATTTATCAAGCGCACGCTTGGCCCTTTTGTATTCAGTCGTATCAACCGGCATATCAAAGCCCTCTTTGATTGCCTTGGTCAATTTGACCTCATCTTCGGCCGTCAATAAATCATATTTTCCTAGTTCCTGCAGGTAACGATCGAGAGAAAGGCTCTCGCGATTTGTTATCTGTTTACTTATCTTAAGCTGCCTCA
>CAIVSG010000023.1 GCA_903908555.1 uncultured Chlorobiaceae bacterium | reverse complement strand
GCAGCTTCAAGATACTCATCAATCAACCGCTGAGCCATCGGATGTATCGGCAGAAACCTTAGTTCTTGCGTAAACTTGCACTGTGTATTTGTACCCTTTCAACAACTCAAGCAATCTTGCTCCTCTTCATTCGTTTGAATTTATTGGTGGAACTTCTTGACTTTGAAGGGGAACGTCAGTTAATAATATCCAACGGTTTACCAAGAGAGTATCTTGAGGGTCAAAAGATCGATCGATATGTTGTTCATAAATTATCCTTGCGGTTTCCATGGTTCGTTGGTTGCCGATTGCGGCAAGGTCGGCGTAGATAAGGATCGGATGTGTCGTATCGCCATCACCGAAGCCATTGCCGAGCGGCCAGAAGCGTTCGAAAATCTCTATGTTGCCTTGCGGGTCCTTTTTCAGCCTGTTAGCGATTACCAGCTCTCCGAGACGATTCTTGTCTGCGTATAGAGTGATAGTGCTTGGTTTCAAGTATCCGGTCAGTTTTGCTGCGGCAACCTCTCCACTCCACTGGGCGAGGGTAGGATCCATTTGGATATCTTTCCACCAGTTCTCGTCACCCCGGAATCGTCCCATCAACAGTTTAGGCTTTAAGTAGTCGGGATACGCTTCAATCCAGCGCTCAAAAAGCTTCTTTTTATTCAGGAGCTTTCTTCCCTTTTTGCCCATCTCAACAATGAAGCCTTTCTGTATCAGTTCGGTCATGGTGCTTTTTACCGTTCCCAAGGCGACATTCGTCATTTCGGCAATATCACGATAGGGTCTCTTGACGAGTTCCGGTTGGCACAAAAAGAGATAGACGATTTTCAGGCCAACCCCATTGAAGAGACGAGCTGTGGGAGCAGCGATTTCATCCTTTTCCGGTTTATTGCCTTTAACGAAAATCAACAGTGGTGGTTGATTGACAAAGGCATTTCCGGCCGTGTCGATGAACTGGATACCGGCGTCGCGCAATCTTCCTGCGGCCTGGGGGGGAATGTATCTTGCAGCTAACAGAAATGGATGCGGCATCTTATCCATGTTCATCAAAAACTGGAGCTCTCCTGGTTTGGTAAGATGTTTTGTTACGTCGACGCACCAAACGAATTCTTTCCCGAAAACTTTTACCCTCACAACGCAGTCGTATTTATGGTCAGGAATGACGTAAACCGGTTCGATAGCGTATTCCAGTGGTGCGATTCTGTTAAGGGCTTCCATAGCCTGCCGAAGGATTAGTGCTTTGTGCTCGGCTAAATTATGCTCAATAATATCATTGTTCATATATTTTGAACATAAAAAATAATTGAACATTAATCAACATCATGATAGCATGACTTGAGCACCAAGGTGTCCTCAACTGCTGAGCCAAACGAAAGATTTGTAACCATTCTGCAGTTTGCATCAATAAACGGTCATTTGATGAGACGCTGAAGTCGAAAAGCGAAAAGATCGAAGCAAGTTTGCGCGGGATGGTGGCGGCAGCGAGGTTACGCTGTTCGAGATCGGTTCGCCCGTCGGGTCTTTTCACTCCGGATATTGACATACCATTCGATTTCCGCAGGCATGGCCTTTAGAGTATAAAACTAAGGTGCTTGATTGGCAAGGTGGCGGTCATGGCGCCTGGACGTTGGTTTTTGTGCTGCTATTTAATTATGATAAAATACATTATCAGTAGTAAACATGGAAGAGTAGTGGTTATAATGAGTCACTTCTCCCGGTTGTATCGACTAATCGTTTTTTTAAATTATGTTTGTCAGTAACTTTGCCTTGTTTTTTAAAGAAGGGGAAAAACTATGGGTGATGCGCTTAGAAATCGAAGAAATCGAAAGGAAATTTTACGGCGACTTCGAGAGATCGATGATCGAAAAGAAAATTCTCTTGTGGTGCATTACTCCTGTGAAAGCTTTTATGATCGTTCTGATGGATCTACTCCGCGAGTAACCTCAATAGCAGTGCGAAACCTTGGTACGGGCCAGACAGAATCGTTTTCAATCCACAAAGTCGCTGAATTAAAGAAAGTCTCGCTCATCGAGATAGCCAATAATTACGATCAACTTGAAAAGGAAATGTTGGATGAGTTTGGTGACTTTTTGCAACGTAATAGCCATTGTACATGGATTCATTGGAACATGAGGGATATCAACTATGGATTCCAAGCCATTGAGCACCGTCATAAAGTGCTTGAAGGACATCCTCCATCAAGACTTCCAGAAGAGCGAAAATTTGATCTCGCTCGTGGTTTGATAAGTATCTATGGTGTTGGATATGCCGAGCATCCCCGCCTTGAAAGCATCTTAAGAATCAACAAGATTACAGATAAAAGCTTCCTGAGTGGTAAGGATGAAGCTGTCGCGTTTGATAGTGGAGAGTACGTGAAACTGCATCAGTCTACACTTCGAAAAGTGGATATTTTGGCCAACATCTTTGGCCGCTCGGTTGATGGAAGCTTAAAAACTAACGCTTCGTGGAGAGAGGTACACGGTATAAATCCTGCTGTAATTGCGGAGTTAATTACCGAACACTGGCTCTGGGTTCTGTTCGGAATAATTGCATCAATTGCAAGTATTATTGGGCTCGTGTTGGCTTTCCTGTGATTCTATTCAACAATGGCATCTAACCATCTTCCACCCCAATCAACTATCTAGGAGTACTAGCATGCATAGATCTGATATTCAGTCAATAAATATATCGTATAAGTCTGGAACAATTCCTACGTCAACAAGACTTACTCTAATCAGAGATAATGAAGGTTTTATATTTTCTCTGATACCATTACCTGACAGTAAAGAAAATGAACCATCGACTGATGGCAATGTGTATAATTCTGCATTGGATATATTTCAAGTTACTGTAAATAGGATTGGAAAAGATAATATCATAGAAATTATTGTTCCTGAAGATGATGACCTTCTAACTTCTGAAGAAATAAGAAGTATCGTTGGTGATGAAATTAATATGACAACTCATTTGAAGTAATATTGGGAATGGTTGCCAAGTTCGAATCGTTTCACCCAACTTTTTCTTGAGCTGACCCCTATGTGTTAATATAGGAATCGCTTTGAGAAACGCATCTTGCTTTACATAAATGCGTTGAGCGTATTAAGTGGGAATTCTGAGAGTTTTCATATAGGAAACGATTTTTTACTCTGAAAAAGCAATTAGGTGATCAATCTGAACTATATAGAGGGAGCAGACCTTAAAAGTCGGCGTCAAAATGCATCAATATACCTTAATTGAGAATGCCCAAGATAGCCTTGAGCATGCCATCCTTCATTTGAATGAGCCAAGAGAGCTTAGGATAGGCGATTACAAGCGTGTAATTCTTGATCTTTCGCATGTGGCCGAACTGCTATTCAAAGAGCGTTTGCGAATGATTCATCCCGCATTTGTCTTATCTAATGTTGATAAGTATCCGTCAACAACGGCAAATACTGTTGGAGCAGCAGAAGCCCTACAGAGGTTGCAAAAGATTGGCGAGGTTGAATTCAGGAATGAAGATCAGGCGGCCTTAAGAACTATTCGAGAAAAGAGAAATGAAATTGAGCATTATGCATTTTCGATTAGCGAAAAAGAGGCAAGAGTTGTTATTGGTAATGTTTTGGTTTTCATTTTCAGATTCGCATGTGATGAGGTTGCCCTTGATTGGGCAGATCGGCGTATAAACGATCCTGCATGGAGTAAGCTCAACGAATTTGCGGAATTCTATGAAGCACAACGCACCCATATCATGGATACACTTTCTGATTCCATGATTCCAACTCAGGATTGTCCTATGTGCCATAACGATACTTTCGATCTTGAATCAGAATTTTGTGTTTTATGTGGTCATCGTGAAGAAGTGTTAGAATGCAGGATATGTAAAGCTAGCTACCTCTATTCTGAGGTTGAATACGAGGATGCTGGACTTTGCCCGAAATGTGAGTGGGAAGACGGGTATGCTGCTGCTACTTTTGAAAAGTATTAATAGAGTTTAGCGATACCTAACAATCTTCTGCACGGGGTTCAAAAAGCCACGCCCCGTGAGTACCAATTTAGATGACCAAAAAAGAAGGAATCATGACTGAAGAAATCGAAACAAACACATTGGATATCTTCTGTAATCAATGCAATTTGAGGACGATAGCGCGAGTTGTTGCAACGCATATCAAAACGACGCCAGTTAACCCTAATGAAGCATTTACTGATCCAGCTGATACCCCATATTATGTCTCTGAGTATGCGATTGCTTTGTGCAGCAAGTGCGAAACAGTTTTTCTTGTTGAATCTAAATTTTATGAGATACCGGGTGAAGTATGTGCTCCTCAGGGCGTAAGTGTCTTATACCCCTCTGATAGAAATGTATCAACGGGTGGTATGCCTGAGACTGCGTCACGGGCTTATGTCTCAGCCACTCGTTCGTATCAAGTTGGGCTCTATGAGCCTTGCGTAATTATGTGTCGGAAATGCATTGAGGCGCTCTGCCAAGAACTTGGAGCAAAAAAAGGCAACTTGAAAGAGCGACTCGGGACGCTTCAAAAAAGCGGCCACATTGATCAAAAACTCCTGACATGGGCTGATGAGTTACGTCTCATTGGTAATGATGCAGCTCACGACTTGGACCTAGTTATCGAACAAGTTGATGCTCTGAATGCCCTAGCAGCCTGTCGGACTTAAAATCCATCATAACACTTTAAAATTTACTCATAAATCATTATATTAAATACGATTAAGTATGGTTTTTGATCTCCAGATTTTAAGTTTCTAATGTCTGATTTTGCCTTATGAGTACCGAT
>CAIVSG010000022.1 GCA_903908555.1 uncultured Chlorobiaceae bacterium | reverse complement strand
TGGCTTTTTTTTGTTACCTTTCAGAAATTTTTTCCATCAATTCCTTATCTATACACAATGAAAGCCGTCGTTCTTGTCAGTGGAGGAATGGACAGTCTTGTAACCACGGCGATAGCTCATGAGCTCGGCTTCGAATTGGCGGCCATGCATCTCAATTATGGTCAGCGTACCTGGCAGAAAGAGCTGGCATCGTTCCGCTCTATCTGTTCTCACTTCAATATAGAGTCTCGCCTCGAAGTCAATGCGGACTTTCTCGCAGAGATTGGCGGCTCCTCGCTGACAGATTATTCAATGCCGGTGAGCGGGGCAGATCTTCAGGGTTCAGCTATTCCAACCAGTTATGTTCCCTTCCGGAATGCCGGGTTTCTGTCGATGGCGGTGAGCTGGTCAGAAGTCATCGGCGCCGACAAAATTTTTATCGGGGCGGTCGAAGAGGACTCTTCCGGCTATCCCGACTGCCGCAAGGTGTTTTATGACGCGTTCAATACGGTTATAGCACTCGGCACAAAACCCGAGACAAATATCGAGATCCTTACACCGCTCATTGAGATGCAGAAATCCGATATTGTCCTTAAAGGGATGGAGCTTGATGTACCTTTCGGGTTCAGCTGGTCATGCTATAAAAGTGAGGGAAAAGCATGTGGGGTTTGCGACAGCTGCGCCCGCA
This sequence comes from uncultured Chlorobiaceae bacterium, assembly GCA_903908555.1. Lineage (GTDB taxonomy): Bacteria > Bacteroidota > Chlorobiia > Chlorobiales > Chlorobiaceae > Chlorobium. The sequence goes on along the minus strand of CAIVSG010000022.1, from coordinate 23,771 downwards.
GGCTCAGAGCATTTGAACTTGTCGGTGTACGCGATCCAATTGAATATGAAGAGCGTCCTAACTATATTTAGACTCGCCGGGTAAGATATCCTCACGCAACCTTGTCATCCTGAACGTTAGTCCCTGTCATCATCCTTAAATAAGTTCAATCATGAACTCTTCGAAATCGCTTTCCTCATCTTCAAAGTCACTCTCAGCCAGATTCAACCTTTCATTCGGCCTGATGGCCTTGATCTGGATTGTTGGCCTTGCAGGGCATTTTACAGTGCTACAGGAATGGCCGGCCCTCGCTCTTTATGTTCTCGGCTCTATCGGTCTTGTACTTTATCGGGGTAAAACAACTGGTGAATGGGAGGAAATGTACCTGGCCGGCGGAGATCTTCGCAAGTCACTGAAGTGGGGAGCCATAGGCGGTACGCTTCTGTTACTTTTGGCAATGATGAATACTGTGAATATGATGAAGAATCAAAACGGTACTGCAATGATGTCCGGGATGCAGTATCTTCTTGTCAATCGTTCACTCCTTTATCTTTATCCGATCCTTGTTATTGCCGAAGAGTTTCTCTGGAGAGGCATCATGTTTTCTGCCATGATCGAAAAGGGGTTCAATAAACATCTGACGGTATTCTTGACGACCCTGTTTTTTCTTCTCAACCATTTTGCAGTTGCTCCTGTTAATATGATGGAGAGAGCAATGATGGCAATGATGGCATTTCCATTGGGCATTATTGGCGGTTACATTGTTGTGAATACAAAAAGTGTTTGGGGAAGTGTTCTTGTGCACATGATTGTCATGACTTCCATGATCGCTGCCATTCAGATTATTTTCTAGAAATTTTGTTTGCTGACAAATATTAAAGTTCCTTATGTCTGAAAACCGCATTACCCAGTTGGTGAGGAAGGACAAAAAACTGCTGATTGCCTATTACATGCCGGAGTTTCCTGTTGTCGGAGCAACGCTTCCTGTGCTTGAGGCGCTTCAGGAGAGCGGTGCCGATATCATCGAACTTGGTATGCCTTATTCTGACCCAATCGGTGATGGTCCGGTCATTCAGGAGGCAGCTCATACAGCCATCCGCAACGGCGTCACCATAAAGCATCTTTTTGAGTTAGTGCAGCATGCGCGCCAGGGGAGAGGGTGCACGAAGATCACAGCACCCATCGTTCTGATGGGCTACTGCAACCCGATGATAGTCTATGGTATTGAATGTTTTCTGCGCGATGCAGTGGAAGCTGGAGTTGACGGTCTCCTTATCCCTGATCTTCCACCCGAGGAGGCAGCAGATTTCCTTAAGCGTGCCAAAGCCATCGGTCTCAGTGTTGTATTTCTTGTCTCCCCGGTTACTCCTCCCGAACGCATAGAGCTTATCGACTCCCTTTCGACCGATTTTTCCTACTGCATTGCCGTTAATGCTACCACTGGTACGGCCAAGCTTTCTGATGCCAAAACCGGGGCTGCCGTCGATGAATACCTGAAAAGGGTACGCAATCATGCTGGAAAAAAATTTGTTGTAGGCTTCGGCATCAAGGACCGGGAGCGCGTGGAGCATATGTGGACTTTGGCCGATGGAGCAGTAGTCGGTACGGCCCTTCTCCAGCATATTGCCACAGCCAGAACTCCCGAAGAGAGCGCCCGACTGGCCGGTGAATTCTGGAAAACCCTGAAATGACCCCCGCCACCCGGACCTACCCTTCGGTCGATATCATCATCCCGTACTATAAAAGGCGTGACATGCTTGAGCGCTGTCTTGATTCGCTTGAAAACACGATCTATCCCGCAATGAGCATTGTTGTGGTTGATAACGGAGGCAAAGAGGCCGGGCTTGTTTTTCTTGTAAAGCGATACAGAAATGCACGTCTGGAGCGATTGGCGGAAAACAGGGGATATGCCGGTGGCTGCAATGCAGGGTTGAAGTGCTCCTCTGCCGATTACGTCGTCTTTATGAATGACGACACCGTTCATGATCCTCTGTGGCTTGAGCGGCTTGTTCTTGTTGCCGAGAATGATGAACGCACTGGTGCCTTGCAGCCGAAAATTCTTTCGATGAGGCAGTCTGGCAAAGGAAAAAAGCTTTTTGATTATGCCGGTGCTGCCGGCGGGATGATGGACCGGCTTGGTTATCCATGGTGTCTTGGTCGTCGATCGGCCAGGCTGGAGTTTGATGAGGGACAGTATGATACCCAGCAGGATATTTTCTGGGCGTCCGGGGTCGCAATGTTTGTAAAAAGAGCAGTGGCTGAAGAACTCGGCGGGTTTGATGACGGTTTTTTTATGCAGATGGAGGAGATTGATCTCTCCTGGCGAATGAAACTTGCCGGCTACCATGTGCGATCAGTCCCAACATCAGTCATACTCCATGAAGGCGGAGCGTCAATGCAAGGCGGCACAGTAGACAAAATTTATTTCAATCACCGCAACAATATTACCATGCAGCTCAAGAACCGCAGCATGGCAGGCCTGTGCTGGTTGGTCCCCATGCGCTTTTTGCTTGAAGTTGCAGCCTCGGTGTATTATCTCACGCAACTCCCCGGTGGACTGAAAAAATCCGGAGCAGTATGGCGCGCGATGGCTTATAATATCAGCCGGATTGGGGAAACGCTCAAACAGCGCAATACCATCCAGCACTCAAGGGTCATTAACGACCGTACCCTTTTCTTGCACTCCCCGATATCTCAAATGACCACGAGGTAGCTCACTCTTTCTTCAGTTCAGGTAATACCAATGATTCAGCCTGTTTTCTCATTGCAGACATCATTGAAGGACAATCGTGTTTCTGAACATTTTTTACCGCAAAACGGGGGGCAAAAAAATTTGGTTTGACTTCAGCTTTATAGGTAAGAAATGTTCCTGCTCCCTGCGGGTAATCCTCAAGTACCCACTCTCCATGATAGACCGTAAAATCACCGGTGATTTGCTGAAAATAGAGGCGCTTCTGAGGTTCTCCCCATACCTTCATCTTGATGTTGACCGTTTTTTTAAAGAAAAGCAACCCCGATCTCCCTTTCTCAAACATCACCTTCTCACTTCCATTGTCTGAAATCAAACCACTGTCGAGAACATTCGGCACAAATTTTTTATGATTATCATAATCTGTGATGACCTCCCATACTGTTTTGGGTGGTGCCGCAATATAGATATGCCCCTCAACTCCAGTTACCCCATCCGGCAGGTCAGAGAGGACAACAAGTACTTCACCCTTCAACAGCTTCTCACGCTCTGCGGATAAAGAGTCAGAAGAAAGTGTCTCTGTTGGCTGTGCCAATGACATGTTGGAAATAAAAGAGAACAATACGACTAGGAGGAGCAGTATGGAGCTGTATGCCTTTCTGATGGAGGTACGCATGGAAAATTGAAAAACCCTTGGTTACTTGTTGTTTTTTTTCGGAGGCAGATGCCCCCATTTCACCATATCCTTAATAGCCTCAATAATGCTTTCCTTCGCGGGTATAAAAGATATCCCTAATTCCCGCTTGATTTTCCGGTTGTCAACGCGCATAGTCTGGCCGATGTTGGTGCGGATGTAGGTACCGGTATTTTTGGGTTGTGTGAAAGAGAGCAGTTTCATGAGGAGAGTCCCGGCTTTTCCCGAAAGATCAACCTTTGGCAATGAATATGTAGCAAAACCTGATGATTTAAGATGTCCCACCAGCTCTCTCATGTGCATTGCTTCTCCAGAGCAAAGGTAACGGCCACTGGCGCTATCGGTTTCCATGGCAAGAAGATGTGCTTTTGCAACATCCCGTACGTCAACAAAGCCCCAGTTAATATCCATGATACCGGGGTATATCCCGATCATAATGTCACGAATAATCTGGTTACTTGTATTAAGTGCAGGGCCGAGCGAAGGGCCGATAACCATAAAGGGATTGATGGCAACCAGATCAAAATTTGGTCGTTTTCTCATGATGAAATCCCAGGCAGCCCGTTCAGCAAGTGTTTTAGAATAGTGGTACGGGTTGCGATCAAGCGATGACATGGTATTCCAGTCTTTTTCCGTAAAGACTTTCATGCTGTCCGGTTCGTCCGTTATGGCGGCAATAGAAGAGGTGAAAATCACTCGTTTAACGCTGCCGGATTTCATACAGCTTTCCAGGACAGTTTCAGTGCCGTTAACTGCCGGGTCGACTAGATCTGTTTGCGGGTTTTTAACGTTTATCACATAAGGGCTTGCTGTATGCATAACAAACTCACATCCACGGACGGCCTTGTCGTATGTGCCCTCACCGAGCAGGTCTGCTTCAACAAGTTCCAGCCGTTCTGAAGCGCCGGGAAGCGTGAGAAGGAAAGGATAGTTCTTAGGGTTTTTACGTACAGTTCCCCTGACGCTATATCCCTTCAGAAGCAGTTCCCTGACAATATGGGCCGCTATAAATCCCGATGCCCCGGTAACGCACACTGGTTTGCTGGTAATCATAGTGTTTCAATCGTGAATGGTTGCAGTGTAACGTTGTATTGATACAAGGTTCAACGCTGGTTTGTTTCAATGTGTTCATCTCTTCTCTACACTGCTTCAGCTCGTTGTTTGTGAGCCTTCAGTATTCCCGGGAGATCCTGCCACTGCACAAAGCTGACAAGAATTGGCGGTGCAAAAAAAAGCGGTTTCAATTTTGCATTATACGAAAGCAGTGTCCCTTGTATTGTACTGCTGGTTTCAAGTATCCACTCTCCCTGGTAGACCAGAAAATCCCCGGAAATCTGCTCGAAGGAGATGGAATCAGGAAATTCTTCCCTGATTTTCAGCCGAAAATGAACTACTTTTTCAAAGATAAAAATACCGGTTTTCCCTGTCTGGTCAAGAGTGATTTCATTGCCATGTCGCTCAACTACATGGCTTCCTATCACCTTTGGGAGGTAACTGCTCAGATTGTCGTAATCGGTTAGCGTCTTCCATACATGTTCTGGCGTGGCGTTAATATGGATTTTGCTGCTGACACTGACCACGTCATCCGGCAAATAGGTAAGGTTGATAAAAACATCACCCTTTTGCAACTGTTGTATTTCTGTTTCCTTCATGCATATCCGTTGTAACAGCAAGAGCTTGTAAGGTGAATATTCCGGGGAATCTCTACAGCAATAATGTACATCCAGTGATGATACTCTCCAATAATTCCGGGGGAGTGATAGTTGCGAAATGAAAAAGAACAACTGGGTTTCTTATTTATTGAACGACCCTTTTTTTGCAAACACTCCACCTAATTGTTACAATAAAAGAAACACACGTTTAATAATTGTGAACATTCCGGTAACTCTTATTTTTCAGCTCCAGTTAACCAATAACCTGTAAGTTCATGATAGCATCTTTCGAAGATCGCCTCTTAAGTACTCTCCGTGCTTTTAATCATATCCTCCATGCTTTTCTGGCCATAGCGCTGGTACTGGCGAGCATTATGGTATTGTGGGAGTTTGTCATGGCTGTTGTTCATTCATTTGAGATAAATAATCTTGCTCACGGTTTTCTGCAGGCATTGGGAACCCTCTTTATCGTGTGGACCCTGTCCAGCCTGATTTCTGCTGAAATCAATTATGTCCAGACCGGTGTATTCCATGTTGTCGTTTTCATTGAAGTTGCCATGATAACTCTGCTTCGCCAGCTGATCGTTGAGCCTGTCCGCACAGTAACTGCCGGTCAGAGTTTAGAACAGGTTACCAATACATGGCATTACGGACTTTTGCTTGCATCCCTTCTCGTTATCGGAATTCTGCACAAACTGGTGACCAGTTCAGAAAAAAAAGGATATGATCAGGAAGTTGCAACATCCTATTCCACTCTCTCTGACAAGAAAAAACGTGATCTTCCATAAGTCCTATAGGTTTTATACGTCCTATAGGGCCTATAACTCACTCTAACTCTTTATCTTATGATCACTGAAAGCACTCTCCACTTTCTCTCAGACCTGAAAGCCAATAATACCAAGGCATGGTTTGACGAGCACAAGAAAGAGTATCAGAAGGCACAGGGTGATGTTTTGGATACGGTCGTCAAACTGCTTGCCCGGATTTCCTTCTTCGATGAGGATATAGCATCATCCTATCTGGAGCCGAAAGCATGCGTCATGCGCATCAACCGCGATATTCGCTTTTCAAAAGACAAAACGCCCTACAAGACGAACTTCTTTGCCTTTATCAGCAAGGGAGGCAGGAAGAGTCCTTATGCCGGATATTATCTCCATGTGGAGCCTGGTGCCTCTTTTATTGGAGGAGGTATCTATATGCCGGAACCCGCCATTCTTGATCCTGTAAGACGGGAAATTGATGGCTCTTTCAGAGAGTGGCAATCAATCGTTCACGGCAAAGAGTTGCTTCACTCTTTTCCAGAAAGCGTCCAACCATCCGGAAAACTGGTCCGCCCGCCAAAAGGCTTCGACCCCGACAGTCCAGCTATAGACTACCTCAAATTCAAAGGCTACTACACCCAGCGCTTTATCGACAATAACGAAGTCACCGATCCCGCATTTGCCGACTCGCTTGCCGTCAAATTCAGATCAGTGAAACCCTTGATAGACTTTATCAACCAGGCGTTATAAAGGATTAAGATAGTATCGTATTCAAGCTTCCCGCCTACTGGTTATGGCTTCTGCCAGTCCGCTCAAACATTGAATTACAACAGTTGGTCCAATCTCCCAGGGATCCATGATAACTTCCTGTGAGCGTTGTACCCATGCCGATTTCATGCCGGCTGACACGGCACCGATAACGTCAAAAGGGTTTGCCGAAACCATCCAGGCATTTTCAGCCTTTGCTGCTGCTTTTTCAAGAAAGTGGTGGTAAACGAGAGGGTCTGGCTTGAATGATTGCACCTCATCGACACTGATGATATCGATAAAATATTGGCTGATCTCAGCGTGATCGAGCAGCTGTCGAATGTCCGCTGCTTTTCCGTTTGAAAATGCATAAAGGTGGAACCCGGCATCCCTCGCATTTCCCAGTCCCTCCGTCACATCCTCAAAGATCGGCAGAGCCCTGTAAGCGTCCAGTAGTACAAATGTTTCATCCTCTGTGAGAGATACTCCGAAAGAGAGGCATGCGTACTGAAGTGCCTCGGCTGTGCAAACCCCGAAGTCGCGGTATTGACGCATCAGTCCGCGTCTAAATGAGTATTCAAGCTGTTTCTGTCGCCAGAGTTGCGAAAACTGAGGAGCATTATCACCTGCATGGCATCGAAGCATAGCAATCAGGCCATGGGTGTCAACGAGAGTACCATAAATATCAAACGCAATCGTTTCCGGCAGGGCTCCCTTCATGGCTTCTTATGATCGTTATGCAAAAAGGGTTCAGCGTGAATGATAACACGGTTTGCGTCGGGCAGTGACTGGTATATTGCTCCTTCAAGCCGGCTCGTGAGAGAGTGAACCTCCTCTAAAAGCACGTCATCATTGAATGAACAGTGCAGGGTAATAAAAAGCTTTTGCGTTTCGTTTTTCCTGATCTGAATGTCGTGCACATCCTGAACATTTTCTATGTTTTGTGCAACCCTGGTAATTATATCCCGCACAAGCTTTTCAGCTTCAGTTGTCAGGGAAGTGGTGCTATGCTCATCATTACGGAGAGGATCAATATGGATGCATATATCGATTTCTCCGTCGAACTCCCTGTGAAGCTCTTCCTCAAGCGCGGTAACAGTATCGTGTGCCTCTTTTATGGTAAGCTGATGGTCAATTTCAACATCAAAGGTAATATGCTTGTTTTTGTCTGTCAGGTTTGTTGAAATGTTATGCGCGTGAAGGTTATGATTCAGCCCGATGACATGTACCCGTTCTGCTATAGTTTCGTTATTGAGAGCAATAGGTTTAGCATTGATGGTAAAATCAGCGACGGGAATATCTTCGCGCACTTTCTGTTCTATCTTTTTGCAGATCTGCTGAACCTTTTCAACCGACAAGGTTCTATTGACAGAGACCTCCATTTCAACAAATACTTGAGGGCCGGTTGGTTTTACTCTGAGTTTATCAATGGTAATAACCCCCTCTATGGTCATGGCAATCTCTTCAATCCGTTCAGAGAGTCCTTCCGGTGCGGCATCAATCAGGATATCGATGGTTTTTTTCCCGAGTTTGAACGCTGCCCATCCAACCAAAAGGGCAACAGCAATACCCGCCACAGCATCTGCCCAGGCGATGCCCATTCTGACAAAAATGAGGCCGACAAGAACAACTGCCGAGCTGAGAATATCGGAACTGAAGTGGAGTGCATCAGCTTCAAGTGCCTGGCTGTTTGTCTCTTTTGCAACCTTTTTCAGCGCTCTTGACCGTGAAAAATCAACAATGATTGAAATAATCATAACGGCAAAGGCATACCATGTAATCTCTAATTCCATGGCACCTCCTTTCAGCCGGTCGATAGCTGCATAGATTATCCATAAGCTGGTTACAACAAGAAGTCCTGTTTCGATGAGAGCAGAAACACTTTCCACCTTGTCATGCCCATAATGGTGTTTACTGTCGGCGGGTTTGTCACTCATTCTGACCGCAAACAGGGTAAGGCCTGCAGCACCAAAATCAAGTGCGGAGTGTGCCGCTTCAGAAATAATGCCGATACTGCCGGTCATGATGCCGACAACAAGTTTCATAGCAGTAAGCAATAGACTCGCTATTACAGAGCTTAAAGCGACCGCTTGTTTTTTATGGCTGTTTTCCATTCATCTCTTTATACGTTCACAATTTCACACTGCATGTTGAATGTACCGACATGCATCTCACCCCGCAAATTTCATTCCGGGCAAAAGCAACTATTACATGCGGTTATTGGTATATTTAAAATACACACAATTAAACATACCATGAAAATAGGCATTATATGTCATCCCACCTATGGAGGAAGCGGGGCTGTTGCTACTGAACTTGGCAAGGCGCTCGCCGCCAAAGGGCATGCAGTTCATTTTTTCAGCCAGTCGCTTCCTTTTCGGCTTGGTACCTTTTCCAAAAACATCTTCTACCATGAGGTTGAATTAAAGCATTACCCTCTCTTTGAGTGCTCTTTTTATTCTCTTGCCCTTGCCTCTAAAATAGCAGAGGTAGCCTATTATGAAAAGCTGGATATTGTGCATGCCCATTATGCTATTCCGCATGCCCTCAGCGCGATGCTTGCCCGCCAGATTCTAGAGGACAAGTGTGCCCTGTCAACGTGTTTCAAGATCGCCACTACACTGCATGGTACAGATATAACGGTTGTCGGTGCCGATCGCGGCATGGAGGATGTTGTGCGGCTTGCCATCAACAAGTCTGATGGAGTAACATCGGTTTCCAGCTATCTTAAGGATGAAACTGTCAGGATGTTCAGTCCCAAAAAGGAGATTACGGTTATTGCAAACTTTGTCGATACCTCGATATTCTTCCGTTCTCCAAAACAGGAAATCCGCGAACAGCTTGGAATCAAGGATGAAAAAATTGTTATTCATATCTCCAATTTCAGGCCGGTGAAGTGTATCGGTGATATTATCCGGATTTTTCATGCCTTAACAAGTCGTCTTGATGCCACGCTTCTTCTTGTCGGTGACGGTCCGGAACGAAGTGAATCGGAGATTCTCGTGCGCGAGTTGGGAATTACGGGCAGGGTACGGTTCCTCGGAAAGCTTGACGATATTGTCCCGCTTCTCTCTATTGCCGATCTTATGTTGATGCCGAGTAATGTGGAATCATTCGGGCTTGCTGCTCTCGAGGCCATGGCCTGCGGAGTGCCGGTTGTTGCCACTAATGCTGGCGGGTTTCCGGAATTTATCGTTCCAGCTCTTCATGGCTATCTTCTTCCGCCTGGCGATATTGAGGGTATGGCAGAAAAAGCATTTTTTCTGCTCACTGACGATGCGCACTGGCTCGAATGTTCCGAAGCGTGCGTCCAGCAAGCGAAGCACTACGAGACAGCTTCGCTTGTTGAACAGTATGAACAGTATTATACAAGGCTTCTGGAAGGGGAGTAAGGGTCAACCCTTGTTTTCAGTAGCGTTTGGTCGAAAGAAGCACGGTGCGGTACTTTTCGAGGTTTTCCAGTACCTCTCCTGTTCCCCTTGCCACAGCAGTCAGTGGATCTTCGCTGATATGTACGGCAAGTTTTGTCTCCTCGTTGATTTTTTTATCAAGCCCTTTGATGAGCGCTCCGCCTCCGGCAAGGAAGAGTCCGCGATCGAGAATATCGGCCGATAGTTCAGGTTTGGTCACCTCAAGACTTTTTTTAATCGACGTGATGATCTGACTGATCGGGGTGGCAATGGCTTCCCTGATAGTGGCAGAGTTGATTTCCCGCTCTTCAGGTAACGCTGTCACAAGGTTTCTGCCCCTTACCATCATGGTCATTTCCTTTTCAAGCTTGTAGGCTGACGCAATTTTAATCTTGACATCCTCAGCTGTACGTTCACCGATGGCCAGATTGTATGCTTTGCGGAAGTGTCGGATAATGGTGTTGGTGATATCGGTTCCAGCCACACGCAACGACTCACCTGAAGCAATGCCTCCGAGTGAAATAACGGCAATTTCAGTTGTTCCGCCACCGATATCGACAATCATATTTCCCATCGGCTCCTTCACATCAAGTCCTATACCGATTGCCGCAGCCATTGGTTCCGTAACCAGATAAACCTCTTTGGCGCCAACATGTTCGGCAGAGTCACGCACAGCGCGTTTTTCAACCTCGGTTATACCTGAAGGAATGCCGATAACCATCCGCCGGATGCCGAATGAAAATTGAGTTTTCGTTTTATTGATAAGTCCTTTAATCAACTCTTCAGTTGCTTCATAGTCTGCAATGACACCACTTGCAAGTGGTCGTATGGTGACAATTCCGGGATGGGTTTTTTCATGCATGAGCAACGCTTCATGCCCTATTGCCACAATTTTTCCAGTATTGCGCTCACGGGCGACAATTGAGGGTTCATTTAAAACAACGCCTTTGCCTCTGATAAAAATCAATGTATTTGCCGTTCCAAGATCAATGGCGATATCTCTGAACAGATTACTGAAAAAGCTCATGTTAACATGGTTCTGTGTGTAACTCATAGTGGCTTGGAACGGAGCTGATTCAGGCTATATTCCAAGGTTTAAACTGAACCCTTAAGGTAGTTAATGCAACTTTTTTTTCAAATGAAAAGAGCGTACCGATGCTGCTTTTTTTAGCATTTTATTCTCTTTTCGGTTGATTGGACGGGGTTTCTATAAATATAGCTATTGAGTACATTGTTACTATGAATTTTTTGAAGCCAGATAAACAATAATTACTAAAAAGTGCTGCCCCTCTATCGTTTTGCTGAAGACCGTTCAGCCTTAAAAAAGCAATTGCATAGAAGCGTCACTTTTGATGCTTCGGTACAGTCTACTGTAGATGAAATTCTGCAGGATGTACGCCAGAATGGCGACGAGTCGGTACTGCGCTATACAGAGCGCTTCCAGGGTGTTCGGCTCGAGGATATGCGGGTTTCCCCCGATGAAATAGAATATGCGTATAAACACGCTGATTCCTCATTTCTGGAGGTGCTTGAAGAGGCATACCGCAATATTATTCGTTTTCATCAGCACGAAGTGGAAAAAAGTTTTTTTTATGAAGCCGATGGTGGCGTGATTCTCGGTCAACGGGTAACTGCAATGGAAAAAGCTCTGCTCTATGTCCCGGGTGGCAAGGCATCCTATCCATCTTCGCTGCTGATGAATGCGGCTCCGGCAAAAGTGGCCGGGGTCAAAGATATTTTCGTCACAACTCCCTGTGACGCCAAGGGTGAGGTCAATCCCAATATTCTTGCAGCGGCATCAGTTGCCGGTGTTGGCAGTGTATACAAGATCGGTGGTGCTCAGGCAATAGCGGCTTTTGCCTATGGCACAGACACAATACCGAAGGTCGACATTATTACCGGCCCCGGAAACAAATTCGTAGCATTGGCCAAAAAACAGGTCTTTGGCCATGTCTCCATCGACAGTATTGCCGGCCCTTCTGAAGTCGTTATTATTGCTGATGAATCAGCCAATCCGGAATTTATAGTGCTCGACATGTTTGCCCAGGCTGAGCACGACCCCGATGCCTCGGCGGTGCTTATTACGACCTCTTCGGTATTGGCAGCCTCCGTTATGGAGTATGCTGAAAAACGCCTCCCTGAAATGCTTCGGCACGATATAATCGCATCATCCCTGCAGCATAATGGAGCCATTGTTCTTGTGGACAATCTTGAAGAAGCGTGCATGGTCTCTGACATGATAGCCCCTGAACATCTTGAACTGCATGTTCAAAATCCCTGGGATATTCTTCCCCGAATACACCATGCCGGTGCTATTTTCATGGGAAGTTATTCCTGTGAAACTGTCGGCGATTATTTTGCAGGGCCAAACCATACGCTTCCAACCAACGGAACAGCAAGATTTTTCTCACCGCTTTCGGTTCGCGACTTTGTCAAGCATACATCGATTATCTCCTGGTCGAAGCAGCAATTGCACTTGAGTGGAGAAAAAATTGCCTCTTTTGCTGATTATGAAGGGCTTCAGGCCCATGCCGAAGCTGTCCGAGCAAGATTGAGAGTGCTATGAGAGTCGCAGACTTTGATTACGAACTGCCTGAAGAAAAGATTGCCAAATATCCTCCTCTGGAGCGGGGCTCCACCCGTCTTTTGGTGCTCAACAGCCACAACGGCGATATAGAGCATGCCCGCTATGCCGGTTTGGATGCTTTTTTGAAGGAAGGCGATCTGCTTTTGCTCAATAACACCAGGGTAGTTCGGGCAAGGTTGTTTGCCAATAAGCAATCAGGGGGCAGGGTCGAGCTTATGCTTCTTGAAAAGCATGAGGATGAGCAAAGTCTGGTTCTTTACCGTGGCAAGCTGAAAAAAGGCGACAGGCTCATTACACACAACCGCGAACTGGCTGTTACAGAGATTGTTGATCAGGGGATTGCCCGTATTTCTGTCTCTGGAGAGGGAACGTTAAGCGCTCTCTTCGAGCAGTTCGGCGCGGTGCCCATTCCGCCCTATCTCAAGCGCGATGCTGAAGCAATTGATCAGGAACGCTACCAGACGGTATTTGCTGAACTGCCGGGTTCTGTAGCTGCTCCTACAGCCTCACTGAATATGACCGGGGAGTTGTTTGAAAAGCTTCAACTGAAGGGCGTCGATGTTGCTGCTCTCGCTCTCCATGTCGGTCTCGGCACTTTTCTTCCCATCAGGGTCGATTCGTTTGAAGAGCATGTCATGCATCGGGAGTTTTACTCTATTCCACCCCGTACAGTTGACAAAATTCGCCGCACCAAAACTTCGGGAGGAAGAATTGTTGCTGTAGGAACTACCGTTACCAGGGCGCTCGAACATGCCAATGAGCGCATTCCCTCTTTTTCTGGTGACAAGCCACTGACCGGTGAGGCTGATATTTTTATTTATCCGGGCTATCAATTTCGTGTTATCGATCTTCTGCTCACCAATTTTCATGCCCCCCGATCTACGGTACTCATGCTCACAGCTGCATTGGCCGGTCAAAGTAATCTTCAAAAAGCCTACAATGAGGCGCTTCTGGAGGGTTATAACTTCCTCAGTTATGGCGACAGCATGTTGATTCGCTAGTTATTTTCCCCCCCAATTTCCCTGATTTACCCTTCCACGTAAAGAAACAAGCATAACCTGTGTTTTCTACCTAAAGAACTTCGGTGTTTATGCGAAGGGGATGGCCGGTTATTTTGGTTTTAAAAGTGCAGGGTGGTATTTTTATCGTTGGATTATTGTGGGATCGCCCGCGCGATTTCCCCCTGACATCTATTGTATAACACATTCGTTTTCAACATCCATAACACTGGGAGATTTTCCTTATGAGTCTTGTACAACAATATCGTGCGCATACCGAAGAGCGAGCCAGGCTTTGTATTCCCCCTTTACCGTTAACGGCCGAGCAGGCTCGTTTGCTTATCGACCTTTTAAGGCAGGATAACGTTCAGGAAAAGGAGTATCTGCTTGAGTTATTTCGCCAGCATATCAGTCCGGGTGTGGACGATGCTGCGTTTGAAAAAGCTGCATTTCTTGACGGTATTGTCAAAGGGGATATCTCCTGTAGTGTTATCACTGCATTCGAAGCTGTCAGCATATTAGGAACAATGCTTGGGGGTTATAACGTCAAGCCTCTTGTCGATGCCTTAAGTCATAAAGACCCGGCTATATGTAGCGAGTCGGCGGTTGTGTTAAAAAAGACCATGCTGGTCTACGACATGTTTGATGTCGTCGTCAGCCTTTCAAAAACCAACCGTTACGCCGAAGAAGTGCTTAAATCATGGGCTGATGCTGAATGGTTTACCACCAAGCCGCTTCTTCCTGAAAAAATGACACTTACGGTTTTCAAGGTGCCTGGTGAAACCAATACCGATGACCTCTCTCCAGCCAGTGAAGCCTTTACCCGCAGCGATATTCCTCTCCACTCCCTCTGTATGCTCGGCTCCAAAATGACCGATCCAATCGGAACCATTGCGAAATTGAAAGAAAAAGGCCATCCGCTTGCCTACGTAGGTGATGTTGTGGGTACTGGATCAAGCAGGAAGTCCGGCATCAACTCTGTCCAGTGGCATCTGGGCAATGATATTCCGGCAGTTCCGAATAAACGGACTGCAGGTGTGGTTCTTGGAAGCACTATAGCACCAATATTTTTTAATACAGCCGAGGATTCCGGTGCGTTGCCGATCCAGACTGATGTCTCAGCAATGGAGACCGGCGACGTTATTGATCTCTATCTTTCCGATGGAAGAGTAGAGAAGAACGGGGAGGTTATATCCCGTTTCGAACTTTCACCGAACACGATTTCTGACGAAGTTCGCGCTGGAGGACGTATTCCTCTCATTATTGGCAGAACTCTGACAAGAAAAGCCAGAAAAGCTCTCGGACTGGGTGAGGATTCCATTTTTATTCGACCGGAACAGCCTGTTGATACCGGTAAAGGCTACACGCTTGCGCAGAAAATGATTGGCAAGGCATGCGGCTTGCCTGGTGTACGTCCGGGCATGTATGTCGAACCCGAAACGTTGACGGTCGGTTCACAGGATACCACGGGAGCTATGACCCGTGATGAAGTCAAGGAATTCGCGGCCCTCAGTTTCAGTGCAGATCTCCTGATGCAGAGCTTTTGTCATACCTCGGCTTATCCGAAGCCTTCCGATATTAAAATGCATCGCAGTCTGCCCTACTTTATCCAGAGCAGGGGAGGAGTTTCGCTTAAACCGGGTGACGGCGTAATTCATACATGGCTCAACCGTATGGTACTGCCCGATACCCTTGGAACAGGTGCTGACTCTCATACCCGCTTTCCTATCGGCATATCGTTTCCTGCCGGATCTGGACTCGTAGCATTCGCAGGAGTTACAGGAACTATGCCTCTTAATGTTCCCGAATCGGTGCTTGTGCGTTTTTCAGGTAACCTCCAGCCGGGAATCACCTTGCGTGATCTTGTCAATGCCATTCCATACGTCGCGATCAAGCGCGGTTTGCTGACGGTCGAAATGAAAGGCAAGAAGAATGTTTTTGCCGGACGTATTCTTGAAATAGAAGGATTGCCCGGGCTAAAGGTGGAGCAGGCTTTTGAGCTCAGTGATGCCTCAGCTGAGCGCAGTGCTGCAGCATGTACAGTACGCCTCGATAAAGAGCCTGTAATTGAATATCTCAGCTCAAACATCACCTTGCTCCAGCAGATGATTGAAGAGGGCTACGGCGATGCAGATACCCTGAAACGCCGTATCGGAAAAATGCAGGCCTGGCTTAAAAAACCATCTCTTCTTGAACCCGATGCCGATGCAGAGTATGCAGAAGTTATTGAAATCGATATGAATGCAATAACAGAACCAATTCTTGCCTGCCCTAACGATCCTGATGATGTCATGACGCTCACCGAGGTTCTTCGTGATGAAAAGAGGCCTAAAGTGATCGATGAAGTCTTTGTCGGAAGCTGTATGACCAATATCGGTCATTTCAGGGCTCTCGGGGAGATTTTAAGGAACAGGGGAGCTGTGCCGGTCAAACTCTGGATTGTGCCTCCTACGAAGATGGACATGAAAAAACTTACCGAAGAAGGCTATTATTCAGTTTTCGGCGCCTCAGGCGCCCGTATTGAGCCTCCAGGATGTTCGCTCTGTATGGGTAACCAGGCAAGAGTTGCTGATAATGCAGTAGTTTTTTCAACCAGTACGAGAAATTTCGATAACCGGATGGGTACTGGCGCACAGGTATATCTTGGCTCGGCGGAGCTGGCGGCATTAAGCGCGCTTCTTGGTCATCTGCCCAACAAAGAAGAGTATATGGAGGTTTTTTCCCGGCATCTCACAGGTGACAAGGAAGAAAATATATATCGCTATTTGAATTTTGATGAGCTTGAAAAAGCTGAATTGGAGATGCTTGTAGAGTAAAAAAAACATTTATTGTGGCGGGATATCGAAATATTTTGCATATTCCGCCATACAGTAGTCTTTTGAAAAGTCGCTGTTTTTTTTTAATATTCGAGAGCTGATGAAGCTGTCAATTATCAAACAACAAAAATCATATCCTGCAATGAAAAAATTTCTCGTATTCCTCTTTCTTTTAAGCTCAGTTTCTTTCGTAGGCTGTGCAAAAAAAACTGAAGCTCCTGCAGAAGCTCCTGCAGCAGCACCTGCAGCACCAGCAGCAGAAGCCGCACCAGCAGCACCTGCAGCACCTGCAGCACCAGCAGCAGAAGCAGCACCTGCAGCACCTGCAGCACCAGCAGCAGAGGCAGCACCTGCAGCACCTGCAGCACCTGCAAAATAAGTTTCCGTTTATTCGGGCTCTTATCGCTAAAGAGACAGAACGAAAGTTCTGTCTCTTTTTTTTTGATTGAAATTTCAGGTAAAAAAAAAGACACAGTTGGTTTAACTGTGTCTTTTTTTTGCTGAGGAGGCAGGACTCGAACCTGCAATTGTCTGATCCAGAATCAGGTGCCTTACCAATTTGGCCACTCCTCAATAGCGTTGAGAATATATTAAAAAATTAATTATTCCAATTCCATTTTCTCTTTTTTCTTAAAGAAAAGTGAGAAGAACCGCAATGTCAATCGTTATTTCGGCAATGTAAAAGTGTGGCAAGTGTCGAAAAAAAATTCTCTGTTGAAGAGTTAAGGGCGCCTCTATTTATTCAAATGCGATGCATTAAAAAAACTGATTATTAAAACGTTACCTCCGAACGCTGTTTTTATCTTATAAATAACCATTCGCCTGTAGGTTGGGGTGATTCCTGAACCCCAACAAAAATATTACTCTGTATAGCGCATCGGGATAAAAAGTTTTCCGGGTATAAAAGGAAGTATCAGGGTCAGAAGAAATGCTGGGAGAAGATATCGGCTCGAGAGAAGAAAAATCGTTAAGTCGACTCTTTAAGAGAGTGGTGCACCCGAGAGGAGTCGAACCTCTAACCGTCTGATTCGTAGTCAGATACTCTATCCAGTTGAGCTACGGGTGCTTTTTTTATGTAGCGTGTACGGGATTCGAACCCGTGATCTTCGCCTTGAGAGGGCGATGTCCTGGGCCACTAGACGAACACGCCAGGTAGTTATAATTTCACAACCAGTGGGCCCTGTAGGACTTGAACCTACGACCCAGCGATTATGAGTCGCTTGCTCTGACCAACTGAGCTAAGGGCCCTCAATGCTTGGCTTTAGAGGCAGTTAATATAACGTTTCGTTGATAATATGCAAAAGAATAATCATTTTTCCAGCCCTGGTTAAAACTCGTTATACTTTTCACGGCTGATATCCGCTCCGAGGCTGTTCAGTTTCACTTCAATCTTCTCATATCCCCGGTCTAGGTGGTACACCCTCAATACCTCAGTTGTTCCCTCAGCAACAAGCCCGGCAAGCACCAGGCTGGCTGATGCTCTCAGATCGGTCGACATCACTTTCGTACCCGAAAGCTTTTGGGGGCCGTGCACAATTGCCTGGTTATTGCGGATTTCAATATGGGCGCCAAGTCTGTTCAGTTCAGGGATATGATTGAATCGTTCATGATATACCTTGTCAGTGATATTGCTTGTTCCCTCTGCCTGGGTCATCAGCGCTATCCATTGGGCCTGCATGTCGGTGGGAAAGGCAGGGTAAGGTTTTGCCGTGACATCAGTCGGCAAAAGCTTGTCAGGACTTTTCAGGGTAACACTGTTGACTGTCGTTTCAACACTGCATCCAGCCTGGACAAACTTTTTAAGAACAGCTTTCAGTTGTTCGGGTTCAACACCGTTTACCGTAATATCTCCCCCGGTTATAGCTGCAGCGGCAAGCAGTGTTCCTGCTTCTATACGGTCAAAAACATTATGAAATTCAACCGCATTGAGTGAATCGGTCCCCTCTATTTCCAGCTCTGTAGTGCCGGTACCCTTGATGGTGGCACCCATGGCGATGAGAAATTTGCAAAGGGTTTCAATTTCCGGTTCCGCTGCGGCATTGCTGATAGTCGTCCTTCCTTCGGCAAGCACAGCAGCCATTACGGCATTCCCTGTTGCCCCGACCGATGAAATGGGAAAATCGATATGTGCGCCATGGAGTCTGCCATCAGGAGCAGTTGCATCGATAAACCCGGTTTCAATAGTGATCGTAGCCCCGAGTTTTTCCATAGCCAGTAAATGAAGGTCTATCGGACGTGGGCCGAAAGCGCATCCTCCGGGAAGCGAAACCCTTGCATGGCCGAACCTGGCAAGCAGCGGCCCGAGCACATAGATTGAGGCTCTCATCTTTTTTACCAGCTCATACGGAGCCTGTAGACTTTCCACATGTTGTGATGAAACCTTCAGCGTGTTCCCTGAGAATGAGGTTTCAACCCCCAGGTGATGCAGAAGCTGGGTAAAGGTCAGAATGTCCTTCAGGTCCGGGATATGATGCAGTGTGAATGTTCCCTTTCCTGTTAGAAGTGTGGCTGCAATGATCGGTAGGGAGGTGTTTTTTGAGCCTGAGGCGGTAATGCTGCCGGAGATCCGGCGTCCGCCTCTAATGACAAGCTTGTCCATGTATTGATGCGATGATGAAAAACCGATATTTACAATTATTTCAGGTCACGAAAAACAAAAAATTTTTTTAATAACCCTTTGCGAAGAAAAGGTTTTTATCCTTTACCTTTAACAGGTGTTCTTATAACGTTTCTCATTATTGTGTAACGCGTTTGAATTCAAGCTTAAGGACCTTCTATGACCCTTATCGTTTCGCCCCGCCTGTTCTCGATGGTTCTGCGGAGGCATATAGTGCGGTTCCTCTCTCTCTGCCTGCTGTTTCTGGCTTATATGCCCCTCAATGCAGCCTCTGCGCCAAGAGTAAACAGTGAGATATTGAAAATCATGAAAGAGCGCACAGCCGTGGAGCAGAATCTCAATGTGCTTAAGCTGCAGCTGAAGGAGTACCAGACAAAACTGAACACCACAACGCGTAAGGAATCGCAGTCGTTTAAAGCACTTGAGAATATCCGCACACAGATTCTTATGCTTGAACGTATTATCAGTGAAAATCAGCACTACCTCGAAAAGCTTGACAGGGATATCGATCGGCTGCAGCATGATATACAGGGTAATCGCCAGGTTTACGGCAGGGTTTCCGATGATTTCCGCAGAACTGCTGTTTCAGTCTATAAATACGGGGGAACCAGGGACATTGAGCATGTCTTTGCTTCAGGCTCTGTGAATAAAGCCATTATGCGTGCCCAGTATATGGGATTTTTTACCAGAGCAGTGCGCCACAATGTTGATGAACTGCAAGAGGCAGCCCGGACGCTGGAAAGTAACCGTCTAGCACTCGAGCATACCTATAAGCAAAAAGCAGCAATGGTCAGGGAGCAGGAGCAGCAGTTAAAAAGCTGGTCAGCCAGTAAAAAAGAAAAAGAGGTGGTGCTTGATAACCTGAAAAAAAATAAGCAGGAATATGCAGCACAACTTGCCGATGTCCAGAAAAAACGTGCGCAGCTGCAGTCACGCATAGAGTCTCTGATTCTTGCTGAACAGCGGGCTGTGGAGCTTGAAAACATCCGGCAGCAGAAAATAGCTGAGGCCAGGCGGCGCGAAGCACAGCGAGTTGCTGCAAGGCAGCGGGAGGTAAAGCAACTCGAGGCAAAACGGCAGGAAGCAAAACGACGGGAGGCGTTGCGGCTTGCTGAAAAACGTCGCGAAACAAAACATCCTGAGAAGGAACGACTGCCTTTGAAGCCCGAAAAACACTTCGTGCAGGAACCTGTAATTACTCAAAAAGAGACAAAACAGCCGGAACAAGCTGAGCCGAGAGCCCCTGAGAAGGAGAGCGTTACTGTTGTGCCTGACGCGGGATTGCGTGAGCTTGAAAAAGTCTCTGCTGATTTTGACAATGCTGCAGGCTCTCTGCCATGGCCTGTACGCAATGGTGTTGTCGCTCACAAATTCGGAACAATTGAGGACAAGGATCTTAAAATCGTCACTACCAATAACGGTATTGATATCACTGTACCGGCCAATACTCAGGTAAGGGCAGTCTCGGGCGGCAAAGTCGTTCAGATCGCTTTTCTTCCAACCTTCGGCAATATCGTTATTATCCGGCACCCTAAATCCTACCTGACGGTGTACGCTAATCTTGGCCAGTTGCATGTAGTCAAGGACGACCTTATCAAGTCACAGCAGCTCGTCGGGCTTTCGGGCAAAATGACGGAGGGAGGCTCAGTTGTTCACTTTGAAATATGGAAAGGCCGGGTTAAGCAGAATCCGGAAAAATGGCTTAGACGATAACCATTATGGGCATTAAAGAACTTTTTTCAGCGATTTTTACACTCTTGTTCCGATACAGAAAGTTCTGGCGCGACCTTAAAGAGGCTGCCCCGGAGGCGGAGTTCAATGTTCTGAAAGACTATGCCGCTCCTGTTATTGCCATTGTGCAGATAGCCAAGTTTCCTCTGATTGGGCAGCCTCGTCCGGCTATGATTTTTGCCATAGCTAATTTTCTGATCGATATTGCGGCACTCTACCTTATGATGGGAGGAGCGGCTTATCTGCTTTCCAGGGAGCGTTCCGAAAGGATAAAAGCCGGAATGGTAACGATTTTCTGTTACTCTATGACTCCCGTATGGATTTTCGAGCTTTTTTATTTTACCGGAAGCTGGAGTTGGCTTTTTGCTTTTCTTGCGCTAAGCTATGCTCTTGTGATCGCTAAAAACGGCCTGGCGGTCATGCTTGATTTCGAAGTCGCCGTCCCGGTTAATATCCTGCGAAATACAGCCTTGTTTGTTGTGACGGTCAATACTTCCGTCTTTTTGCTGATCAGGGCTGTTATGCGATTGTTTAACTTTTAGATGCCCTTTATAGAATGAAGGTTCAGGAACTCCATCTCGATTACGCTATTGTTGAAGATATTCTTAAGGCATTTCTTCTCAATGAGATACGCAAGTTCGGTTTCAACTCCATTGTGCTTGGCCTTTCGGGCGGTATAGATTCAGCGGTAGTGTGTGAACTTGCCGTTCGTGCGCTGGGCCCCGACAATGTTCTTGCGCTCAAGATGCCCTATGCCTCCAGCAGTCCTGATAGCCTTGAGCATGCTGAACTCATGATCCGCAAGCTTGGTATACGGGCTGAAGAGGTTTCCATTACGCCGGTTGTGGACGCTTTTTTCTCTACAGTCCCCTCCGGTCAGCTGTTGAGACGGGGCAATATTATGGCCCGCACCAGAATGGTTTTTCTCTATGATGTTTCTGCTCGTGACGGGCGTCTTGTTGCCGGAACAAGCAATAAAACCGAGTTACTCCTCGGTTATGGCACCATGTTCGGCGATATGGCTTCTGCCGTCAATCCCATTGGCGATCTCTATAAAACCCAGATAAGGGGCCTTGCACGCCATCTTGGCATTCCTGAAGAACTTATTGTAAAAGTCCCGTCGGCAGATCTCTGGGAAGGGCAGAGCGATGAGGATGATCTTGGTTTCAGTTATGAAGCAGTAGATCTTCTTCTTTTTATGATGCTTGAAAAAAGAATGGACAAGCAGGCTGTTCTTAACGAAGGTATCCCTGAACCCTTTTACGACCGGGTAAGGAAAATGGTAGTTCGAAACCAGTACAAACGCATGATGCCTGTCATTGCCAAAATTTCAGGCCGTACCCCCGGCATAGATTTCCGCTACGCCAGAGACTGGCAGGAAGTAAAATAAAAATATAGGTCCTATAGGACTTATGGGACCTATAGGACCTATTCTTTCTTCAAAAAGACCGTAAAACAGTATCAACCAGAAAATGCTTGTCATCTTTTCCCGGATAATCGGTCGTGTAGTGCAATCCTCTTGATTCCCGACGCTTTATCGCGCTTTCAATGATCAGGCTGGCAACCTTGATGATGTTTCTCAGTTCGAGGATCTGAGTGGTGATCTTTGTTTTTTTGAAGTATGACTCAGTCTCTTCCTTGAGAAAGTCCATTCTTCTTTTTGCCCGTTGCAGTCTGAGATCACTCCGCACAATACCGACATAATCGTTCATGACCTGCTGGGCTTCCCGCTTGTTGTGTGAAACAAGAATCCACTCCTCGGGATTGACGGTTCCGGTATCGTCCCAATCAGGAAAGTCGATGGTATTGTTTAAGCCGGAGAGCCGTTCACGGATATCTCCGCATGCCCTCCATGCAAACACAAGAGCTTCAAGCAGAGAGTTGCTTGCAAGACGGTTTGCCCCGTGAACCCCTGTGCAACTGGTCTCACCGCAGGCATAAAGACGGTTGATGGTGGTTCGGCCCTTGTCGTCCGTACGAATGCCTCCGCATGAATAGTGAGCTGCAGGCACAACGGGAATCATCTCCCTGGTCATATCAATTCCAAAGCCAAGGCAGGTCTCGTAGATATTGGGAAAATGTTCCTTTGTTTTTTCGGGATCGATATGGGTTACATCAAGAAAAACACAATCCTCACCACTTTTTTTGATTTCCGAGTCGATGGCCCGGGCAACAATATCCCGAGGGGCGAGATTCTGGCGTTTATCATACTTATGCATGAACTCCTGACCATTTTTCAGCTTCAATACCCCTCCGAATCCCCGAACGGCTTCAGAAATCAGAAATGATTTTGCTTTCGGATGGAACAGCGAGGTTGGATGAAACTGTATAAACTCCATATTGGCAATTTCAGCACCGGCCCTGTATCCCATGGCCACGCCGTCTCCGGTGGCAATTTCAGGGTTTGTCGTGTAAGGATAGACATGGCCAAGGCCGCCTGAAGCAAGAATGGTGATTTTAGCAAGAATCTTTTTTGGCTTCCGCTGCATCGAGTCAAGGACGTAGGCCCCGTAACAGCTGATATCATTTGTTTTGATCCCGAGGTGATGCTGAGTCAGCAGCTCAATGGCAAAATGGTGCTCAAGCAGGGTGATGTTGGGATGGCTGTTGATCCGGTTGAGCAGTGCGGTTTCAACCTCTTTTCCTGTCAGGTCCTGTGCGTGAACAATTCTGCTCCTTGAGTGGCCGCCCTCTTTGCCCAAGTGAAGATTGTTATGGTCAGATGTTGTAAAGTTCACGCCAAGTTCTGTAAGCCGCCTTATGTGCTGAGGTCCTTCCTTCACCATAAGCGATACCATTTCCTCATTACACAGTCCGGCACCGGCTTCAAGGGTATCGGCAATATGAAGTTCGGAGCTGTCGTTGTCATCGATGGTAGCGGCAATTCCTCCCTGGGCCCAGTTGGTATTGGAGGTGGAACTTTCCTTTTTTGTGATGATCGTCACGTGGGCGTATTCAGCCATATGAATGGCAAAATAAAGCCCTCCAATGCCGCTTCCGATTACCAGAACATCTGTCTTGATTGATTCAGTCATAACCGCAATGCACCTCTATTGTTAAAGGTTACTCAGTAGAATCCTTATTCTCCAC
>CAIVSG010000021.1 GCA_903908555.1 uncultured Chlorobiaceae bacterium | reverse complement strand
GATGCTTTCAAAAACTGATTATATTAGAGAGTAAGTCCTATACAACACTCGGTTACCCAACCATGTCAGATCCGGAAGGAAGCAGCATCCGGTAATTTGAGTGTGTGATATAGTAAGCTTACTCTCTTTTTTTATTTAGTCACTTTTAACAGGTCGGGAGCGGTTATGCAACCAGAATTGAGAAAAAAAGAGTTATTAAACGCACCGGTTCGCCATATCGATATTAAAAAGCTGAATATTGTTTCTCTCGTCGAGCAGATGGGCGATACAGCTTTTCAGGCAAGAAATCTTTCCAGAGCAGCCTCCATAGTTGATCTCATGCAGCAGGACAAGGAGTGCGCTGTCATTCTTACCCTTGCAGGTTCGCTCATCAGCGCCGGATTGAAGCAGGTCATCATCGACATGATCGATAACCATATGGTTGATGCGATTGTCTCAACAGGCGCTAATATTGTTGATCAGGACTTTTTTGAAGCACTTGGATTCCGTCATTATCAGGGCACGCCGTTTATCGATGATGCCACGCTGAGGGATCTGCATATTGATCGCATTTACGATACCTATATAGATGAGGATGATCTTCGGGTCTGTGACGAAACAACGGCTCTTATCGCCAACGCCATGCAGCCGGGCGTCTACTCTTCCCGTGAATTTATTGTTGAAATGGGAAAATATATCGAGGCAAACAACCACGATAAAAACTCCATAGTGTATAAAGCTTACGAAAAAGGTGTGCCGATTTTCTGCCCTGCGTTTTCTGATTGTTCTGCCGGGTTCGGGCTTGTCCGCCATCAATGGAACAATCCTGACAAGCATGTTGCGATTGACTCGGTGAAGGATTTTCGTGAATTGACCAGAATTAAAATCGAGAATGACAAGACTGGGATTTTCATGATCGGGGGAGGTGTTCCCAAGAACTTTACACAGGATATTGTTGTTGCTGCTGAGGTGCTCGGGTATGAAGATGTTTCCATGCACACCTACGCGGTACAGATTACGGTTGCCGATGAGCGTGATGGGGCGCTTTCGGGATCGACTCTCAAGGAGGCGAGCTCATGGGGTAAGGTCGATACCGTTTACGAACAGATGGTCTTTGCGGAAGCCACCATTGCTCTTCCGCTTATTGCCGGCTACGCCTATCACAAGCGTAACTGGGAAGGCAGAAAGGCTAGAAACTTCAATGCCATGCTGGATATTCAGCAGGTAAACGTTTGATGATATTACAATGAAATTTTTTATTGATTCGGCTGATCTTAATGAAATTCAGAGCGCCAAAGATCTTGGAATTCTTGACGGCGTTACGACCAATCCTTCGCTCATTGCGAAAATTGTCGGGGATCCATCCCGGTTCACCTATCAGGATTTCAAGGACCATATTGCCAGAATATGCGATATTGTCGATGGTCCCGTGAGTGCTGAAGTGACTTGTCTTGAGACCGAGGAGATGATTGTTGAGGGAGAGGACCTGGCGGCAATTCACGACAACGTGGTCATTAAATGTCCGCTGACCATAAACGGGCTCAAAGCCATACGGCATTTTTCAGAACAGGGAATCCGCACTAATGCGACGCTTGTGTTTTCTCCAAACCAGGCGCTGCTTGCTGCAAAGGCCGGAGCGAGCTATGTGAGCCCTTTTGTAGGAAGGCTGGACGATATCAGTACCGATGGAATGGAGCTTGTAGAGCAGATTGTTACCATCTATGACAATTATGGCTATACGACAGAGGTGATTGTCGCAAGCGTTCGACATCCTCAGCATGTGGTTGATTCTGCGATGCTCGGAGCTGATATTGCTACTATTCCGTACAGTATTATCCGCCAGCTCGTCAATCATCCGCTGACAGATCTCGGGCTGAAAAAGTTTATGGAAGATGCTGCTGTCATGAAAAAATAAGAGCGCTCCCTGAACTGAATCCTGGAGGAGGATTGCCAGAAGTCTTATTGGCGGGAGATAACCTCAACTTTGACTTTTGCGGTTCCTTTTTCGAAGAACCCGAGTTGTTTGGCGGCTTCAGCGCTCAGATCAATAACCCGGTCATCGACAAACGGGCCGCGATCATTGACCCGGACTATAATTGATGCCTGGGTGGTAAGGTTTGTAACCTTTACCATAGAGGGTAGCGGGAGATATTTGTGGGCTGCGCTTGGTTTTGAGGGGTCGAATGTTTCCCCGTATGCTGTAGGCTGTCCATTATGCTGGTCAAGGGTTTCCTTTCCGTACCATGATGCGGTGCCAATTTCCTCATAGGCGACAGCTTCTTCGTAGTTCATGGGTACATAGACTCTGCCGTTGATGATATATGGGGTGTTTTTGATTTTACCCAGACGGTAAGCATCCTCTGGTGAAATACCTCTAAAGTCTTGCTTTGAATAAGGGGCGCGTGTTGAGGTGCATGAACTGAGTGCCAGAGGCAACAGTATGCATCCGGCCAGAATAAACTTTCGGATCATCTCTTTCATTGGGTTTCATTTGCTTTAAACATAGCTATTTTACGGGAAATTCCCTGATAACCTGTATGTTTCATTACTGAGATGTAATGAGGCTCGCTGTTTTACAATCGAGAAGCAGATTTTCGAAATGTTATGGCTGAACAACTCGCAACGCAAAGTCCTTTAGGCGTTCTTATTATTCATGGGTTCACTGCGACGCTTGAGAGTGTAAGCGCGTTGTATGCACCTCTGAGTGAACTTGGCATTCCGGTTCTCATGCCTCAGCTTGCAGGGCATGGGGCTTCATCACCCGAAGCGCTTCGTGGCGTTACGTGGGAGGCCTGGCTGAAAGATGCCGACAAGGCATTTCAAGAACTTCGTTGTTTGGCAGAGCGGGTCATTATCATCGGTCACAGCATGGGTGCTCTTCTTGCCATTCATCTTGCAGTGAGGTATGAGAGCGAGATTGACTCGCTGGTGCTTGTGGCTCCTGCTATCAAACTAGCCTCTCTCTTTGCTCCGGGACGTCCTCTGCATTTCGCGGTACCACTCGTAAGCGGGATCATAAAAAAATGGGATCTTAAACCCTATGCGGGCCAGAGCAATGTTGGGTGTGCTCCGCATTATGCATGGGTTCCTACAGATGCTGTAGTTTCGTTTTTTGACCTGCTCAAAAAAACCCTGCCTCTCTTGAGCAAGGTTACTGTTCCTGTTTTTATTCTGCATAACCGCAGGGAAAGTACTGTACTTTCTGAAAGTGCGACCATACTCTGCGACAGCATAGCTACCGAGCCTTCAGAAAAGTCAATCGGATGGTTGGAGCGTTCGGACCATCAGACGTTTTGTGATTGCGAAAGAGAGAGGGCGGTGAATACGATTGTTGACTATGTTGCGGGGAGGATCGCTCGAAAATCTTTGGCTGTCTGATGATGCGGATTTTAGATTTGAGCCAGACCATTCATCCTGATATGCCCTGTTATCCGGGCACTCCGCAGCCGGTATTTCACAAGCTCTCTTCCATCGAACAGGATGGCTATGCAGAACAGCTGCTGACTGTTTCATCGCATGCGGGCACTCATGTTGACCTGCCTTCGCATATTCTGCCAGAAGGGAGTTCGCTTGATGCCTGGAGTCTTGACCGGTTTACTGGAAAAGGCTTCGCTCTTGATCTTCGGGCGTCAGTTGGAGGTATCATCTCCCTTGGAGAGCTAAGGGGTTTCGAAGCTCGATTGCAGGAGTGCGATTTTCTGCTGCTTTGCTCCGGATGGAGTCAGTACTGGGGCGGCCCGGAATATTTCATCGGTTACCCGGTACTCTCCCCTGACGCGGCCCGGTGGTTGACTGGTTTTCATCTGAAAGGCATTGGCGTTGATATGATTTCAGTTGACTCTCCGGATGCTGTTGATTTTTCTGTTCATTCGCTGCTCCTTCGGAGCGGGATACTTATAATTGAAAATCTTGCCGATCTCTCGCCGCTTTTTCACTCCAGCTTCATTTTTTCCGGCTTTCCACTAAAAATCGCACATGCAGAAGCCGCGCCCCTCAGAGCTGTTGCTTTTGTCGATGACGCCAATCTTGCGTGATTTTTTTATTGGAAGTTATTAAAGAGGAGATTACATTGTGGGCCTCAGGAGAAAATCCACTGTTCTTTTCCATCGAAATAACCACAGTATGAATACCATGCTCTTGTATTCCTCGATTACCAAAAAAGTGCTTATGGCACTTGCAGGGCTTTTTCTGGTTACGTTTTTATGTGTGCATCTCGGCATCAATCTGATGCTG
>CAIVSG010000020.1 GCA_903908555.1 uncultured Chlorobiaceae bacterium | reverse complement strand
ATTCAACCTACGCCTATGATCCATCTTTCAAAGATACTCTGTCCGACCGATTATTCCTCAACATCGGACAACGCTGTACGGTATGCCGTGGAATTTGCACGAAAAGTCGGTGCACATATCAGGTTTATCCATATCCAGACTGCAGCAAATCCTCTTACGAAAGTTACAGCTACTGAGGATGGTTCGATAGATCCAGTAGAAGAGGATGATGTTCTTCCGGAAAGTTTTTCAAGTATACTGATGGCAGAAAAGCAGAAAGGACTGAGTGCCGATATCCGTGTTCTAAAGGGCGAAGCCTCCAAAGTTATCACTGAACAGGCTACATCATGGGGTGCCGATCTCATCATCATGGGCTCCCATGGCCGCAGCGGTCTCCATCGGCTTATCATGGGGAGTGTGGCCGAAGAAGTATTCCGTTCTTCCGATATTCCCGTTCTGCTCGTTAAACAGGATGCAGCTGCAAAAATTGTTTCTGAATAATTATCCAATATTCTCAGTCCATATAAATTTTTTTACCGGTTATGAAAAATTTCAGGGAATCAATACTTGCTCTTATTACCGAAACATCGGCAAATCTTCCAAGTGATGTACGATGTTCCATTGCCGACGCTATTGAGCGTGAGGATCCAAACTCTCAGGCAGGCCTTGCCATGTCAACCATATCAGTCAATATCGATATGGCCGTCGACAACATCTCACCGATATGTCAGGACACCGGCATGCCTACCTTTTTCATCCATACTCCATCAGGCGTCGATCAACTTCAGATGAAGCGCGATATTGAGCATGCTATTGAGGAGGCCTCAAAAACCGGTAAACTCCGCCCTAATGCTGTTGATGCATTCACCGGCAAAAACTCAGGCAACAATCTTGGTTTTCATTTTCCGGTTATTCACTTTGAACCATGGGAAAAAGACGAGATAGAGGTTAAGCTTATCCTCAAGGGCGGAGGCTGCGAAAACAAAAATATCCAGTACTCACTACCTGCAGAAATTCCAGGCCTTGGCAGTGCATCCCGTGACCTTGATGGTGTGCGCAAATGCCTCCTTCACGCGGTCTTCCAGGCTCAGGGACAAGGGTGCAGTCCCGGATTCATCGGTGTTGGTGTCGGTGGTGACCGTACCAGTGGATTTGATCTTGCCAAACAGCAGCTCTTGCGCAGAATTGACGACCGCAATCCCGACAGTGAACTCGACAGCCTTGAACAGTATATTCTTGAAAAAGCCAATACGATGGAGATCGGCCCGATGGGTTTTGGCGGCAAAGCCACTCTTCTTGGCTGCAAAATCGGAAAATCGCATAGGGTTCCGGCAAGTTTTTATGTCTCTGTCGCCTACAACTGCTGGGCATATCGCAGGCTTGGAGTCTTGATTGATCCTCAGTCAGGTTCGATCACCAACTGGCAGTACCGCGATGCTAACGAGATCAAACGAATGGCAAAAGGGGAGGGGATGCCATTGACCGGCAAAGAGGTAACTCTCCAGGCGCCTGTCACTGACGCCGAGATTCGTAGTTTGAAAGTCGGTGATGTAGTGCTCATCAATGGTACCATGCACACAGGCCGCGATGCCTTCCACCACTACGTCATGCATCATGATCTTCCTGAATCTCTCGATACACAGGGAGGAATTCTTTTCCATTGCGGTCCTGTCGTCTTGAAAAATGAGGACGGAACCTACCGGGTTACCGCCGCCGGCCCTACCACATCGAGCCGTGAGGAGCCTTATCAGGCCGATGTTATAAAAAAACTGGGATTGAGGGCGATCATAGGTAAAGGAGGAATGGGCCCAAAAACTCTAAAAGGGCTTCAGGACCACGGAGCAGTCTACCTCAATGCCATTGGTGGCGCGGCCCAGTATTACGCCCGCTGCATTACAAAGGTTACCGGTGTAGATTTTCTCGAAGAGATGGGTGTCCCGGAAGCAATGTGGCATTTAGAGGTGGAATCATTTCCAGCTATCGTAACCATGGACGCTCATGGCAACAGTCTCCACAGCCGTATTGAAGAGGATTCATTCAATCAGCTCAGTATACTTGCCGATGATGCTCACTGAGTGATCTTTTTTTGCAGAGTAGCTATATAATGAAGAGATAACAGGTATTGATCCCTGCCGATTAGCTTAAGAGCGGCAGCGACTTTATTCCTGAAATAACCAACAATTGTTTAGGATAACCGCAAAGAGCAGGATATATGAAAAAAATAAGATTTATGGATGTCTCTTTTCGGGACGGCTTTCAGTCATGTTTTGGCGCCAGAGTAAAGACGGAAGATTTTCTTCCCGCTTTGGAGGCTGCTGTTCATGCAGGTACCGATAACTTTGAAATAGGCGGTGGTGCACGTTTTCAGAGTCTCTACTTTTATTGCGAAGAGGATGCATTTGCCATGATGGATGCTGCTCGCAAGGTTGTCGGACCGGACATTAACCTGCAGACACTTTCAAGAGGTGCGAATGTTGTCGGCTTGGTCTCACAATCACGCGATATTATCGATCTTCATGCTCGGCTTTTCAAAAAGCACGGAATAACAACCATCCGTAATTTTGATGCGTTG
Organism: uncultured Chlorobiaceae bacterium; assembly: GCA_903908555.1. Taxonomy (GTDB): domain Bacteria; phylum Bacteroidota; class Chlorobiia; order Chlorobiales; family Chlorobiaceae; genus Chlorobium. The sequence continues at coordinate 8,311 of CAIVSG010000020.1, read as the reverse complement.
ATGGATGTCCGCAATCTTGCCTACTCTGGTCAATGTATCCATAACGCAGGGCTTCGCCATCAGGTCGTCATAGCCATGATGGGTCTTCCTCCCGGACTGACCGAGACCTATTGTCATACACCGCAGTTCTATCTCGACAAACTGCAGGAAATTCTTGATGCCGGAATTCCTTACGACAGCGTTGCCTTCAAGGATGCGTCAGGTACTACAACTCCGGCTGTTGTCCATGAGACCATTAAAGGTGCAAGAAAGATGCTTCCCGCAGGCACAGAAATCGAGTTTCATACCCACGATACCGCCGGTATGGGCGTCGCATGCAACTTTGCAGCAATTGAAGGTGGTGCTGATATCATTGATCTTTCCATGGCCCCGGTCAGCGGAGGTACAGCTGCTGTGGATATTCTTACCATGTGGCAGAGGCTCCGTGGTACAGACTATACCCTTGACATCGATCATGAAAAATACCTTGAAGTCGAGGCTCTCTTTATCGATCAGATGTACAAATACTACATGCCCCCCGAGGCTACAGCGGTCAATCCCGTTATCTCATTTTCACCAATGCCGGGAGGAGCCCTTACGGCTAATACCCAGATGATGCGCGACAACAATACGCTTCATCTCTTGCCTCAGGTCATAAAAAACATGCGCGAAGCGGTTGTGAAAGGCGGCTACGGTTCATCGGTCACCCCTGTTTCCCAGTTCTATATTCAGCAGGCGTTTGCCAATACCATTCAAGGCCCCTGGAAAAAGATCACTGACGGATATGGCAAAATGGTGCTCGGCTACTTCGGTCATACCCCCGCCAAGCCTGATCCTGAAGTTGTCCGTCTGGCATCCGAGCAGCTTGGTCTTCAGTCTACCATTGAAGACGTTCACGACATCAACGACCGTAACCCCGTGCTCGGTATACCTTATAATATTTCACTCCTTCAGAAAGCCGGTCTTCCGGAAACCGACGAAAATATTTTTATCGCAGCCACATGCGGCGACAAAGGTATCGCTTTCCTCAAGGGTGATTGTTCTACAGGCATCCGCTATAAGGCCGATATCGCCGTTGAAATCAAGGCAAAAACCAGAGAGGAAGTTGTTGCGGCTTACCACGAAGCTCACAAGCACGACATCCACCAGGAAGAGGTCAACAAAAGGCTTGTCGATCTTTTTTCCAAACCAGCCCCGCAGGCAAGCACCCCGGCATCTGCAACCGGCTCAAAAGTCATCTCCATGTCTGGCAGTTTCAACGTCTTCGTAGACGGAGCCCCCTTCACAGTCTCCTTCGCCGAAGGCTCATCCCTCAACCCGAACCCCTCTTCATCTCAGCACTCAGCACTCAGCACCCAGAACTCTCCTTCTGAGCACTCAGCACTCAGCACTCAGCACTTATTAGAGGGCACCCCCGTCCTCGCCGTCATGCCTGGCAACGTCCACGCCATATCAGTCAGCGTCGGCGATGAAGTAAAAGAAGGAGAAGAGGTAGCTGTTATAGAAGCCATGAAAATGGAAAACCCGGTCAAAGCACCCTGTGCAGGAAAAGTACTAACCATAACCGCCCAGAAAGGCGGCACAGTATCAATGGGCGAAGTAATGATGACCATCGGTTAGGGTAGTAGGCAGTCAGCAGTCAGCAGTCAGCAGTTGGCAGTCAGCAGTTGGCAGTTGGCAGTCAGCAGTTGGCAGTTGGCAGTCAGCAGTTGGCAGTTGGCAGTCAGCAGTCAGCAGTTGGCAATTAAAGAGCGCAAACCTCTTGGCATCCTGCCAACTGCCAACTGCTGACTGCCAACTGGTTTCACTCAGCACTTTTCAAACCTTGAGCGCGACTTCGCACCCCGGGTGCAGCTCAATAAACCGCTCAATCTCCTCTCTTGGAATGTTAACAGCTGAAAGTTCCAGCTTTTCAAGGTTCTGCAGATGCATGATAGGGCCAATCGAAGTGATTTGGGTATTCGATATATCCAGCTCTTCGAGATTTACCAGTTCTTCGAGAGCGTCGATAGTCAAGAGAGGAGTATGTGCTATGCTCAACTCCCTGAGATCGATCAGGTTTCTCAGCGGTTCAATACTGGTGATACTTGTTTTGTTGCATCGGAGATATTCCAGACAGCTCAGAGAGGAGAGAGGGGCTATATCGACAATCTTCGAACTGTTGATTCCGAGTTCGATGAGATTTTCAAGCTCGGCGAGTGGCTCAATACTGGAAATCCCTGTTTTATAGCAACTGAGTTTTTCCAGATTAATAAGGTTTTTGAGGGGGGCAAGATCCTCGATCTGCGTTTCTGAACAATAAAGCTCCTCAAGATTAAGCAGGTTCTGAATCGGCTTAAGTGAGCGGACTTGCGTGCTTGATATCCACAGGAGTTTCAGGCTTTTAAGGTTTCGAAGAGGTTCGAGGGATGAAAAGTCGCAATCGAAAGCATAGAGGCGCTGAAGCTTCTCGAGATGAAACAGTGGATCAAGACTTTCAACAGGAGATTCATCACAACGAAGCTGCTGTAGCTTTTCAAGTACCCTTACTGGCAAAAGGTTGTGAATTCTGCGGTTATCACACCGAAGGTGCGTGGTCTCCATAAAGTCAAGCAACTCCTGTTCGGATGGTTCACGAACAACTTTCAGTGTTGTTTTAACAATATCTTTCCAGTCATCGGTCATGGAATTCCACCATTTTCTACGAGCCGAGCCCTCTTTCAGAAGCTCTGCTTTGCTGATGGTACGAAGAAACTCATTTTCGGCAGTTCGAGATGGAATCTGTCGTGCATGTTCCTGATGGCAGCTTTCGTCAGAACTCTCTGAAGGAGGGGGTGTTTCGAAATTAAGCTTTTCTGTAAGTCAGTTAATATACCATGCCGCCTTTTTATCCTCTATGTTCTGATTATGCAGTTCCTGTGATTGCTGGTCAAGTGACGATATATCTTCAAGGATATCATTTCCGCATCTAGGGCATACAGCACTCTCCATAGTGAGCGGATAGGCGCATACCGGGCATTGATTATAGGTGTTTTGCTCCAAAACGATAGGGTGGTTAATGTGTTGATAGGGCACAAGATGGCATGTTGCTATAATAATAAGAAAAAAAGCGTTACCGACATACTTGAAGGAAAAAAATACACCCCGTTATTTGCTCTTGATGGCTCTTGTAAAAATGATCGTGAGTACTCTATAAACTTATACAATAAAACGGGTGTTCTTTATATATTATTTATATATGAAGTATTTGAGATCAAGTCTCAGAATGAGTAACAGCTTTTGGAGAGAATATTATGGCAGGACCCTCTATAAAGGAAAGTTCATCTCCCTGTTCGGTCTATGAGCAGTTGTTTTCGTTATCAGATGAGCAGTGGTTGTTGAGGCGAAAGGGTTTCCGCAATACCCCAAAAAGCATTCAGGTCAATGAAACTCTGTTGACTATTGGCAACGGTTATCTCAATATCAGGGGAAGTCTTGAGGAATTGCCGCCCGAACATACCGGAGGGATGTATTTAAGCGGGATTTATAATAAATCAGAAGCCGATGTTGAGGGATTGGTCAAGTGTCCTATGTGGACCGATGTGTCGATATGGAGCGAGGGGCAAAAATTCTGTCTCTCAACCTGCAAAACACTCTTCCATGAGCAGATCCTTGATATGAAAAAAGGGGTACTGCACCGTCTTACCACTTTTAAGAGCCCTTCAGGTCAGATTCTCACACTGGAAACCATACGACTTGTATTCATGCACAATGTGCATTTGGGATATTTGCTGGTAAAAGTCACTCCGAAGAATTTTTCCGCTCCTATTCGTGTGCTCAGTGGTTTGAATGGAGATGTCTGCAATAGAGGCTTTTTCCCTCGTGAAATGCTGAAACATCTTCAGCTGGAAAGAATTGAGCGAGGTCGGGCCTTTATGTATCTTGAAATGAAAACCCGCGAACGCGGAATAAGGATTTCTGAAGCGGCGTCATGGAAGCTTGTTTCACCCTCTCTTCAGAGCTACACGTGGGAACCGAGAATATACGGCGAAAAGTTTACCAGCGAAATTACCCTTGAAGTTCAAAAAGGCGAGACCTATGTATTTGAAAAACTGGCAGTTGTTTCCACAAGCAGGGAACTTCCAGCCCAGGAGATGTTTAAAGGCACTATCGGGAAACTTAAATCGTATGTCCGAAGCGGTGCTCCCCACGAAATAGCTGCTCATCTTGACGCCTGGCAGGAAAAATGGCAACAGGCCGACATTATCATTACAGGTGATGACGAGGCTCAGCATGCCTTACGCTTCAATATTTATCAACTTCTGATTAACGGGCCCATTCGCCCGGCAGGTATCGGCGCAAAATTTTTAAGTTCTGAAGGCTATATGGGTCACGCCTTCTGGGATACTGAGATTTTTATTCTTCCATTTTATATCTACAACTTTCCCGATGTTGCCCGCAACCTGCTTCTTTACCGCTACAATACTCTTGCCGGAGCAAAGCAGAATGCCCTTAAAATGGGCTATAAAGGCGCAAAATATGCGTGGGAATCAGCGACTACCGGCGAGGATGTCACTCCGAGATTTGCTTCAAAGCTTGAGCGTACCATACGGCTGATCTATACAGGGACAGAGGAAGATCACATAGTTTCGGATGTGATCTACGGAGTGGAAAAGTATTTCCGGGCTACTGGAGACGAGCGGTTTTTACTGGACTACGGACTCGAAATGGTCTTTCTTACTGCCAGATTCTGGGCATCGAGGGTTGTTCGGGGAGGAGAAAAATATGAGATCCGTTGTGTCATAGGTCCCGATGAGTTTCATGAGCATGTCAACAATAATACCTATACAAATTTTCTGGTGAAATGGCACCTTCGGCTTGCCGTGATGCTTTATAAATATATAAGGCGTACTGATATTGTATTTTTCGACGCTCTTGCATCCCGTTTACAACTCAATGGCAAGGAGGTTGATTCCTGGAATGACATCAGCCGGAATCTCAAGTTGTCCTACGATTCGGAGACAAGGCTTTTTGAACAGTTTGACGGTTACTTTGCCTTGAAAGATTATGTAATCGAGGGGGTTGATCGTAAAGGCCACCCGATACTTCCTCATGGTATTAATTATCGCAATATTCAGTCGACACGCCTCATTAAGCAGGCTGATGTTCTCAGCATGATGATGCTTTTTCCTCATGCATTCAGCAATGAGGATAAGTCAGCTAACTACGATTTTTATGAGAAACGCACAGCACACAAATCATCTCTGAGTCACTGCATTCATGCCATAATGGGGCTCTCAGCAGGCAGACGCACAAGGGCGTATAACTATTTTATGAAGACAGCACTCTTCGACTTGCAAAACCTGCATGGAAATACTGATCTTGGAATTCATGCCGCGGCGACGGGAGGTACATGGCAGACTGTGGTCTATGGTTTTGGAGGGTTTTCAATCAAGTCTGACCGACTGGTTCTCAAGCCATGGCTTCCGAAAAAGTGGGAATGCCTCTCTTTCTCTGTGCGCTGGAGATCAAGAACCGTTGAAATTACCGTGTGCCATGAAACGGTTTCAATACTGATAAACTCAGATGAAGAGACGACTCTCCCGTTAACCCTCTATGGCAAAACCTATAAAATAATGACAAACCAGAAAATGGTGCTCCCTTATTGTGCTTCCTGATGGAACCCCTTGTTACAATATCCCGGACAAGGTTACCGATACCTCCCCCGTATCACAAAAAAATGTACTATTTTGACCCGAGCGCAGCCATAATTGCATGTGGCGCAAAGGGACTCCTGTTATCAATCAAACGCTGAACGGTCGTTATCTATGGATTTTGTTCACTTACATGCTCATACGCATTATTCGATGCAGAGCAGTCCTGTTTTTCCGGGAGAGATGTTTTCCTCAGCGCTGAAGTATGGCATGAAGAGTATTGCTGTTACCGATTATTGCGCAATCTTCAACATGCCCGAGCTGTTCAATGAAGCCAGAAATGCCGGCATCAAGCTGATTATCGGCAGTGAGCTCCTGCTGCTTGAAACCGATGCACACCAGCATGGCCCGGCTCCTGTCTCACCCTCTCTGGTGCTTCTTGTTCAAAATGATGCCGGATATCGAAACCTCTGCATTCTCTTGTCCCGAGCAGCTAAAGATGGTTTCGTCCATGGAATGCCTCATATAGAGAGCCGCCTCCTTGAAACCTGTCATGAAGGTCTTGTCTGTCTCTCCGCTTACTCTTCAGGAAGAATAGGCAGGGCGCTTCTTGCCGGAGCAATCCAGGAGGCTGAATCCTTTGCCGTCTACTATCGTGAGATTTTTGGAAACAACTTTTATCTTGAGCTTCAACGCCATAATACCCCTTTCGATGAAACCCTGAATGCAGAGACCATTGCTCTGGCCAAAAAATTATCAATTGAGTTGGTCGCGACCAACAATGTTCACTATCTCGATCGAAAAGATTCTGGATGCTACCGCGCGATGGTTGCCAACAGGACCAAGGAAAAACTTTCCAGCCAGAATCTTCTTGCACTTCCCGGCAGCGATCACTACTTGAAGACATCTGAAGAGATGAGTCTTCTCTTCACCGACGAACACCGTGAACTGACGAATACCCTGCTCATTGCCGAAAAATGCACCTACACCTTCAGCAATAAAGAGCCGATTGTCCCGCATTTTCCTCTTCCTGATGGCTTTAGCAATGAATTTGACTACCTCAGTCACCTGACTTGGGAGGGGGCTAAAGAAAAGTATGCCGATTCCGAGAAAGAGGGAATCACAGCTGAAGATGTACGATCACGCATAGAGCTTGAGCTCGGCGTTATCGAAAAGATGGGCTTCAGCTCATATTTTCTCATCGTCAGTGACCTTATAGCCGCCTCCCGTCGTCTTGGATACTCAGTCGGTCCCGGTCGCGGATCTGCCGCGGGCAGCATTGTAGCCTATCTTACCGGAATCACACGGATCGATCCTTTGCGATACAAGCTGCTCTTTGAGCGGTTTTTAAATCCCGAGCGCTCCTCCATGCCTGATATCGACATCGACTTCACCCCGGTCGGTAAGCAGAAGGTTCTTGAATATACGGTCGAAAAATACGGGGCAGAGAGTGTGGCAAAAGTCATCGCCATCGGTACGCTTGGCGCCAAAGCCGCCATCCGCGATGCAGGCCGCGTTCTTGAAGTCCCTCTGCCCCTGGTCGATAAACTCGCTAAACTTGTCCCAACGAGGCCGGGCATCACCCTTGAAAAAGCATTGAGCGAAGCCAGGGAGATGAAGGAGTATGCCGAAAGCACTCCGCAGATTCGTGAACTGATGAACCACGCCCGTGCTCTTGAAGGTCGGGCGCGTAACGTTTCAATGCATGCCGGAGCAGTTGTCATTACCGATGGTCCGCTCGAAGAGCAGGTGCCGCTCTATGTCTCCAATAAAATCGAAACCGAAGTACGTAAGTTCGCCGATGAAATTGATCTTGACGAACCTGAACATGCCAAGGCAAAAAATTCTGATGGCACTGACGAAAAGCAGGTCGTCACCCAGTTTGACAAAAACTGGATAGAGACAGCAGGACTCCTCAAGATTGACTATCTGGGCCTTGAAACACTTGCCGTTATCGATGAAACCCTCAAAATGATTAAACGGAGGCACAACCTCGATATCGAGCTTGAAAAAGTCCCCATGAACGATCGCAAAACCTTCCGCATTTTCCAGGAAGGCAAGATGGCCGGTATATTTCAGTTCGAATCATCCGGCATGCAAAGCTATATGACCCGCCTTCAGCCAACCCAGATCGGCGACATCATAGCAATGAGTGCCCTCTATCGCCCGGGTGCGCTCAATGCTCGCATTGATGAAAAGCGAAATGCTGTCGATCTGTTTGTCGATCGTAAACACGGCAGGGAAGCTATCGATTACATGCACCCTATGCTCGAACAGATTCTCAAAGAGACCTATGGGGTCATTGTCTATCAGGAACAGGTCATGCAGATTTCCCAGGTTATGGGCGGCTTCTCTCTTGCCAAGGCGGATAATCTTCGCAAGGCGATGGGTAAAAAGATGCCTGAGATCATGGATAAATACAAGGCCGATTTTGTCGAGGGCGCTATAAAGCAAGGCGTGCACGATACGCTTGCAACAAGGGTTTTCGAACTCATGGCCGAGTTTGCCGGCTACGGCTTCAACAAAAGCCATTCGGCAGCCTATGGAGTTCTTGCCTACTGGACCGGGTATCTCAAAGCCCACTACACGAGTGAGTTTGTGACAGCCGTTCTGAATAGTGAAATAGGTGATACAGAACGAATGAAACACTTGACCGATGAGGCCAAAAGTTTCGGCATAGCAACCTTGCCGCCATCGATCAATAAAAGTGATGCTCTCTT
>CAIVSG010000019.1 GCA_903908555.1 uncultured Chlorobiaceae bacterium | reverse complement strand
TCCTGATGGAGGATTGTTCCCAACGGGAAATCCATCGCAGTACCGGTATTCACCGGCTTACCCTCAAAAACTATCTGCACCGGTTCAAGAGCAGCGGGAAAACATTTTCAGAACTGTTTGTGCTGCCCGATCACGAACTCTCGGTTCTGGTTCATCCACCACGTTCTACCAAGTCCTCCGATGAGCGGTATGGCTTTCTCAACACCCAACTGAAGCGATTTTCCGAAGAGCTTGGCAAGAAAAATGCACATGTAACCAAGCAGGTGTTATGGGAAGAGTATCTTCAGGATCGACCTGACGGGTATCAGTATTCCCAATTCTGCTACTATCTCGACCAGTACATGCAGCAGCATGATGCTACCATGCCGCAACAGCACCAACCGGGGTATCGATTGCAGATAGACTTTGCTGGTGACTCGCTCTGGATTATCGATCCGCTCACCAGAGAGCATATCGAGTGCCCTGTGCTGGTATGCACCCTTCCATGCAGCAGCTTTTTTTATGTGGAACCACTCTCCTCTGCCCGTCAGGAGCATTTGATTCCGGCACTCAACCGGGCACTTGCCTACCTTGGTGGCGTTCCAAAGAACATTCTGAGTGACAACATGAAGCAGGTGGTGACGAAAACCTCACGCTATGAACCACTCTTCAATGACCTTATGGAACAGTGGGCTTTGCACTACCAGACCAACATGCAAGCGACCAGAGCCGTCAGGCCAAAGGATAAACCGTCAGTAGAAGGCTCTGTTCACCTCGCCTACAACCAGATTTACGCACGTTTGCGTAATGAAGAATTTACCAGTCTCCATGCCCTGAAATTCCGGGTACACCAGTTGCTGGATACTGCCAATGATCGGCCGATGACCGACTATGGTAAAAGTCGCAGAGAGCGGTTTATAGCGTTTGAACAGGAGCTTTTACTGCCACTGCCAGCGACCGATTTTGCCTACAAGCGCGAGACCATGGCCAAAGTCAAGAAAAATTACCATGTCATTCTCGGTGAAGACCGCTGCCAGTACAGTGTCCCTCATGAGAATATCGGCAAAACAGTCAAGCTGATTTACGATGAAACCGTTGTCGAGGTCTTTCTTGATTTCCAGCGTATAGCCCTGCATCAGCGCATCGTAGGACGAAGAGGGATCTACAGAACTATGGAGGAACACATGCCGGAATCTCATCGCCGGTACCATCAGCAACAAGGATGGACGGAGGAAGACTTTACCTGCAAAGCTGCTGCAGTGGGCCCTTGTGCCGAGGAAGTTGTCTTTCGGCTTCTGAGTTCAAAAGCTTTTGTACAGCAGAGCTTTGACGCCTGCCTGGGAATACTCCGACTCCAGAAAAAGTATGGTGCAACTCGACTCGAATCAGCCTGTGGGTTAGCGCTGCAAGTTCGCCGTGTCAGTTATCGACTTGTCCACAACATTCTGGAAAATAACCGCGATAAAGCTTGGGTATCTGCCGAACGACATGCGCCAATGCTTCCATTGCATGACAATATTCGAGGTAAAGAAGTCTACCAGTAACCCTAACCATCAGAACAATGAATACACAGCTTACTCTTGACCAGCTTCGTTCCATGAAACTCTATGGTATGGCTCATGCCTATGAAGCATCACTCTTGCTTCCAGTTCATGAGCAACCAACGTCCGATACCCTGTTTGGGAAACTGGTCGATGCAGAACAACTCTACCGAAAAGAACAAACCACGAAACACCATCTGCGGCAAAGCAAGATTCGCTATCCGGCAATATTGGAACAAGTCCATTGCAGCGCTGCACGAAACCTGAGCCGAGACCAGCTTGTCAGCCTTGCGGACTGCCGTTTTATCGAACGAGGGGAAAATATCCTAATTACCGGGGCCACAGGCTGCGGCAAAAGCTACCTTGCCTGTGCCCTCGGACGACAGGCTTGTTCTCTGGGATACCGAACCATGTATTTCAATGTGACCCGTTTTCTTGAAACCATCTCGCAGACAAAGCTTGATGGAACTTTTGTCAAGTTACTCAACAAGATCGAGCGGACTCATCTGATCATTCTTGACGATTTCGGTCTCCAGCACCTTGATGCAACCACCCGGATTGCTCTGCTCCAGATCCTTGAAGATCGATATGGCAAACTGTCGATAATGATCACCTCACAGCTTCCTGTTGCCAAGTGGCATGACGTAATTGGTGAACCGACTATTGCTGATGGAATCATGGATCGATTAGTTGGAAATGCTCACCGGCTTGAGTTGAAAGGTGAGTCTCTGAGGAGAAAGAAACTGGAAAATAATGTGTAAGTTTTAACAGCAAATCCGACCTGAAAAGGGTGGTACACTTTGCACCGGAATCGGTGGCACACTATATCGCGGAATGACTGGCACACTTTCACCCGGAATGGGTGGTACACTTTCGCCGGAATACTCACTTAGGGACTATCCATCAAATCTGATCGATTTTTATTATTTTTGATACTATTGCATATTCAAGCGAATTTACTGAACTTTCTAAGTTCAGGGCCTGTGAGCTGACGTCACATCGCATAATTCGAAAGAAATCTTAAAATTGCGACTGATGTGTGAATGAAATTGAAAGTAAATTATACAGCATCTATTGAAAATGAAGTAATGTGAAAACACTATGAAACTTTTCATAAGCCAGTCTGGTGAGGTTGCTCAAGCTATAGCTCTTAAACTTAAATCTTGGCTCCCACTAGTAAATCCTGAGTTTGACGTATTTGTTTCCGCCGAAAGTATAGATGCCGGTAAACCATGGTTTGAGGAAATACGGCTTGGCCTCAAAAATTCAGAAGCTGGAATTGGAATATTTACAAAGGAAAACCTTGGCAGCACATGGATGTTTTTCGAGCACGGAGCTATAGCTATCCAAAAAAATTTCATCCCCCTTCTTTGTGGCTGCGAAGTAACGGATTTAGTAAAAACCCCAGCATCCATCTTCCAGGCCAAGATATTTGAAGAAACCCAGTTTCTAAAGTTGATTTCCGATTTAAATGAGCAATGCGAGAAACCTCGCCCTCAAGACCAATTCAATCAACTCGTTACAGAACTTTGGCCCGGATTATCTAAGAATGTTATCAATATCCTCTCTACGGCTGAATTGAAGCAAAATGAAGAAAAAAAACAACATTCGGTTTCCCAAGAACCACCGCAACCAACTATAATTAAAAAACTTGAGGTAGATACACTCTCATCATTTTCATATATAGAGCTTCAAAAAATATTTCGTGATGCAACGTTTCGTGTTGATTGCTTAGTATTGTCCGGACGAAATCTATTTTCTACTTCTGTAGTTACCGCACTAAAGGAACGCATTGAAAATTCAAATCAGTTGTGTACAGTCCGTATTCTTGCTATGGATGACTACTCTGAAGGGCACTTTGTTAATGACCGCAAAGATATGATGGGAATCGGTCACTTCCGAAACGACTATAAACGGGATTTGGATGGTGCAAGAGAACATGCAAAAAATCTAGCCGACCTTGATCCAGAGCACAAGAAATTTGATGTAAGATTTTACAATCTTATGCCGACGCAATTTTATTTTATTGTTGATAACTTTCTATACTTATCATTTGTTCTATCGATTCCTATATCTCAATGCCCAGTTCTAATATTTGATTTGTCGATCCATACAGATATGGCTCATACTTTCTCAAAACATTTCAACCATTATTGGGAATCCAGTCGATTCTTCGTAAGTATCGTTGCTTTCAAAAAAGATGGGACATTTCTAATGGTAAAGAATCGAAAACGGGGTTGGGAATGGCCCAGTGGTTATATAGAGCCAAAAGAAGATCCAATGAGCTCCGCAATGCGAGAGTTTCGTGAAGAGTCTGGTTATGACATCGTTGATATTCAAGAAGTGCGAGTGCGGCGACACGCAATGGGCGGAACATTTTATACCGGATACTTAGGTATACAACAAGCTGAAATATCTGCCCGCGAAATGGAAAGTTTAGATTTTTTTGCAGTTTTGCCTCCTGAAAATAAATTGTCCTTCCCTGATGAAAGAGCAATTTTTGCTGAAGTCATAGAAGATGCTCGATCTCAACTCAAAATATTTCCAGCTCCTTAGTTCCAAAATTTCTAACCACTAAAATCAAAACAATTAGCAGAATTTTTTTGGCTTTAATTGATGTGGATAAAACTTGATATAGGTTGTGAAATAGAATATTATCAAAACCAAGGCACAGAAAGGGTTTTGACGTTTGTGTAGAAACGCATAGCCTCAAACAATCCTTCCTTTGATCCAAGTCCCGAACCTTTTATACCACCAAATGGAGACATTTCGGTACGGTAGCCGGGTATTTCTCTGACATTAATAGATCCCACTTTCAGTTGTTGTACAAACCGCATAATCCAAGGCCAGTTGTTTGTGCAAAGACCTGCGCTTAAACCAAATTCCGTCCCATTTATAATAAGAATAGCTTCTTCGATTGTTTTAAAGCGAATAATGGGCGCAACAGGACCAAATGTCTCATGAACCACAAGAGAACTCGTTGCTGCCACATGATCCAATACCGTTGGTGTATATAGTGCTCCTTGACGCTTATGCCCCACAAGCAATTTAGCACCTTCTTTGATGGCATCAGTAACCCGTTGCTCAATCGCACAAGCTGCTTCCTCACTGATAACGGGACCAACATCCGTCTCTATTTGGAACGGATTACCGCATTTAAGTTTTGCTGCTTCAGCAGCTAATTTATCTGCAAATAAATCTGCAAGTTCATCAGACACTAAGATTCTCTTGATGGCTGTGCAGCGTTGACCGGAGTTTCCAAAAGCTCCACGTAATGCCAAGTCAACTGCTTCGTCAATATCAGCGTCAGGCAAAACAACCAAAGCGTCATTGCCTCCGAGTTCCAGCAACAATCTTTTGTAAGGGGCTTTTTGAGCCAGACATCGTCCTATTGATGTGCTCCCCGTAAATGCAAGAACTTCAATCTGTTCGGATGTGACAAGTTTATCCACAAGCATCATTGCTTGCCCTGAAATGACTGAAAGCATTTCTCTTGGCAATCCTGCTTCGTAAAGTATTTCGGCAATCCTGTAAGCTGAAAATGGTGTTTTTTCTGACGGTTTCAGCACCACACAATTGTTCGTTGCCACCGCTGGAGCAACTTTATGTGCAATTTGACACAACGGGTGATTAAAGGGAGTTATCGCACCTATCGCTGTAACTGGTTCACGAAAAGAAATAATTTTTCTGTTTTTTCCATGAGCACTAATGTCACCGGCAAAAACTTCCCCATCTTCCTGAATGCTTAATGCTGCGGCAATTGAAAATACATCTTGTGTGCGACACACTTCATTCATTGCATCTTTCCAACACAAACCAGATTCAGCAATAACTTGATAAGCTAACTGGTCAGCGCACTTTTTTACTAATTCGGCAACTTTGCCAAGTATTCTGCTTCGCTGATATCTGGTAAGCGATGGCACATAGGCCGCTGCTATATGAATCGCATCTTCCATTTGCATGAGGGTTGCAGACCCTACATATCCGATACATTCCTGTGTGTATGGGTTCACAACGGCTATATGTTCATCCGTTAGGACACGTTGCCCTCCAATAAGCAATGGTTGAAAATTATTCTCGTCCATCAATAGATATATAAATAATCGGTTACCAGATCATGCTTCTTATGCTATGATCCTTGATTGACTCATTGAGACATGTCCACTACAAATTCTCTAAATCTAACGGCCAGTTGTGGAAGATCTATCTTTGGACGCGATACTGGGGGATCCCTTAATGGAGAGACTCTAATATGAGCAAAGGTTGGGCCTAATAATGGATCAACAGACTGACAAAAACGCTCTATGGCATCACGCCCTGAACATTGCCATACCTGTTTATAGCTACATGCCTGAGCAATATGCGAAAAATCCACTGCGTTGGCGTTTGAGTGTTGCCCCCCGGTTGACTCGTATATACCATTATCGAGTACGATATGCACCAAATTGTTTGGCGCTTGTTGCCCAACCGTTGCGCAAATTCCCATATTCATCAGCAGAGCGCCATCGCCGTCAAGAACGATAGTTGGCTGTGTCGTGTTGATTGATACCCCAAGCCCGATTGCGGCAGCATGCCCCATCGAACCAGCCATGTAGTAGTAATTTGCACGATCTCCAGTCGCATGAAGTTCTCTATAAGCATAGCCGGTGGTTGCAATGGTTGCGTATTTGCTAAAAGTGTGCATTAAAATAGCTATCGCCTCTTGGCGCGTTATCATTTCTCCGCCAACATCCTGATGTATAGGGTAAAAAGATGACTGAGTTGCAACGACATGATCAGGATAAATTTCCTTCAGATTTTTGATAACCTTAGGGTTTATCAAAAAGGCGCGACACTGTCGATTGAGGAGTTGATTGTTCGCTTGAGACAGTGCAATTGAAAGACTCTCGATATTATCCGGTAGCATTTCTGTTTCTACAGAGAGAAGCTCAAGAAATTTACCCGTTTCTCGTCCCATTATATCGTGATGGGACTCATCGGGAAAGCCAGGCGCTCCGCGCATCGACACAAATAAAGTTGTGGGTATTGAATATGGAGCATTCAATGACGCCATTGGATTAACTATATTTCCAACGCCAGAGTTTTGGCATATTACTGCGGCTTTTTTTCCTGCAAACCAACATCCAACGGCGATCCCAACCGCTTCACCCTCAGTTGCTGCAGGTACATACTGAAGACGAGTTGAGTGTTCAAGAGCATGAAAGACCGCACTAATATTAGAACATGGGACGCCACTTATACTATCATATTTACTACAAACAAGCGCATCGATAAATTCTGCTGGTTCAATCATGATTCTTTTTTATAACACTCCTTCTTTGGTATGTCAGATCCTCAATTGGCAGGTTGTCCAAACCAACCAGAGAAAAAATCTCTTTCAGGCTGGACATTGGCTCCAGTGTATCCGGATTCTGGTTGGCAAGTAATTCAGCCGCTACCTTCTGTAGTGCAGTAACTTGAACGCGCAACATCTGATTAGCCCACACAACTCCACCAACTTTCAGTCCGACTATGTACTGGGAAAGAGACTTATGATAACTTGTCGGTATCAGAATAAGCGGATTTGGTTGATCCCAAGATTGAACAAAACTTGCAACATCCGAGGCATCGGATGATTTTGAGTGAATAATTATTGCGTCAGCCCCTGCTTCAACATACGCATAAGCTCGATCCAAGGCAACATCGATGCCTTGTCCGACAACTAATGCTTCCACTCGTGCAACCACGGTCAAATCTTCTCCGAGGGAATCTTTTATAGCTGCGATTTTGCCACAAAAAGTTTCAGCATCCTCAAGTTCCTGATTTTTCTCCATGAAGGAATTTCTTTTCGGAAAAAGCTGATCCTCAATTGAAATACCCGATACACCTGCTTTAAAAAGTTTTACAGCAAAAAGCCTGGTAATATTATAATCACCATGACCATTATCTCCATCAACCAAAAGAGGGATATCGGTAGCATCAGTGATATTACTGGCCAAGTTTAAAATTTCCGACCAAGTCAACTCCCCGGCATCACGACGCCCTTGCACTGTACTCAAGCCAAGACTTGATGCCCACAATGCTTTAAATCCTGCATTCTCCCCAATTATTGCAGATAAAGCGTCATGACACCCTAATATCGGAACTCTGTTATAAGTTGAGAGTAAATTGTTTAGTGTTTTATTTGCCATAATTGATATATCTGAAAATTACAATATTGGCGTATTATTGAGAGGAGTGCGTCTACCATTTATTAATAATCCAAAGCAAAACTCATTTGGATACTAACAACAGGTCATATCATTCCCTAACCGTTTACAAAAATTAGACTTTTCAACATGAAAAATTATCTGAGTAGGCGAGGCTTGTAGTACCCTATTAAATTAATAGGATTCTATTCACACGAAAGTCCAAGTCTTGTAACAAAAGGCTCCAATGCATCTTCAACGCACATTGTTGGGTTAGTAAGAGGAACTGGATCCCACCCATCATCAAATATTAACAATCTTGATGGCGGAAACTCTTTGGGAAATAACCTAGGGAAGAGCTTTTCTGCATACAATCGAAATATCTGATAATCCGTATTATTGCGTGGCAAAATAACAAGTAATTGCTTTGGCTCAACTCTCAACAACACCTGTTCTATTTCCCATGTTAAGCCATCTGAATTTCCAGCATCCAATATAATTGCTATAGTTTTGTCTATTAATTCAACCACTTTCTCCTTCCATTCATCATCAGGAATATAAAACTTTGCAGCGCCCAAGTCCATATTCTCTAAACTTTCACCAGGACGACCAATAGCAATATATGGTGCCAATTCTGATAAATATTCACCAAATATCATAGACTCATCATAAGCAGAACGATTTGTCTTAAGGAATTTACGTCGAATCCTTCGATCTGACACTAATCTATATAGGCTAAATACATCATCCAGTGATTTTGGCCTCATTGATTTCATATATATCCCTTTGGGATCTTGCCCTATATAATCGAAACGACCAGTTATTCTCGCCCTTGTTTGTTCTTTACCGAAAGATCTCAAATACAAAATTGGTGGACGTCTATCAATCTCTATTAATTCTTTTGCAGATAAATCCTTGTAAGTCTTTCCTGACAAAGCGCCCTTTTCTATTTGTGCATAAACAACAAAACCTTTTTTTATTACATTAAACCATGCATATATCATAAAAACAAAAAAAATTATAATAACCCACATTTTAGAGGGTGGCGGCATACCTATTATTGGAGAAAAAAGGCTAATCATCAATACAGCAGAAACAACATTCAATAAACGATGAGCATAATATGAAAACTGATAGATTTTCGATGTCCACTCAACTGGCAATGCTGATCCAAGCCACTCACTGGAACTATGTGAATATATAGCCAATGGAATAGCAATGATTGTCGAAATTATTTTCACAAGGAGGGGCACGTGAGCTAAAGGCACATCCATTCGCATTGTATCGGGAATAAACCACCAATAAATAACTGTATATACAGCGATTGGACCAAGTAATGTCATTGGCAAAGCTGTTCCAATTTTATTCAAATTATTCATGTAAATGATAAGCAAATTATTATGCGATTATAGATTATGCAGCACCTAAGTCGAAAAAGTTCAACACTGTATTGGATATGTATTCATCATTAAAATCCATTTCAATATCTTATCTGCTTCAAGAAATGATAGAACAACATGCTTGTTCTATCTGACGTTCCCAGGTCACATCATCACCACGATGTTCACGGGCTTCCCGGATAAGGCGTAAGTTTCTCGCTGTGGTTTCCATTTCCCATGGCTCCCGGACATTGGCAAGCACACTGGAAAGTGCAGAAACGGCATCTTCATTGTTCTTTATCAGAACGGCAAGCTCAAGCAATGTGGCATAATCCCAATAATCGGGTTTACCAACTACTATGCGCCTTTTAACAGCATAGATAACAACGTGGAAGAGCTGAATACGACGGATATCTGGAGGTTCTTTAATCTCCATGAGCGTCACAGCATTAACTCCAGGATATGCATCACGCCAATCAGCCTCAAATCCTTTAAGATAAGTTTCAATGGCTTTGACAAGCAGTCCACTGGCAAGAATGGAATTGCCTGAATTATGGGCAGCTTCCCACCGGTCTTTATAGACCCGTCCGAGAATACCGTAGGACTCACTGCTTGGCCCACGCTTGTTGATCAGTTCAAGCAATACATGCTCAGCTTCTTCGCCATGACCCGCTCGGTTAAGTGCCAAGCCAAGCTGCTCCTGAACAAGAACGGTAGTCTGCAATGGTGGAGACATTTTCGGCACTAGATCGATCATTGCATCCCATGCCTTAACCGATCGATATGACAAAAAAAGATCAATCACTACAGCAGATTCTGCATTCTCTAAGGGGACTAATACCGATTCAATGGCTGAAACGGCATCTCTCCCGGTTTTCCGTGCCGATACAAGCTGCCTTTTAACGTTCTGAGAATAATCCACGCGATCGCGGAAAACGTCTGTCTTAAGGTGCTGGATGTCGGGAAACCCCTCTACAAGCTGATAGATTGGGCTATCAGTCCGAGCATACCGAGACTCTTTGAGTTTTTCAGCAAGCAGAGCCTGAGTACCTGAGCCAGAAAACGGCCGTCCATCGGGCCCAATCTGGTATGGCATTGCCCTAAGGGCAGCAACATCAAAGGGAAGCTGCCCTGTGCCTTCGGCATAAAGTAGCATAGTTGTAAACGGGCGAACGGCATGGCGAACACCAAGCTCATAAAAAACATTAGCATTAGCGGAAGAAAGGTCGCACACTGCATATTCGCACAGGATCAGTCGTTCAAACATAGGCTTGTGAATAATACCTCCACCCATTTCCTCATCAGCACGAAGTGGCTCAAGCCCAGCCTGCTGAATCGATGGTTTAATGAACTCATCATAGACGGAATCGAAATCGATCAATAACCCGGATTGGGATGTTTTTTTGCCGAAAGGCATCAGTACAAAACAAAGCGGATTTAGCATTGGCGACCCCTGTTTATTCAACTGGTTTTGCTGAACCGTATGCCCATGCCGCGAAGGTCATGGTTCCTCGATTCCCAGAAAAAGCTTATCAAGCTGACCGGGAACTTTTTTGAAGCCCATAAGATCAGCTATCTTCTTGGCTTGCATGTATGTCGACTCGATTTCTCTCGGTGTCGGTGACTCTTTGATGAAAGCACGGTAATGTTTCAGCGCAGCCAAACTATCAGCCTGCATAAGCAAAGCTTCGGCTTCAGTTGCATATCGCCATTTTTCCGGCTTGGCCTGTTTACAGTGCAGCATTACCCTGATGGCTATGTTGGCAGCTTTAGCTTTTGCTTCTGTGCGGTGCGAACCATCTGCCAAATCCATGAATGCAATGTTTATGCCGTGGTAGAATGCCTGTTCATGATCACCGGCAGTTTCTGCTATTCTGTAAGCTTCGGAGTATAATTCCCTCGCCCTCAATGCATCGGCAGCCTTTCGCTCGACCAGCCATCTCCGTTTCAGTCTTCCAGCAAGCACTCCCATGGCATCAGTGCAGGAATACTTGTGTTGTTCGAGTAGGGAAATTGCATCTTTGGAACGACCGACGCTCTCAAGCGCCAGAGCAAGCTGTACTAAAGCGTCGGAATCGAGTTCATCTTGGTGGGGTTCGAACAGTTCGATGGCTTTCCGGAAATCATGAAATTCAACGGCAACCGCAGCTCCCGTCCACGGGCCGGAAATCCCCGCTTTTCCCTGCAACCCTTTGCAAAGAACCTGGATGCTCAAATGGTTTTCGCTGTCAGGCTTGATCATTGTTAGGTGGTTGCCCGGAACAACCGCAATATTGGCTTGGGGAAAATCTTTCTTAAAGGGAAGAAGCGAAGAATCGGCAGGAACAAATTCGTCGCGATCCCCGGCTAAAGCCCAGAACCTGAAAGGAAGAGTTTTACCTGACTGTTCACCAAATTTCTCTCCCCAGTGTTTACGAAGATCCCTGATGAACGTTCCGTTACGCACCATGTCCCTGACCTGCCGGTTCAGCATGCGAAACAGAAAGGCCTTCTTTAGGCCGCCGCTGGGAGTCCCAAACAGAAACACATGACTGATAACACTTGACAGATTATCGTAATCCGCAAGCGCACGCTGAACGACCAACCCGCCCATACTGTGGGCAACCAATGCAAGACTTTTGTACCGATCGAGTGGAGGATTTGTACAGCAGGTATGCAGATAACAGGCAAGTTTAGGAATATCCGGGTTGGCATCCCATATTCCGACAAGATCAATTCTCAGTTTTGTAGCGTAGCCAAGACTGTAAATATCCCAGTTGGTCAATGCTCGGTTCTTTTTGAGATAATCTGGAAAATGTCCCCACGTTCCCAGACCCGGATCGCCACCAAAACCATGAATGAAAATAACAGCAGCATCATAGGATACATTCCTATGCTCTATGAGCTGTAGCGCATTTTCCGTCATAAAAAAGCTCTCCTAGCAGATGCAGTGCTCGCCAACGATGCGCCTATTCGTATTTGATGACTAATGTTCGAGTTGAACGATGGGTTAGGAGTCATTCTGGTAGCTTTGAAAGATGGTATTCCAGGATGCCAGAATATCGATTATTCGCTTCCCACTTGTGGAATGCAGCGGGAGGATGAACCCTCCAAAGATAGAGATCGAAGTAGTGAAGCTCATAGTGAGCAGTTCGAATGTACGGGGTACCACGAAGGTCGCCGATCGAGCTTGGGCGTAGACCATGAACCTCAATCCTAGACTGACCGGGTTCGATCGGCGTAGAGTAAGCATCGTTGCCATCCCATCCCCAGCCTGCGACTAATGAGCCCCAATGGATTGTCGCGATTGGGTACGAAGGATCCACTATCAATCCATTCTCAAGGTCTCCTTCGACTATGAGGGTGCCGGTTTCCCCATTTCGACGCAGCCAGATGTCACCTACAGGCCGAAGACGACGGTTGGCTCGCTGAATTTGCGCTGCAACTGGAACAGGCATATGCTCGGCGATCGGAGTGTTCAATTCGATTGGAGTTCGAAGCGTTTCCTTGAGCAGATCGGCAAGCATTCGGCGGTAGTTTGTACGGCCTTCATCTTGGTCTGAATATTCAAGAACTCGGTGAACTCGTAAGTCAAACGGAACCCTATTTAGACGTTGGGTCAACAGGATTACCGGACGCATTAGGGCATGAGCTGCGCCCAGTTCGTAATACACGTTTGGGTTACCTCCGGTCAAGTCTGCTACTATCGCGTCACATGTCAACAGGCCGTCAACAACATCGTGAAGGATATTACGATTTCGGGCGAAGTCATCACCACGGATCGCTTCTGCGCCAATGTCGACACAAGCTGGTACAATGAGGTCGTCAAAGACCCAACGCAAGGTCTTTGTGAACGGCATCATCACGAACACTCTGGGTTTAGTTGCAACGCTATGCATCTATTAGTAGAAAATGACGATCAACATTTATTTGATTAGACTGATTTTCCTTATTCGGGAAAACCTATGTTTAACACCTACTTATAAATCATCGTTGTACTAACATCTTTATGTCTCATTGAGCATGAATGGTTCGAATATCAATAAAGGCCTCAAGTATATCTCTCGCGGGGAAACCTAACTTGATTTTTCAACAAACCGATGCCACGTACCATCTGGTTGGATACATAATCGATTAACTTTTGGAACTGATTCCAAGCTACTTATCATGTAAAACAAACCCATTTTGATGTATAAAAACATCAATCCACACACTTCTTGATAGTGCTGATCATCTTGTTGATCTCCAACACATCGGTAGAGAGTTCCATGAGTTTTTTCTGAATATCAAGAATCTTGTCCGTACAGAGATCATAGATCTCTCTGTTTTGCTCTGCACATGAACCAGGGTCACCCTCCTTTCTACGCCCGCCAATCACGTAATCTACGTCAATTCCTACAATTTCCAGCTTTTTACGCAGGATTTTTCCAATCATGCTCCGTCCATTGACATAAGGGGTAAGATAGCTACCATCCTTTGCCCCTATCGCCTTGGCAAGGGCTATCTGTGTGCCGAACTGCTCTCTGATGACCTCCCTGAACCGTTTAGCCTGCTCTTTATATACTACTTCACGAGCTGCCATAACCCCTTAATAATTTTGATGTGTAGATATAATTTTACTATATACTTAGTGAAGTATATCAATTTATAG
>CAIVSG010000018.1 GCA_903908555.1 uncultured Chlorobiaceae bacterium | reverse complement strand
AAATCTTGAGGCCAACTGCATCCCTGGTAACATCTATCAGATGACGTTAAAAGATTACGAGGATTTTCTCGGGGCTCGAAGAATGTTGATGGCTCAGAAAATCAAAAAATTTTATCAAGGACTGTAATGAATTTAACACAGCTTGCAGAGGCTCTACAAGCGAAGGAGTCTGTTGATAAATCTGACTTTCAGTGAAAAGCTCGAATTCTTCAGTCAATCTGGCGAGAAGAGCAGGGGTTTTTTATGAATGTTGAAACAACGAAAGAAAGACGTTACAACTGGAAAAAAAGTTCATGAACGAATGGGGGAGGAATGGTGAGCAATGATAAAAATCCATGGATTCCTGGAAAAAAAGAGAAATCCATTCTCCGCTCATCGGCTGCTGAATATCTGACCTTTGTTGCGGCCAGCGGCAATTCAGAGTCCATACATGGCTTATATGGACAGGCGCAGGTGCCCTGTATGGCTCTTTTTGTATTCTTGTTGTTATATTGACATCTAACCAACAATAGAGCGAAATGAGCAGCACTTTGAACAACATTGAATTCCTTAGCCCCCGGCTCGTTGGTGAACGATTTTCGGGATTTGGCTGTACTTGAAAAGATGGTCGTTGAATCTGCTAAATGGGAGTACATGCATGACCACGAAAGGAAATAAATGCATCTTGGTTCAGTTGGATGAACTTCGTTCTCTGGAAAATGGCTGGCTTGACGGTGAAGGTATTGCTCCATGTAAAGAAGGCTTGGACTGGCTTGCAGGATATTTTGAAGCTTGTTATCCTGAAGATTTGCCTGTACCACGCATTTATCCGACACCGGAAGGTGGTGTGCAAATTGAATGGGCCTTGAATGCTTATGAAATATCTCTTGCTGTCAATTTAAATAACCACACGGGAGACTTTCATGCTTTGAATATGAGTAATGATGATGAAATCATAAAATCTTTTGATCTTAACAAACCTGATGATTGTGTCTTGCTTAATCAGGAAATCAAGGCTATATCGGAGGCCGAAGTATGAATGATAGTAGTTTGATGCTTCGCCAAATTCACCCAAGTTTTATTAAACAAGGCCAGATAACCTCCCAGGCATTTCGCCCAGCTCACGAAATGGGAAAACAGGGCGCCAAAAATAGATCAATTAAAAATCAACTATAACTTGACGGTCGAGACGGTAAAAGCAAAGTGTTGAGTTATGTGTACTTGAAGTGGGTGAGGAGAGGAGAGGAGAGAAGGGAAGGGAAGAGAGTAAGCAGTAGGCAGTAGGCAGTAGGCAGTAGGCAGTAGGCAGTGAAGATAGGTAGTTGTGAGTTGCGATTTCTTAGTGCCGAGTGCTTTATCAGGGGTGGCAAAACGAATTTCTTTCTCGGAACCCTTTTCTTTAACCCCCTTTATAACTCGTAAAATATAGTCTTTTAAGGTCGATATAATTTAATTGTTCCCTGAACATGGCACTCTTCCTTAAGCGTGGAGGCTGACATCGTTTGCAATACGAATTGAAAAACAGGGATGAAGAGAACAAAAATTCAAGGACTGTTCCGCCTGTTTCGTTTTGAACTGCCATTTACTGCAGGATTGTGCGTCATATGTGGTGAATTGCTGGCATTAGGCCAACTTCCTTCTGCAACACAAATGGTGTCAGGGTTTCTGAGCGTTTTTTGCATTTCTGCTGCGGCTCTTATCCTTAACGACTATTTCGACTTGGAAAGCGACAGAATCAACGCACCGGAAAGGCCGCTTCCCGCCGGTCTTGTCACTGGTCGGGATGTTGTTGTACTCTCTGCTGTGGTGACTATAGTCGGATTTCTCACTGCCTGCATGATCAGCATGGAGTTTTTTGTCGTTGTTGTTCTGGTTTGGATCGCGGGATTTCTCTACAACTGGAGGTTCAAAAAGAGCGGTTTTACAGGAAACCTGATCGTTTGCGTTTCTGTTGGCATGACGTTTATCCTCGGAGGTATTGCCGTCAACAAACCATTTGAAGTGATTGTATGGTTTTTCGCCTTCTGGGTCATGCTGATTGATTTAGGAGAAGAAATTGCGGCAGATGCAATGGATCTGGAGGGTGATCGTAAAGCAGGATCCCGATCCCTGGCTTTGATACTTGGGCGGGAGAATGCTATTAAAATAAGCGGAACGATTTTTCTGTTTGTGGTTGTAGCAAGCGCTCTCCCTTTTTTGCTCGGTTGGCTTGAGTTGATCTACCTGGTTCCCATTGTATTTTCGGACGGAGTTATTTTATACTCAACAATGAGGCTGCTTGATTCGAAAACATCAAATCGGCGGCTTTATATTCGCTGGATATATCTGAGCGGTCTGGTGTCATTACTGCTTCTTATCATCACTCGAATAAGCAGGCCGTAAAGGGTGGAAGAACGAAAAGAAATATCATCAACATATCCAGTTCAATTGACACTATATTGACCGCGTGATTCTGGCGATTTCCGTAGCGATACTTTCAGGCGCGAGGACGAAGTCGATGCACCCGGTCTCTATTGCGCTCTCGGGCATGTCTGGTTGTGTCGCCGTGTCGAGCTTCTGGGCTATGGTGATGCCGCCCACCTCCTTGATGCCGCACAGTGCAGCCGCACCGTCGCCGTCATAGCCGGAGACGATGACGGCGATGAGCTTTCCGTCCCAGTTAGCCGTGAGTGAACGCAGGAAGACCGTGATCACATCGGGCCATCCACAGGGCTTGGATATCGGCTCAAGGCGGAATTCGCCATCAAGAACATGCAGGTCACGCTTCTCCGGGATGATGAATACGTGGTTGGGTTCAATGACCAGGTCGTCGGTGATCAACTCAACTGGCATTGTCGTGAAGTTCGGGAGGATCTTGTGCAGCATGGTAGCCACGGTTCTGAGGTGATTGACGATGACGATGGCGACCCCCAAGTCAGCCTGGGGGATAGGTGACGTTATTCATAACGTACACTTTCTCTAAACAACCCTTCTGTCAACACCATCTTTCTTAGGCCCAAGACTGACGGAGAGGACTGATAAACTCATTTTTTT
>CAIVSG010000017.1 GCA_903908555.1 uncultured Chlorobiaceae bacterium | reverse complement strand
CTATGTAGGTTGGGGTGATTCCTGAACCCCAACACAACTAAAGCTCTCCAGAGAGGATAGCTCTTTTCAGCCCACAGGTAAAGTTTGCCTTCCATCTTTTATTTCTGCAATAAATAGAGGTGCCCTTAACTGAATGCAGGGGTTGAAACGGATGGCTGGCGCGATTCGTTTTTTGCAGTCTCATTAAACGAAGGTTTGTTGAGACAGCAGAATCGTGCTACTGGTATTTACAACCATCATTTTATTCGTTGTCCAGTGTGCTAAGCATTCACTGTTAACGTATTCCTTTTCTTTTATTTGATGCTTATTTTCACTAAATAATACTTTAATATCAAGTAACCTGTAGCACCTTATTTTCCTTTTCAAATGAGGTCTTTTAAAAATAGTCGCGGTTTTCTCTCATAAATCTTATGAATAAAAGGAGAAAGTGAGTGGAGAAGTCCTGGAATGATGCTATAAAAAAAGTTCTTGCCGAGTCGGAAGCCCCACTGCATTACACCGAAATATCCGAACAAATTTTATCTCGCGGTTACTATCAGACCAACGGAGCTACACCTGCAGCCTCAGTGAGTGCCCAAATAACATCATCGATAAAAAATGAGGGCTCAAAGTCTCCGTTTCTACGTGTCGGAAGAGGCATATTCACACTTAATGGGATAACAACAGGACAGACTTTTCCAGTTCGGGACTTCGAGGATCAACCGGATGAACCCGTAGATGACTCATCGAATTCTATAATTCATTCTTTCGGGATGTATTGGCAGCGTGACCTCATCGTCTGGCGGAAAGATCCGAAAGTGTATGGAAAGCAGCAGGCGATGTCCATGCCAATAGATTTCGGAAAGCAAAGAGGCATTTATATTCTCTACGATCACCATACGGTTATTTATGTTGGCCGATCGATTGACCGTCCATTAGGTAAAAGGCTTTTTGAACACACCGTTGACCGTCTGGGAAGCCGTTGGAACCGATTCTCATGGTTTGGTCTCCTTGATGTCAGTCAAGATGGTGAACTCAAAGAGAGGCCGTTTAATGCCTCACTGCTCGGGCTGATTACAACGCTCGAAGCATTGCTGATTGAGGCGCTTGAACCACCTCAAAACAGAAGGCGTGGCGATGATTTCACTGGAATTGAATACGTTCAGGCTATTGATGAAGAACTCAAGGAAAAGGAACTTAAAAACACACTACGCTCGATTGAGCAGAAGTTGCGGGGCGGTTCTTGAACTTACAGTCATTCTGATGCATATCTTATTTGCGATCAGAAATCAGCTCGTACTGGCGGAGTTATAAAAGGGAGATGATATAATGAAATTGTAATGACATCTTGAAACAATGGCAGACATGCAACATGAAAAATTGACAGGAACCTCGCTTGATATAGCTGCAGAAAACCGTGCCCGGTTGAAACAGCTTTTTCCCTCTGTGTTTACCGAAACCCGCAACGAAAAAGGTGATCTGATAGAGTCCATAGACTTTGAAAAGCTCAAGGCCGAACTAGGTACTTTCAGTGACTTTTTTGAGTCACGTCGTGAGCGCTATGGGATGGAGTGGCCGGGGAAAAAAGAGGCACTGAGCCTGATCCAGACACTCAGTTTTGCCACACTCAAGCCCTGCCGCAAAGAATCGGTAAATTTTGATACCACCGAAAACCTCTTCATCGAAGGAGATAACCTCGAAGTGCTCAAGCTGCTCCAGACCAGTTATTACGGCAAAGTGAAGATGATATACATCGACCCGCCCTACAACACAGGCAAGGAGTTCATCTATCCTGACAACTTCAGCGAAAGCCTTGAGACCTATCTGGAATATGCCGGGCATGAGGGGCGATGGAAAGACAGTCAGTCCGCGAATGCGCAGGAAAATCCACGCTACCACACACGGTGGTTGAACATGATGTACCCAAGGCTCTATCTGGCTAGAAATCTGCTCCGCGATGATGGAGTGATTTTTATCAGCATTGATGACAACGAGGTGAGCAATTTGCGGAAGCTATGTGATGAGATTTTCGGAGAGGAGAATTTTGTGGCTGAATTAATTTGGGAAAGAGCTTATTCTCCGAAGAATGACGCCAAGTATATATCGAATAGTCACGATTACGTTTTAGTCTACGTAAAAGCAATCGACAGTTTTGAAATTGGTAGACCTCAAAGGACAGACGAAGCAAATGCACGATATCAAAACCCAGATAATGACCCAAGAGGAGTTTGGAAGTCGAGTGATATGTCGGTGAAAACGTATAATGCCTCTTGTGACTATCCAATTACGACGCCATCCGGGCGGACAGTAGAGCCTCCAGCAGCTCGCTGCTGGAGTCTCTCGAAAAACGCGTTTTTCGAGAGACTCCAAGACAATAGGATTTGGTTTGGAGTCGACGGAAATAGCGTTCCTTCTATTAAACGATTTCTGTCAGAACTAAAATACGAAGGAATGGCCCCAACTTCAATATTATTTTATAAGGATGTTGGGCATAGTCAGGAGGGGTCTAAAGAGGTAGTTTCACTTTTTGAAGGTCAAGGATATTTTGATGGTCCAAAGCCTAAACGATTAATTAGTAAACTACTTACAATAGCTAACACAAGTGAAGATTCCATCATCCTCGACTTCTTCGCTGGTTCAGCTACCACAGCCCATGCCGTTCTTGACCTGAACAGGCATGATAACGGCAATCGCAGGTTTATTCTTGTCCAGCTTCCTGAGCCCTGTGCGCTCGATAGTGAAGCGTTCAAGGCCGGATATAAAACTATTGCCGACATCGGCAAGGAACGCATACGCAGAGTCATCAAACAGCTCAACACTGAACAGGAAGGCAAACTCGACCTTGACGATGCAGGCAAGCAGGATCGAGGTTTCAAGGTGCTCAAGCTCGACAAGTCCAACTTCCGCCAGTGGCAGAAGCTTGAGCCTTCAGCTTCTCCAGAACAGATTCTTGATCAGCTCTCTCTGCACATCGACCATATCGACCACAAGGCTACCCCGGAAGACTTGCTCTATGAAATCCTCCTGAAAACCGGATTCACCCTGACGGATAAAATTGAAACCAAAACCACCAGCGGAAAAGAGCTTTTCTCTGTCTCCGACGGTGCACTCTTACTCTGCCTTGAAGAGAGTGTCACCAAAGAGCTGATTGATGCAGTCATTGAGCTCAACCCCGAGCAGTTCCTCTGTCTCGACTCCGCCTTCCACGGCAACGATCAGCTCAAAGCCAACGCAGTGCAAACCTTCAACGCCCACAACATGCAGAAGGAAAAGCACAACCAGATTCTCTTTAAAACAGTATAAGGGAGCGCTTCCATGCCAAAAGATTTGACTGTTTCTGCTGTTGATAGGCAGAATATCCTCAACAACCCCTTCGCTGTCGCCGAAATCCAGAAAAGCATCGGCATGAAGGGGGTCGAGTTCAGGGGACGCTTGGTTGTTCTGAAGGAGCAAGTTGCTGCATTTTTTGAAGTTAGCCCGAGAACGATCGATAATTATCTTTCAAACAACGAAAATGAGCTTCGTCAAAACGGTTACGAGGTTTTGCGAGGTAAGGCATTAAAAGAGTTTAAGTTAGCTCTTTCAAGTGCAAATGTTCACGAAACAGATTTCGCGAACATCATGAAAACCCCGCAATTAGGTGTGTTTGATTTTCGCGCATTCCTCAACCTTGCCATGCTCATCACCGAAAGCGAGCGCGCACGATTGCTGCGTCAGGCCATGCTCGATATCGTTATCGATACCATCAACAGCAGGACTGGAGGTGGGACCAAATACATCAACCAGCGGGATGAGGATTTTGTTGTTTCGTATTTTATTGAGGAAAACTACCGCCAGCAGTTCACCGATGCATTGCGGGACTGCGTTGATATGGGGAATTTCAAGTATCCCATGTACACCGACAAAATCTATGTAAGTATCTTCAAGGAAGATGCAAGGGAGTATCGGAAAATCTTGCAACTGCAGGAAAAAGAAAAGGTTCGCGATACCTTTTACAGTGAAATACTCGACCTGATTGCCTCTTACGAATGCGGCTTTGCCGATTGCCTTCAGCAGCAGTACAAAGAAACAGGCAGGAAACTTAAGTCAGTCGAAGTTGATGCCCTCTTTCGGTTGTTTGAAGAGCAGGCGCACTGGAAACCGCTTATCGAAAAAGCCCGGATGAAAATGGCCAGCCGGGATCTTGCGTTCCGTGAAGCACTGCATGAAAAATTGAAAGAGTATGTCACTCCGTTACAGGCAGAGGAGTTTGACAGGTTCATTGGTCAAAAAAGTGCAGAACTCATGAATCGCATTGAAGATGTTAAAGATGTCATGAAACGTCTCAAAGAGCGTGAATAATGCCATTGATCTACCTTACCATAGAACAGGCGGTCGAAATTCATTCCAAAACCGTTGAGTTATCGGGCGGTGGTTCACTCGGAATCCTTGACAAGGGAAGACTCGAAAGTGTTCTGGATCATATCCGGAACGACTGCTACTATCCCGCGTTCCTTGATAAAATCACTCACCTCTTTTTTTGCGCAAACAAGTTCCATTGTTTTCAGGATGGAAATAAACGGATTGCCATTACGCTTTCTGCGCAATTCCTGTTATTCAATGGCTACATGTACTGTGTGTCTGATTTCATGCGGGAGATGGAAAACATCAGCTATCACCTGGCCGCAGGAAAAATAGATAAAGAGTTTCTCCGTGACCTTATTGAAGCTGTTATCAATAAGAACTTTGATGAAAATGAAGAGCTGAAACTAAGGCTCTTGAATGCTATACAGGAAGAATTATGAAACTGAAATTTGATTCCACCCTCGACTACCAGCTTGAGGCCATAAAAAGCGTTACCGACCTTTTTGAGGGTCTGCCTGCCCGCAGTTCAGGCTTTCAGATAGATTTCGGTACTTCCGGCAGCATGTATAACGACCTGGGCATCGGCAACGACCTCTTGCTCTCAGAGGATCAGATGCTGAAAAACCTGTACCTGATTCAATCTCGCAACAATGTGCCGAAATCGCGAATGCTTCACGAAGAGGGTGCCGCCTACGACTTTCCGAATTTCTCTGTTGAAATGGAGACCGGAACCGGCAAAACCTATGTCTATCTGCGCTCAATCTTTGAGCTGAACAAGCTTTACGGATTCAAGAAGTTCATCATCGTGGTGCCTTCAGTCGCTATCCGCGAAGGGGTAACCAGCTCAATCAAGCTGATGCGCAACCACTTCAGGGGGCTATATAACAATGTGGCCTTTGATCACTTTGTCTACCAGTCAAAGGATCTGAGCCGGGTTCGCCAATTTGCGGTAAACAATGAAATCCAGATCATGGTGATCAACATTCAGGCATTCCAGAAGGATGCAGGGGAGAATGTTGATTATGCCTCGCTCAGTGATGAGCAGAAAAAACGGCTCAATGTTATACATCAGGAGCAGGATAGAATGTCGGGCCGCCGTCCCATTGAGTACGTTCAGGCCACCAGACCTATTCTGATTATCGACGAACCCCAAAGCGTGGACAATACCGAAAAGTCTCAGAAGGCGATCCGTAATCTTCAGCCGCTATTCTGCCTGCGCTATTCGGCAACCCACAGCAACCCCTATAATTTGCTTTACCAGCTTGATCCCGTCAGGGCCTACGACCTGCGTCTTGTCAAACAGATTGAGATTATTGATGCTTCAGGAGGCCAGGACTCCAACCAGACCTTTGTCCGGCTCGATGCCGTCGGCTATTGGCCAAAAGCAGCAAAAACTCCCAAGGCGAAAGTGACAATATTTGAAAACACTCCAAATGGAACTCGCGAAAAATCAATAAAAATCAAGCATGGCACCAACCTTGCAAGCCAGACCAACCGCACCGATTACGCAGGCTATCTTGTTATCAATATCAATGCCGAACCCGATAGTGAATATGTAGAGTTTCAGAACGGGATCATTGTTGAGCGATTTCAGGAATCCGGAGGGATGACAGATGAACGGATAAAAAGCCAGATTGAGCAGACCGTTGAATCCCACTTTGCAAAAGAAAAAAAACTCAAGGGCAAGGGAATAAAAGTGCTCTCCCTCTTTTTCATAGATCATGTCAAAAGTTACCGTTCCTATGATGATGATGGCAACCCCTGTAAGGAAAAGATCGCCAGATGGTTTGAAGAAGCCTATGCTGCAACCGGGAGCAAATCACTCTATGCCGGACTTATTCCATACCGGGCAGAAGAAGTTCATGATGGTTACTTTTCAGCAGACAGAAAGAAGGGCAAGATTGTAGACCTTCTTGATACCACCGGCAGTACTGCGAAAGATGATGAGACCTACGAGCTTATCATGAAAGACAAAGAGCGTTTGCTCTCACCGGAGGTACCGCTCCGTTTTATTTTCAGCCACTCAGCCCTGAAAGAGGGGTGGGATAACCCAAATGTGTTCCAGATATGCACCCTGCGTGAAATGGGTACCGATCGTGAACGCCGCCAGACCATTGGCCGAGGCCTTCGCTTGCCTGTGAATCAGGAGGGTGACCGTGTCTATGACGACCAGATTAATCGACTGACCGTTGTTGCAAACGAAACCTTTGAAAACTTTGCCAAAGGGTTGCAGTCCGAAATAGAAGCAGCCATTGACCCAAGCGGTAACTTCAAGTTCGGTCGTCTTCCTCAAATTGCTTTTACTCCGGTGCTCAATACAAACGGAACAGGCTACCTAACTCAGGAGGAATCATCTGAAATATGGAGTTGTGTTGCAGAACATGGTCTGATTGATACCTATGGTGATATCACTCCTGCATTCCAGCCTCAAAAGGCAGATTTCAATTTCAGTCTGCCAGAAAGATTTGCAGGACTGGAAGAAGCGGTCATTGGGCGCATACAGAGGTTCCTGCCCCGTGATTTCGTAAAGGATGCCCGAAAACGGGAGAAGGTGTCATACAACAAGAGGGTTGAGCTGAATGATGATTTTCAAACGCTCTGGGATAAAATCAGCCAGAAAACAAGATATTCAGTTGAGTTCGAAACTGCTGAACTTGTAAGACTTTCAGTAGGGAAGATCAACTCGATGCCAGAGATCAAGCCAGTGCTGATAGAGATCACCAAAAGAGACCTTGAGATCAAGGAGTCGGGCATTCAAGGTGGAAAAATCACAGGCAACAGAATGCATCTGGTCAGCAATGAGCAACCGCTTCCTGATATATTGTCATTTCTGCAACGGGAAACTGAACTTACCAGAGGAACCCTTGTTGAAATTCTGAAGCGATCCGGACGTTTGAAAGATTTTACAGTCCACCCCCAGTCCTTCATGACTGAAACCGCCAAAATGATCAATCGTGCCCTGCATGAACTGATTATCGATGGCATCAAATACGAACCTATCAAAGGTCAATACTACGAAATGCGTCTGTTCGAAGAGCATGAGATTGAAGAGTACCTAAGCCGTCTCTATACCATACAAAGTACCGACAACCGGACCCCGTTTAACTACATAGCTTACGATTCCGGAACGGAAGAAGAGGTAGCAAAACTGCTCGATGTCGACGATCGGGTGAGATTCTTCTGTAAACTACCACGCTGGTTCAAAGTCACCACCCCACTTGGAGACTACAACCCGGACTGGGCAGTCGTTGTCGATGACACTCAAAAACTCTACCTGGTCCGAGAAACCAAAAGCACCCTCGATAGAGATAAACGAAGGTCAATCGAGAACAAAAAGGTCGATTGTGGAAACGCCCATTTCAAGGCATTAGGCGTCAATTTCAAGGAAGCAACGACCATCTTTGAAGTATTGAGCCCATAGGGAAGTGAACGCATTTTTTAGCATTCTTAAAGCGTATCCCATGAAGGCGGACAATAGAAACCCATCAATGAAATAGTGCATATCTTACATCACAATTCCATTGAAAAGGGAACTCCTTATCTATGCAAAAGAAAATCACCACCATAGCCCATGAGACGTTTTAAAAAATCAGAGATAGAAGTTCTAAACGAATGCCCTACTAACAATGCGGAAGAATGGCTTGTCAGGTCAGAAGACTCGGTGTCTTTCCTGAAGGACAATGCTGAAAATGATGAGCTGGTGATCTACGCCCTTGGGAAATCTATCCTCATCCATGGAGTGCTTGCATTATCATCCAAAGTTACACCACCTGATGGACAGGATTTACAGCATGGTGATATTCCAATGTCTGATGAATGTTGGACTATTCAACGCGCTTGGGGTGGTGGCCAAGGTCACCGCATGTACCTGGAACCTCCTCTCAGTTCATCTAGTAGCAAATCATTTGAAGGTGGGGAGATGCTTATTTTCCAGCGCTCATTCGATGGGGTACAAAAAGGCCCTACCCCTATCGAATTGAGTCAAAAGCTAGTACACAGCCTCGACCTCTACTTTGTGCCCGAACGCAAAGCGTATTGCCGGCTTGATCATCGAGGCGAAATCGAAGATGTGATCAAAATCACCCAATGCGATTCAATTGATGAATTAGATGGCTTGGCCTTAGTAACTATTCTCCGCAAAGACTTGGATAAATTTATGGCTTTATCTGCAACATCTCTTGTCCTCAGATTTGATTTCACGCGGGTAAGATGGGGAAATTTTGATGACTGGGGTAAGATTGATAGATACGATAGGGAAGAGTCTGACTTGTTTTATCATGGAGGAACTGATGGTCATGCGAGCTTTGCAAGCGGTGCTATTATTATCA
The DNA here is from genome assembly GCA_903908555.1 of uncultured Chlorobiaceae bacterium. Taxonomy (GTDB): domain Bacteria; phylum Bacteroidota; class Chlorobiia; order Chlorobiales; family Chlorobiaceae; genus Chlorobium. The sequence continues at coordinate 946 of CAIVSG010000017.1, read as the reverse complement.
GACCTAAAGTAACGGTTGATGAAATGATACAGGCATGGAAAGATGAAAAAGATCCAAGGAAACGCCACTATGCGATATTCAAGATATATGACAGCAAAAATAAAATTAACACCGAAACCTCTTGCGCTCCCGAATTTCTATCCAACTACTTCCAGAACTCTGTACTGCCTTGGGAGATATCTCCCGCTTTCTTCCGGTCAGACGTATTGCTTCGTTTTAAAGCTGATCCCGATAGATTCACATTAGAAGATCGAAGTGTTACATGTAGAGGTGCATGGCACCTAAAAAGCTATGACATCAACGAAGTTGGACAAGTACATGCATACATCGGTGACTTGGCAAAGTTGCCCTACGAGGAACAACTTTACTGGCAATCCTTCAATGAATGGCCTAACGGCTCGATCTCTGAGCGTGCTCATCAAACTGATATTCTTGGGGAGTTCTATACTTCATACGATCCACTTAACGCCCTAAAATACAAGATCAAGAAACTCGATAAATCACCGCCTGAATGGTGGCAATCACGAGGTGATACTTTAGCCGATGCGACCAGGTATCCCGTGACAGACTCCTCGAAGGAGTGGGCCGATGAAATAATGGCCTTTGATCAGTGTCTTGTTGAAGGCTTTCTGGTTAAACCTCTTAGAGAGCTTGCTGAAGCGCCTGGGCGCAAGCTTGACCCGAGTTGGGGGACACTCAAGGTAATGCAGGAAGTGCTGGTTGGGAAAGGTCTGAGTGGAAACGAGGCAAAAGCTATTATGGAACCCATGCAACGACTCCATGGTTTACGAACCATACTAAAAGGTCATGCTGCATTAAACAAAAAAAGAATAGCCGAAACAGAAGCGCTAGAAAAACATGGTAGCTACCGTTTGCATTACACTCAGTTAGCAGAAGAATGCGATAAGGCTTTCGACAAAGTAATTACTGCATTTGGTATTGACCT
>CAIVSG010000016.1 GCA_903908555.1 uncultured Chlorobiaceae bacterium | reverse complement strand
CACGGCCTTTTCTGGATCAATATCCTGCCAACACATGTCGTACAAACCAGCCCCTACAAACCATTGTTCATGCCCGTACAGATGCTGATTGCCTGCAGCTGGGCCTTAAACTTCTTCTGGTATCGTGATATCAGAACCGTGATATTTCTTCATGCACTGGTTGATTTAACAATGGCTCTGAATGTAAAATTCTCACTCTTCCACTAACTTCTCTGCACTGCACTGAGCCCTCGTCCCTCCCTTGTCATTCGGACCAAAGGGAGGAATCTCCCTCAGAACTCAATGAAGTTATGGCTCGATAGCTGACCATTCATGGATGATTGAGTAAATTTAGCGTAAAAAGCAGTGACGGGGCGAGCGCGAGAGTAGTGGGGTGTTGCTGACCGTGTGTCGAAAGAGTTAACTTGGTTTTACTGCTCGTTCAATTGCCAACCGAATGAATCGTTGATACGGAATGCCAACGCGCTTTGCATTAATGCGCACAGCGTCTAACAACTCTTCTGGCAGCCGAAGACTGATTGACGTATCCTTGCGTTTCAACTCAAAGCGCATTGGAACCATACCTGAAAAATCATACTCGCTCAGGTCGGCAGCTACAGCGAATCAATGGAAGCCTACGCCGAACGGCTTGCAGCACCACACCAGGGTACAAACCGCAAATGGCCGCCTTACCTCTCCCTTGCCGAGAAAACCTTTACGATATGATGATAACAGCCTGACCCCAACGATGACCGAAAGCCCGACCCTGACAAGTTGGGTTTTCTTTCTTATGCAATTTTTGCTTATTTTACGTCATGAAACTGGACGAATATCACATAAAAAAGCTGCTTGGCTTCATCGGCCAGGGGATGACGAAAGAGATAGCCTGCACAGCTGTAGGAATAAGCCGATCAACCTACTACGAATGGTGCAAAGAGGGAAAAAAACACGCCATGGAGAACCAGGATACCCTGCAGCGACAGCTCTACGACGAACTGCCGACAGCTGAGGCTCAATGCGAGCTGAAGCACCTGAAAATTATCTGCGAAGCCTCAAAAAAAGATTGGCACGCCAGCGCCTGGTACCTCGAACGCACCCGCCCCGCCCGGTATGCAAAACGCAAGCCTGAGCCCGAACCAAGACAGAGGGATGGCCTTGTTGTGATTGGGTAGAGCGGAAACTCCCCATCACGAAGTGATGCTACGTCGCGAAAGCGAGCTCTATTCTGCCATTAGAGTTCTTTACCAGCCGCTCCGACGCACACTTGCCGCCAATACCAGACTACCTGAAAAGCACTTAACCCTGATAAACCCCAATCATAAACCGCCATAAAGACTCTCTTTTCTGTTTAACTTTCTGATAAAGGATTCAGGGAAGGGATGACAGAGGGTGTGCGGTCAGCGGTTGAGGAGTTCGGTTGTGTTGATGGGATTGGTGAGTTTACTGGGTTATACGGCAGGGTGAAGGTGAAGGTGCTTCCTATTCCCTCAACTGACTCGACACTGAGTTTGCCGCCAAGCATTGCTGCGTAGGCTTTGGAGATGCTTAATCCAAGACATGATCCTTCATGGTTGCGGGTGAGGGTGTTGTCGACCTGGTGGAAGCGGTCGAATATTTTCTCTTGCATCACGTCGGGAATACCGATTCCGGTATCGGTAACATAAAATTGGAGTGCCGTACCTTGTCTGGTATAACCGAAGTCGATGGTTCCTGTTCTGGTAAATTTCAGGGCGTTCTGGAGGAGGTTCGTCAAGATCTATACCAGCTT
>CAIVSG010000015.1 GCA_903908555.1 uncultured Chlorobiaceae bacterium | reverse complement strand
CATCATCAACCTCCCAAGTAGCAGGAAATCCTAATAATTGCTGGTAATGGTCGGTTAGTTTCTGCATCTTCAAGGTTCGGTTTGAAATACTGCAGTCTACGACTTTATCCTCTCATTCCACTAAATTATGCGGAGACCCATGATTTTTAAACTGAACGACAAAGGTAACGCCGGTAATTACATTTATTTTATCTTATTTGTAGTTATTTTATAACTATAGTTTCCAGTTAAAAGAAAGGAGTGTTATGGGTACTTTTCTGTTTTTACTGATTATCAGTCTATCGGTTTTTTTCTGGCTCAAGAAAAGATATGATGAAAAAGAATTGGAAAACTACATCGTTGACCGCAACAGAAAGGATAAGGAATTTGATGACCTCTTAAAAAGAAGTGGTCTGGAGTTTGACGGGGAGGGATTTAAGATTCCCGAAGAAACTGACGTCGTTACTCCGCCTAAAATCGATAAGTTTTTTAAGTGTACAGAGTACGAAAAAGATGATGAAATTGAGCCAAACACATGGTACCGCTTGAAAGGGTGGAAGTATCCAGATTATTATTTACTCAGAAAGTCTAAAGGTTGGAGCAGTGATTGGAAACTATTTATGCCCTTAGAGGAAGAGATTGTTGGTGTTAAATCTGAAGATCGGCAAAAGAACTTTCTTCTGTTAGGTGATTTACCGGATTTTAAATTCTCATTAGAGCGAGAACCAGATAACGCTTTCGACAAGAACGCCATAAAGGTAATGGGTTCGGCTACAGTTGATGGGGAAATAGTGAAGAAGCATCTCGGCTATATAGAGAAAGACGCTTCAGTGTATTTATCAGGTGAAACCGATTTAGAGGTCGGCTCTGCATCCCTACTCTTGCCTTACGAGGGAAAGCGGTTTAGTCTGCGTCTGCAAATTCTTATACGGTCTCAAGCATACAAAAAGCGAATTTTGAAAGAGGCTTCAGCCAATAAAAATGATGGCCATTAACCCTGCTCGCCTCTTCGTGCCGGTGGTTGGTATTGCCTCATAGGTTGGCAAAACTGATCCCATACGCTTGGTTCTTGCTTTTTTTGTGCGGCTGGTAGCTTTTCCCGCGACAATGGCGATAACCCGAAATCTCGCCTCATCCCGTTTATCAAGCCCAACATGTCACGGCATATACGCCATGCAGGGTGACGAACAACCTGGCCCTCACCGCCTGACTGCATATATTGACCGCCAATCTCAGCCAATAAACCCCTGAAGATTAAGGGCGCGTACCTGACCAACTGTACTTGAAATAGTTACTTTCCTCAGTTGCGTTAGCAGAAGAAGGGGATAGGTGATGATATTCAAGGCCGCAAATTACCAAATGAAACCAACGCTTATTGATCTTCCAGAGGGAGTCAACAAATTCCAAACCTCATTTTTCTCCCTTGAACAGTGCATACCCCAATTTCCCCTGCAATACGGTGCGGTAAAATACCTGCTCATTTTTCATGACGGTAATTACACCGTTCAGCCCGTATCTGGCAAATATTCTTTTTAGCGTGGTCAGCTTTTCAGGAATTGTCATGGTGAAAAACCAGTGTTTGACATCGCGATCCTTCCGTATTTTCCAGAACATTTCAGGCTTTGACCACTGCTCGAATTCGTAGACGATATTGTTCACTCCGGCTTTTTCGAGCATGGCCCGCCACTCTTCAAACTCAAGGGGCGTAGTGCCGTACCGCTCGGCAAACTCATCTTTTTCTTCTTTTGAAAGCCTGAGACGCCAGGTCGATTCATGAATCAGAATCCGGCCACCCGGCTTTACCACCCGGACCATCTCATGTAACACTTTCTGTGAGTCGTCTGGTATGCCAACGGCGCACTCGTTGATCGCGACATCAAAAGTATTGTCCTTGAATGGCAGGCATTGCGAATCCCCAAGCCTGAATTGCACCTTATGGGATAATCCCGCTTTCTCGGCATTGTCAGCAGCTGTTTTTACCATCTCCTCTGAAATGTCAACCCCCGTTACATCGACGCCGAACTCCTTTGCATAAAATATTGATTGAGTTCCCCGACCACTTGACACATCAAGCACTTTCAACCCCTCCCTTAACGCTGCAAGCTCCGCCGTTCTTTTCGTAAGGGCAAAACCGCCCGGATGCAATGTTTCAATCCCGCCGATCTCGATGGCATCCTCCACCGTCGGCCTGTAAAGTCCTTTCCGTTTCATTTTTCCACTCTCCCGTATTTTAACGAACAATCTGTTCGAAAAAATAATAAGCATATCCAATTCGGCCAACAATCAATGTTTCGGGAATTGTTCGTTACTGAACAAAACAGGCTGTTTAGTCAGTCAAATAAAAGAATTCCCCAGAAGAAAACGGCTCCGGGTGCATGAATGACAATAAACCAGAACCACTTCAGCAATGGCAAGCGCCACAGATACCTATTTACCAAATGGCTGAGGAGGAGGTGTTGTATCTGATGATGGCGGAAGTTGAGGTAGCTCAAATTTCGGTTGATCGCCGGTCAAGCTCTTCAGGAAGGCTACAATGCTGGCATTTTCCACTGAGGTAAACTTTTTGCCCAACTGAATCTGCCCCATAATCTCAACAGCTTGCGAGAGTGTTGCTGCCGCGCCGTCGTGGAAATACGGGTATGTAAGTTCAACGTTCCTCAGGGTCGGCACTTTGAATTTGAAACGATCTGCATTGTCTTTGGTTACCGCACTGCGCCCAGAAACCGCATTTTTTGTTGTATAAGGCGTCACCACACCCATTTTCTGGTACGAATTGCCCCCAACAGCCGGGCCATTATGGCAAGTCGTGCATCCACTGCTCTTGAAAAGCTCATAGCCGGACAATTCCTCTTTTGTGATCGCCTTGTCATCACCTTTCAGCCATTTATCAAAACGGGCATTGGGGGTGATAAGCGTCTCTTCAAAAGCTGCTATGGCAGCGGTCACCTTGTCGATATCAATCGTATCGGTCTTGAATACTTTTTTGAACTCATCCACGTAGGAAGGAATGGATTGCAGCAGCGCGACAGCAAGAACATGGGTAAATGACATTTCGGCCGGATTGCCAATTGGGCCACCAGCCTGCTCCTTGAGGTCCTTAGCCCGACCATCCCAGAATTGCGCCAGATTCAGGCTTGAATTGAGCACAGTAGGTGAGTTGATGGGCCCCTGATGCCATTTGTGCCCCACAGAACTTACCAGATTGTCACTACCGCCCATGCTGAGATTGTGGCAGGAGTTACATGAAATGAATCCTGATTTTGACAATCGCGGATCGAAGAAGAGTTTTTTTCCAAGCTCCACCATGGCCTGGTCAGCAACTTTAGGTGCTTCCAAAGGGCCAACCGGTTCACCTGTTCTTGGCTTAAGCGCTGGAATTGCCGACGGCACAACAACAGGTGCCGACTGATGTTGCGTGACTGGTTGCGTTTTTTTTGAACAGGAAGAGATGACCCCAACTGCAAAAAGGCCGACAATAAAGATGTGAACTTTCATTTCCAATAATAATTATCATCATTACGTAATGTTCCATATATATTATACATGTAGAATACATCTCAGAATGCCCAGTACCAACTATTTTCTTTTCTATTAATATATATAAAATATGTAATATGTGGTTTGCAGGCAGGCAAGCATCTCTTCAGATAAACAAAAGGATGGTATTGATGGGTATGATTACGATTCAAGACGGTACACAGATCTACTACAAGGACTGGGGAGCAGGGCAGCCTGTAGTCTTCAGCCATGGCTGGCCGCTCTGTTCGGATAGCTGGGAAGCTCAGATGCTGTTTTTGGCTTCGAACGGTTATCGCTGCATAGCTCATGACCGTCGTGGCCATGGAAGGTCGAGCCAACCATGGAATGGTAATGATATGGACACCTATGCTGACGATCTCTCACAGCTCATCGAAAAACTTGACTTGAAGGATGCTGTACTGATTGGCTTTTCCGCCGGTGGGGGTGAAATTGCCCGCTATATTGGTCGTCACGGCACAAAACGTATCTCAAAAGCCGCGCTGATCTCCGCTGTTCCGCCATTGATGCTTAAAACAGCAGATAATCCCGATGGATTGCCGATCGCGGTGTTCGACCAGATTCGCCTCAATGCAGTCGCTGACCGGTCACAGCTCTACAAGGATTTCGCCAGCGGCCCGTTCTTTGGGGCTAACAGAGCAGACTCCAAGGTCTCTCAGGGCATGATCGACTCATTCTGGCTCCAGGGAATGCAGGCTGGTCACAAAAACACCTACGATTGTATCAAGGCGTTCTCCGAGACGGATTTCACTGAAAACCTCAAAAAGTTCGACGTCCCTACATTGATCCTTCATGGTGACGACGATCAGATTGTCCCGATCGCTGCTGCGGCGTTACGTTCCTCCAAGCTGGTGAGGAATGCAACACTGAAGATTTACGAGGGTGCGCCCCACGGTCTGACGGAGACGCACAAAGAGAGGCTCAACAATGACCTGCTGGAATTCCTTAAAAGTTGAACGTTGTTTTGTTGCAACTTATGGCGCCCTTTTGTGAATCTTCAGTATATGAAATCATAATTCGGCAATGCAATCCTTCAATTCGCAGCTTTCTTTCCTGCGCAGTGCATGCTTTTGGCTAAAGAAACGTCAATATAAGTGTGATGTACTTATAACGATGTTTTAATGGCGACAAACGATGAAAAAGTCTTTCAGTTGGCGAATATTTACAAGTTTCGTCCTGTTTCTGTCTTTTATGATACTGCTCATTTCCGGAGTGATCCTCTACGTTTATCCGGGCGTAAGTAGTTCCGGTTTTGTATCGAATTTCGGTGGCCTAACAAAACCAGCATGGCTGAATCAGCATGTTATATTCAGCCTTGTTTTTACCCTTTTTGCTCTTTACCATCTTTTTTTCATCAACCGGACTCCTTTTTTATCATACCTCACGCAGAAGAAAGCCGAAGGGTTTCGGCGTCCCGCAGAACTGCTGGTTACAGTGATTGTAACATCATGTGTTGCCATAGGCACCTACGCCCACCTTCAGCCGTCTTCGTCTGTCCTGACTAACGGTAAAGAGATTGCCAGTTCGATGGAACCCCATGCTGATGAAGCCCCTGCAGCGAATGACAACCGAGAGGAAGATGTTGATCGATCCCGGCAGCACGACTTCGAAGAGGATGATAACGATAAACAAGCGTCTGAGCCTCTTGCCTCCCGCTTGCAGGCATCTGAAGAGCCCGCAAGTCCTGGATTAAATCCCTCTGCAGCCAGCAGCAGCAGCCAACCAGTAAACAACGGAGCCCCGAACGACGAATTACATCGCCGGACAAAGGCAAGCTGCGCTTCATGCCACTAAAAGCATAGAGGATATTGCAGCTTTATTGCAGCAAGACCTTGAGCATGGCCAACCGCATCGCAAAGTTGTATGCCATACGGTTGACCATCTCGCTCTTCTTGTTGAATTGTTGTCAGCCCACTGCCAACATTCTTTATTTCTTAACTCAGTACCCGGCACTCAGCACTATCTTTCCTGCCAACTACCCACTGCCCACTTTCTTAACTCATCACCCAGCACTCATCACCCAGCACTCATCACCCATCACCCATCACCCATCACCCAGCACTCAGTACCCAGCACTCAGCACTCAGCACCCAGCACTATCTTTCCTGCCAACTGCCCACTGCCAACTTTCTTAACTGATCACTCATCACTTTCTTTTCCTATCCCATACTTCTCGATCCGATAAATCAGTGTATGTCGCGGAATTCTTAAAAAACGGGCTGCAGCAGTCTGGTTCCATGCATTGCGTTCCAATGCCTCTATCACAATCTCGCGTTCAAGTTGTTCAAGAGAGTAGCCTTCTTCAGGAAGCCTTACCACTCTATTCTTCGAAGCACCAGTGTGCTCCAGGAATTTATTCGGCAGCTCCCCGAAACTGATCACATCGCTGCTCCGCATGATGAGCAGTCGTTCGACGGTGTTTTCAAGCTCCCGAACATTTCCCGGCCATGAAAAATTGGTTAAAGCCTCAAGCGCCTCTTTATCAAAAGATATCTTGTCGCTGCTATGCTTGGTGCAGAAATATTTAATCAGAAGCGGAATATCTTTGCGTCGCTCGCGGAGTGGCGGCAGGTGTATGGGAATGACCGACAACCGGTAATAGAGATCATCGCGGAAGGTGCCGTCAGCAATTGCTTTCTCCATATTCAAGCTTGTGGCCGATATAACCCGTACATCAAGTTTTTGCGGCTTTGTTCCTCCTAAAGGCTCAACTTCTTTTTCCTGCAGTACCCTGAGCAGTTTTGGCTGAAGCTCCAGCAGCAGTTCGCCGACTTCATCAAGAAATATCGTGCCTCCGTCGGCAAGCTGAAATTTCCCCATCTTCTCTTTGATAGCTCCGGTAAAAGCCCCTTTGGTGTGGCCGAAGAGTTCACTTTCAAGAAGTTCTCGGGGAATTGCAGAACAGTTTATAGCTACAAATGGCCCGTCGCGCCGTGAACTGTTTGCATGAATTGAACGGGCAATCAGCTCTTTTCCAGTGCCCGATTCTCCTGTAATAAGCACGGAAGCTTCGGTATCGGCTACTTTACGAACCATAGCAAATACCTTCTCCATCTCAAGCGATGAGCCGACAATGGATCGAAAATCAGCCTTATCCGTCAACGCAACTTTCAACCGTTTGTTCTCTTCAGCCATGCCGGAGAATTGGAGCGCCTTTTTCACCGTAAGCCTGAGTGCTTCCCGGTTGAAGGGTTTTGTTATGTAGTCGTATGCTCCGGCCTTCATCGCCTCAACCGCAACATCAACAGTTCCGAAGGCGGTGATTATAATCACAAGGGTATCAGGTGAACTCTCCTTGATGGATTTGAGTACCTTCAAACCATCCATGCCTGTCATTTTCATATCGGTGATCACCAGATCAGGCTGCAGCTGTTTAAACAACTTCAACCCATCCTCTCCTGATGCCGCCGCCGCTACCTCATATCCCTCTTCCTGAAGATTATATTCAAGCACACGCCGAAGCGAGGTGTCATCATCAATGACCACTATTTTTGCTTTCACTCTCTTCCTCCATTGATTGTATCCTGTATCGGTAATCTGACGGTGACAGTTGTGCCACGATCGTGGTCACTTTCAATCACCAATGTGCCGTTGTGGCTTTCAATGATTTTTTTTGAGATGGCCAGTCCCAGTCCTGTTCCTTCCGGCTTTGTGGTGTAGAATGGTTCAAAAATTCTTCCAAGCGTGGCTGCCTCAATGCCCGATCCTGTATCGTGAAACCTGATCTCACAGACATTGTTTTTAGAAACCGTCGTGGAGATGGTGACGCTTCCTCCCTGGGGAGTTGCCTGCAGGGCGTTGATAACAATGTTCAGGAATGCCTGGCGAAGTTTCTCTCCATCAGCATTGATGATGACCGGTAAAAGTTGCGGTTGCAGAACAAGGTTGACCTGCCGGAACTTTGCTTCATTTGATACAAGGGTGACTATGGTATCCAGCTCTTTCTGAACCGGACAGGGTTGCATATCAGCGTGTTGCGGGCGAGCCATGTTTAAAAAATCCTCAACAACCCGATTCAGGCGTTCGGTCTCTTTGATCTGGATTTCGATAAACTCGTACTTGGGGTCACCGGGCCGGTAGTCGTCTTTAAGGATTTCGGCTGTACCTCGAATGGAGCCGAGCGGATTTCGAATCTCATGAGCTAAAACAGCCGCCATCTCGCCCAGGGTAGAGAGCTTTTCAGCCCGCCTCAACTCTTCTTCAATGACGATGATCTGTTCTGATTGATGCTGCAGTTTCTGGTATGACTCCTTCAACCCTATGGCAGTTTTTTGCAGTTGAACGCTTTTCTCTTGCTCACGTTGCGACAAGAGACCAGTTACCCCGCCGACAGTATTGTAGATGAGTATTTCCATATATTTTTCCATCTCCATAGTCAAATGCCCGCCCCACTGGAAAAGAATATGAGGAGCATAAACAATGCTGACAATTAATGAACAGCAGAGCCCCCCTCTAAGACCGAACCAGAAGGCAGCCAGTATGATCGGCAGATAGTAAAGACGCTGAAAAATATCGTGAAGATAGTGGAGGTGAAGGGGAGTCAGGTAGTGAACCAAGCTGATCCCGATGATGCATCCAGAAAGGGCCAGTATTCGGGTAATAGTTGTAGTCATATCAATTAATCCCCCATAAGTCCAGTCGGCAGTAAGCAGTAGGCAGTGGGCAGTAGGCAGTGGGCAGTAGGCAGTAAGCATTCCAAAGCCCTATTCCCCAGTGCCCACTGCCTACTGCCTACTATTCTGATTCCCCCTTGCCAACTGCCAACTGCCGACTGCCAACTGCCAACTGCCAACTGTTTTCACTTTCTTCTCTCAGCACTCAGCACTCATCACTCAGCACTCAGCACTCAGCACTCAGCACTCAGCACTCAGCACTCAGCACTCAGCACTCAGCACTCAGCACTCAGCACTTCTTCCTGCCAACTGCCCACT
>CAIVSG010000014.1 GCA_903908555.1 uncultured Chlorobiaceae bacterium | reverse complement strand
TGTTAAAGGCGACTGCCCGAGGGTTTCGAGGTTTCGAAAGCTATCGAACAAGGATCCTCTTTTACTGTGGGAAACTCGATATGACAATCTAATGGTGCAGTAATATGAAATTTCTTTTCCATTAAAATCTGCGAAGAGCCACGCATCGCAACTCAACGAATTGGTGACAGTATTCAATTCGACGCTCTCAACGGGCCTATCAGGCAAGAACCTGCTCTATTTTGAGACATCGAAATTGGTTAACTCGGTAGTATACAGCCCGGAGGCTTATGGCTTTATCAACACAACGCTACCTGCTCTACCCTACCCTGCCTCTTCGCTTGGACAGGCTACCCCTGCCGGTACTGACGGCTACCTTTTTGCAGATGCCAGGCATCCGTCCGAAAAATTTCACATGATTCTTTCGGACTGGATTTCCTCGTCGCTTGAGGGGGTCAGCAGCATTGGTCTGCTATCGAAATTGCCAATGGAGCATTCCAGCGCGCAATGGCTGGCAATCGATGGTCAAATGAGTGCTTTCCAGAATTACGGTTACAACGGCCAAGGATTCTTTATCTCTGGAAACTACTCTTCGTCAAGGAGTGACGTTACGGCAAGCCAACCTTCCATCGATAGTTCTAACAACAATGTCATCCTAGGTTATGAACATGCCGTCAATGAGCAACTACTTGGAGGAGTGACAATCGGGTATGACTATGCGCTTGTCGACCTTGGAACAAACTCGTGTTCGGTAAGTTATAAAGCGTTGGCGCTATCTGCTTTTGCATCGAAGAAGTTTGTCGACTTTTATATGAACGCCATAGCAAGCTACTCGTGGCTCGACTACGAGAATCAGCGCAACATTTCTCTGGGGTCTCTATTCCGAACCAGCGAACAGGGGAGCACAAATGGCAACCACTTTGGGATAATAACGCAGGTTGGCTACAACTTGCACAGCGGCACAATCGTGCATGGCCCACTTGTCGGGTTAGCGTTTGAGCACGTCAATGTTGACGGCTTCAACGAACAATCGAACAGCTTCACAGCATTGACGTTTGGAGAACAAACCCGTGAATCGTTCCGTTCCAGTTTGGGATGGCAGGCTACGGCTCAAACCCGCTGGCTTAACGTGAATGTACGGCCATACGCTCAACTCACCTATACATACGAATATAAAATGAGTGATCGTAGCTACTCAACAGGGTTCGTCGGTGGCACCTCAACAATGGAGATGCCAATCTCCAACCAAACTGGAGGATATGGCAGGCTACTTGCCGGAGCAACTGCTGAACTCGGCAGCGCCATTCTATTGCGCATTGGAGCATCGACGACAATCGGACAGACAGGATCGCAAAATCCAGCAATTAACGTCACCATTAACGCACCTTTCTGAAAATCAGCCAATCACAGATTTATTCAGCGCAGAGTACCTGGCTTGCGGAAAGCATCAGCTTGCAGCAAATATGATAATGACCGTGTGCCAGCGATGAATAAAAGACTATTCCCGGTAATGTATTTAATTATTTTTTTCCTTGTCCAATTGATATTCCTCTATGCATAACCCAGCCTTATCCCCCATGAACTGGTCACGATACAACACACTCTTTCGGTTAAAACGTTAACGCACTGTTGAACACGCTTTTTGAACTTGATGCTACTCTCTACGATGCTTTGGATGATATACGGGATGGCAAGGGTAAATCGGGCTTGACCATTGATAGCGGTTTTCTTGAGCTGCTAAGGAAAAGCAAGGTGCTTGTTGAAAAGGGGGAAGAGTCCCAGTTGCTTCTTGCACGACAGTATCAGCGGCATGCTGCCTTCTGCGACTCATCAAGGCTTGGTCTGACCATCTGCCCGACCTTGCAGTGCAATTTCCGCTGCCCCTATTGTTTCGAGCACAGTCAGGCAGAGTCATCCGTGATGACCCCCGAGACCGTTGACCGGCTTATGCATTTCATTAAAGACCAAGTCCATATGGCAATCCACATGGATCTCGCCCAAATTCTCTACAATACGCACCGCCCGCCGCTGCATCCAGCTCGTCATCGTTTAGTTCTCCTGCTACCTCTTTAATCTCCGCCTCGTTGCAGTCAAACCCTTCACTTTTGATGAGATTGAACCGCTCGACAACATCTTCGATAGCCATAACACGATTGCGAAAAGTCTCGTCTGACTTCATCTTCTCTATGAATGCTCTTGCTTGATCTAATGACATCGAGTTCTCTATGAATTGGGGGTTAAGAAATGAACCTTTTACACTTGAATACTCGTAGGTAACCTGTTATTTATTGAACTTTGCAAAATGCGATAGGCGGCTTCACTGATAGCGGCTCTGTGTTCAGAACAATCTTCACATCATAGGGCAGTCGTTCCAACCTGATGCCGGGGCAGTTTATGACCACTCCGGCAGAGCAAAGGTAGCTTGGCAAACATATACCCCATGTACTGTGGGCTAACCGAAGGTTAGTAATTATTCTACACAATATAACCGAAGTCATAGCAACTCACTCAACTGCCAGTTCCAAATCCATGATACTCTTTACAATGTGCTGGTAATCGGTACGCACCGCCCGCCGCTGCATCCAGCTCGTCATCGTTTAGTTCTCCTGCGACCTCTTTAATCTCCTTTTCGCTGCAGTCAAACCCTTCGCTTTTAATGATATTAAAGCGTTCTGCAACATCTTTGATAGCCATAACACGATTGCGGAATGCCTCGTCTGACTTCATCTTTTCGATGAACGCTCTTGCTTGATCAAGTGACATGGAGTTCTTTTTGGATTGGGGGTTAAGAAAGGAACCTTGATAAACATCAATTTATCGTTCGGAAGTTACGAGTTATCTGCTGAACTCAAAAAAATAGTGGCTGTACGGTGGTTGTGTTTTGCCTCAGATGGAAATGAGACTTCTATTTCCATCTGAGGCAAAACATTCGCAGGTGGGATATTTTTAAAGAGGCTACGTCGGTATTGAATTAGACATTGAGAAAAAAGCGGGAAGCCTTGAAAAAAAAGGGTAAAAGGGATGTGAGCAGTTCACCATTGCATTGGTCTGGTTGTTATATTGAGTTTATGAATGGAGTCGCGGTAAAAAAATCTTAAATTGGCAGCAGTCCAAGAAACATTTCATCATAAGCTCATGCAAGGAATAGCCCGATACACAACACTGTTTGCCCCTGTCATCTTTTTTTTGGGGGGAGTCGGCATGATTATTCTCCTCAGCAAATTTATCGGGAAAGGTAAAAGCCCCGATGAGAACAACTCAAAATAAGAGCACAGTCGAGGGATCATTAGAGTAATGATTCCAAACGAAGATGGTGTCAGTGTTTTACAGATGCCAGTTCCGCAAAGAAATCCTTCAGATGCCGGGTGCCGCAGGCCGGTGCGACATGGTCAAATTTAAGCGCTTCAACGGCAAACGAGAGCAGATCGGCCAGGTTGCGGTTGAAAAGCCCGGTTATCATGAGTCCACCTTCGGCAAGCCACATAGGAAGCTCTGTTATCCAGGGTGTTTTACCACAGGCTTGGAATGCCAGTTCCATAGTTTCTTTGAACGTGTAGATATCAGGGCCGCCAACAGGAATTTCTCGCGAGTTGCCGTTGACCGCATCGACACAGACTCTGGCAAGATCAGCCCCATGAACCGGGTTGATTTTTTTATCCCCTTCGCCAATCATGAAGATATGGCCGCTTTGCGCCATTGAAAAAAACCGTCCCATATCAGAAAAATATCCATTCGGACGGATAACTGCCCAGGAAAGTCCTGATTTTTTAAGTTCTTCAACAAAGAGTTCGTGTGACTTGATTGTCGGGATTTCGGGCATTTTATCCTGATTGAAAACAGATATATAGATGAACCTGGAGACATGTTCGGCGACTGCCTGATCGAGAATGCGCTTGTTGCCAAGGTAATCAACATCGTAGCTGGTGTAACGGGCATCAGGGGAGGTCAGGCCAAGTGCACAAAAAACAATATCAATGCCCTTGCATAGAGCTGTGATGGTTTCAGGAGAGGTGACATCTCCGGTAACGATCTCGTCAACGATATCATACACCGCAGGCTCGCCATGCACCCCTGGCGTTTTTATCTTCTCGGGGTTCCTTACAAGAGCTCGTACATAATAGCCCTGCTCCTTGAATGCCTGTACTGCATATCGGCCTAAATAGCCGGATGCACCGGTAATGAGGACTTTTTTTGTGACGGTCATAATCGGCTCCTTAGTCAGGTTGACGTTATAATGCTTCTCTATGCATCATTCAAAATGATCGCAATTTTTTAATCTCCTTACGCCAGCAGTGAAACAATATATGCCCTGCGAACCCCGCAAACTCGGGGTTTACTATTGTTCGTGCTTCAGCATCCATTATAAGATACGTCACAGGGCTTAAAGATCGAAGTGCAGCAGCACTATTGAACCATGCTCCAAGGTATTGTCTGACATGGGTATCAATGGGGAACGCATCAAAACGTCCAAGACCGAAGAGCGCTATGCAATCGGCGATTTTAAACCCGATACCACTTTGTTGAGAGAGCGTCATGCGGAGTTCATTGAGGGGGATATCTCTGTTGCGAAGGCTGTGAAGGTCAATTTTTCCTTCCACAACGCTCCTGGAGGCAGCAATAATATTTGCAGCCCTGACTCTATTATTGTTTGTGCAACGACTGAGAGCAAAAGGATCTGCCGAAGCAAGACGCAGAGGAGTGGGGAAGTCATGCAGAACGATCTCCTTTTCCTGGAAGGTTACAGTGATTCTTTCCCCATAAGTTTCGGTGAGCATTGCAACCTGTTTTCTGATCAGATGCATGCCAATGCCTTGAGCACACATGAACATTATCATGGTTTGAAAAGGATCCTGCCGAAGAATTCTTAAAGGTAAATACTCGCCAAGAAGTTTCCAAAGTTCAGGATGCAAGAGATGGAAACCTTCAGGGAAAACATTTTTCGTATCAATATCAAGTGAAAAGTAGTTGTGAATAAATTCCTGTAATGGTATACCATTGATCTCGTTACAAGGAGAGTGTATCTCGAACTCATTACCCGATAACTGACGAATGAAGAGAGGGACTGAACCGATTACGGAAGAGTAATAACCTTGAACATTTGCATGCTCATTCCAGAGAAATGATTGCCCGCTAAAGAGAATATCCTTTACAGGCAGACTCCATGAAGACTTTATTTTTAAGGTATAAAGCAATCGTATACTTGTTGGTTTTTATTGGCGAAAACTGGTAGCTGTGAGGTTAATTTTTTTTGTGTCACTGCGGCAAATAAAGTGTTGTAATGAAATATGATAAACTTGTTATCATAAATATTGTTTATTACTTTTAAGAGTTTATTTTTTGTAGACATAACTGGTACTTATGGATATTAATAATATCTTATTATTAATAATGTATGCTTTATAGATTCCGGATGAATGTGTTGCTTTTCAATATTTTTTCTATGCTTTAACTTACAGCTTTATTGTCTTATAAGTGCTTTTAAATTTGGATGCAAGCTACTCTTTTGTGGTAGTTCCTCTTTGTTTAAAATAACCTATAAGAGACGATTGCCGGGCTTTAACAGACTGTATAAGTTCAAAGGTAAGGTGGTTAGCTTCAGGAGTAAACAGGGAGATAACTGCTACTTCGGCTACATCACTTCGGTCGATAACGCCTGTGGATATTTTGTCGCCGGTATCAAATATGAGTGCATGATTGAGGGGAGGACCATCGACTAACCCGCCGGGACGAAGAATGGTATATGAATATCCCGGCTCGGAAAAGAGTTTGCGCACTTCGTTTTCGCCGTCCAGTTTCATCATAAGCACCTGGCCGTATTTGTTCAGGGGATGATCAGGTTTGGTTACTCCCAGAGAGCTTATAAGAACAAAATATTTTACACCACTCTCTTTGGCAATCAATGCAAGCCTTTTCACTCCATCTCGGTCAATAGCAGAGGGTGGCGGAGCTTTCGGGTCAGTCACATTGCCGCCTATAGCACAAATAACTGCTTCAGCATGGCCTATGGCTGCTTTTATTTCTTCGGGATGTTCAATAGAGCCGATGGTGAGCTTATCAATAACTTCCGGCCCAAAAAGTTGAAGAGCTTTTTCCCCCGATCGAACAAAAAGATGGAAGTCGATATGGTGATGCTGCAAACGCTTTACAACCCAAGCCCCGGTCCTGCCGGTAGCCCCGACAACAAGTACACTGCCTTTAAATGCTTTCATAATTCGCTATAATTTATTGTGAAATGTTTACATAATTCTTCCTGCCTCATTCCAAATCTCAGGTCGGAATCCAATGTAGCCCCCTGTCATTCCGAAACGCAGTGAGGAATCTAATCCGTTCCCAAAGGATAACTGATCAGTGACGGGCAATGTGGGGAATGAATGTGGGCTTTAATTGAGGAGATCCCTCCCGTTAGTCGAAAAGACACCCATTATACTTGCCAGAACTCCAGTGCTCCGGCAGGTAGATTTGTAAGTACATGATCAAATGCTTCTTCATCAATACACTGCCTGAGGGCAGAAGAAACATCTCCAATAGCAGTCTTGGTTGAGAAGTTGTGCCCCGGTCGAAGTGCCATGACCTCCTTCGTCATGCTGTCACGATCCTCAAATGGACGAACAGGGTCGTTGGGATCCCAATCAGCCACAAAAACAGCTCGAACAACGGGCGGCAACACCGATGCAAACAAGATGGCATCCTTGATTTCAAGACGGCGGCGAAAAGTCTGCAGAACCCCTTGCACCATAGTATATGCCTGATGAGTACTCCCGAAGCCAGCAAGGTCTCGCACTATTATAAGGAACCTGGAAAAGTCATCTGTTGCCCGTTGATACTCCGAAGGAATCGGCATGGAGTGCTCCTTTTCGATATACTGAATCTGTTTGAATATGTCCGGTTAAGAATACAAAAAAACTTCCCATACAATGGTGTTAAGCTTGTGATTCTGGGGTATCATGTTAGCCAGGCTGAAGCATTGCTGCCGTGCGCTTCTGTTTGGCATATCGGCGCTCGGTGCCATGTGCCCGCGATCGAAACCAGATCGGGCATAATCGCTCAATTCAGCTCTTTCATTGGAAGGAAGTTCACCTTCGGGATGAAAGGCTGCTCGTCCTTTCAAATCCTTTGCATCCAGGATACTTTCTCTGGTAAGGTGTTCAGCAGACCAGAGTGGTGTACGGGATATACCTGAGTACATCACAGCGAAGGGCACGCTGTTGTTGCCGCAGTTACAGTATGAACGGTAGATGCTATAAACAACATCAGGAGGGTAACTATCCATGAGCCCCTCTGTGCTTGTATTTTTTTATGTCATATTCTTTTGTTATTGGTTTTTTCAGTGATATCAAGAATACAAAAAACCGTATCACATAGGAAGAGGTTCGTGGTGGTAATCGCAAATTTCTCCAATAAATAAACTTGCAGCCGGTTGTATTCAGCGTTTCCCCTCCTTCTTCGAATGCACAGATTCTCAGGCAACAAGTGGTAGCTCAGCTTTGCTCGATATGCTTTTGCTGTTGCATTGCCTGTAAGACTGCAGCAGGGTTTCGCTCTTTGCGGCAGCGATTTCAGCGACTATAGCAGCGGTTGCTCTGACTTGCCGAGAAGTATACATCTGTTGTGTCGCTTTACAGGAAGCGCTCTACTTGGGCGGCGAGCGGCATGTGCAGGAGAAGGGTGGCGAAGAGGTGCTTTTTCATGGTGAAAGGGGAGAAAATTTTGACTTGTTTAGGGTGGTGGTAAGGAAATTATGTTGGTTAAAATTTCAAATAATGCGACAAATCCCTTGTGCTGCCATCATGCATAACAATGTGTATCTTGACTCTAAAAGTACCCCATGCGATTCTTGTGAGTGGAAAGGCATAAGGGCCTGAACCCCTTTCATAGACTGTCACAACTGAATCAGAGTAAGTAGGATGAAGTGTATAAACGACATAATGAATATTATTAATAATAGCATCGGGAGCCTGTAAGTAAATAGTCCATTGCCAATTCTTTCCGTCAGGGTGAGCGCTATTGTCCGCAATAATATTATTTGAAACTACCACGGGTGGTTGTGGTTTGGGTGCTGGATTTATTGTGGGAGAAAAAAAACCAAATTGATGTAGAGTAACAATCAGTGTCGTCACAGAGCCGATGGTTGTACCTATAGCAGTCAATATGCCGGGCAAAGTACTCCACCATGAACCGCCTGTTGCTTTTCCCTCATCCATAACAAGTGGAATTATATTTTTATTAAATAATACAAGGAGATAAAGAGTATTCTGGTTGTAAATATAGGCTTTATGGATTGTATGGTAAAAGAATATTATAGTTACAACCGCTTCATTCCGTAAAAAACTTTATTCCGCTCATACAGGCTCATAAGCAAATTCAATTGTTGCGCGCATTCGCTTTGCCACCCCCGCCCCTTCGCTTCGCTCCCTGCCTCGCTGCCGCCCTGATGGGCTCCATTATCTAAGCACGCTCTACGGTATGCAACAACAGTCGCCATAGCGCCTTACTTTTTTCGATAACTTGACACTACATATTCCTACCTGCTGAAACTCCAAGGCAGCTAATGTGGTTTGTTCTTTAAAAAGAACCATATTCATTGCAAAACAGGAGAACACCCATGATTGCCGAAAATACCAAGGCTCCGGATTTCACCCTCCCCGATTCAGAAGGCAACCAGGTTTCTCTTTCGGATTTCACAGGCAAACGGGTACTGCTTGTTTTCTACCCAGCAGACGATTCTCCGGTTTGCACTACGCAGCTCTGCAGCTACCGTGACAACTATACCGAATTCACCAAGCGCGGCATTACCATACTCGGCATCAGCACCGATACTATCGATTCCCACAAGCAGTTCGGCGAGAAAAACAGCTTACCCTTCACCCTTCTCAGCGATCATGATAAACGGGTAAGCCAGCTCTACGACGCCATTGCCTTCCTCGGCATATCGCAACGCGCATACGTCCTGATCGACGAAAAAGGTACAGTGAGGCTTTCCTTTAACGACTTTTTGCCGCTTTTTTACCAGTCGACACGTGATCTGCTTGTGAAAATAGATGCCATGAAGCCGGAGTAACCCTTAAATAACCTGTGGAATGGAAGTTTGGACTTTCAACACCCTGCAGCCGCAGATGGTTGCATTCACATTCAGCTGCATCCCGCTCTGCATACAACGCTGCACTCCGCCCTGACGGGCTGCATTTGCGCAAGAGTACTTTCGCTGGCCTGACCTGACATGTCAATATGTTATCAGCAGAAGAGGAATGAAGTGACAACAAACCGTTTACAAATTTTCGTGCTGTCAGTTCCTGCTATTGAACAGCGCTTTTAAAGTCAGGTCTGCGATGGCGTGCAATGACTGTAACCCCTCCGCCGCGCCCGGCTGCCCTAATAGCCCCTTTAGTCTCAATACTGCACTCTTTGCGTAAAAGTCCTTAAAGGGTCCGCCGGAGTCTTCTTGTGCATGGTGTGTGTCAAATATAACCGCATTCACCTTCAAGGTATCCACTTCCGGCAATGCGTAATCTTCCGGGATCGCTTCCAGTGCTTCCCTTGCTGCTTTATAATCTCCGGCCTCGATATGGTTTATTATGCGCTGCAGCTCTGCTTTCATGGGCTTATTGTTTTACCCTGTTTTATATGTCCGGTATTACCAATTAATGGTCATAATAGCGTGATAATATGCCCTAATATACCAAAGTATTATG
>CAIVSG010000013.1 GCA_903908555.1 uncultured Chlorobiaceae bacterium | reverse complement strand
GACTGTTTTGGCAAGGGAGAGGTTGACTGAGTTTCAACCCCCTTGCTGAACAGAACTGAAAAACAAGGAGACTCTTATGAAGATCAATGCATTAGTAGTAGTTGCACTACTTATGACGCTTGCCGGATGCTCAGCTTCTATGTGGGCTGATGATGCAGGTGTTAAAAATCCGGCAAATGCGAAAAGCGGATACGTGGCGAACCATACAGGGACAACCGAGAGTGGAGTCTCTGCAACAAAATGACAGGAAATGTAAAGGATGTCACTACTGTCTTTATTTAACAACAACTGAACAGGAGTATAATTATGAAAAAAACCATGTTGATAGCCATTGGAATCGCAGGAATGTTTTTGGGCACACCTCTGGCTGATGCGGACGCTAGTGTAGGTGTAAATATCCGCTTGGGAGGACGACGACATCACCACCATTACAATCGCTACCCGCACAGAAGATACCACCGCCATTCAGGCCTTACAATAACCACCACAGCCATGAAACTGGTATAAACCACTGATTAATTATTTAATCGATGACTAAAAAAAAGAGAGAGTTGCACGGGAAACCAACTCTCTCTTTTTTTGTATTGCACCTGGCAGACACTTTAAACTGACTGCAAAGCTAAAAAGCCCGCACTGGCCGAACACGTTTAAAGTAGCTCTTAATGCTATCACCAAGGAGGCCATTGATGAAAATCTTGTACCAGGCTACGCTGGGACTCATCTCAGACGAGCTCCAGTAGATGAAATCCGCATAACCACCAACAACTCCTTTGCTCACATAAAGCTGTTTCAGCTCGTCCATGCTTGGCAGGAACCAGTCTGTAAAGCCGCCACCTCGATATGAATGTGCAACTGCCGCAGCGCTATTTGGATAGTTGGCAACTGGATATTTAGCCAATATCTTTTTTGTATTACCCGCTCCGGCACCAATCGCTGTACCTTTAGTTCCAACTTCCTGATAAGCATAATCAGCCTTGGTCGTAATCTTGGCCTGGCTGGTACTCCAGACATAGGTCCCCGTATATGATTCGCCATCCCAAGCATCTTTATATGTAGTGTTAACATCAGCTTCAGCAGCAATAAGGCCGTGTTGTTGGCCTTCAACGTAACCAGAGTCACCAGACTGAAAAATGTAGGCAACTTTACCTCCTCCGTAAGTATCGCCAATCTTATAGGTAACCGCAGATGATTGTGTTGAAGCGGAAACCATACCGAGACCGGTAAGCAACACAGCCATCCATAATCGGGTAAAGCTTTTTTTTGTAAAATGTTTCATAGTGGTAATTGTTTAGCTGGATTTATTGTAAAATCCGAACATTTCGGGTGAAAAAAATCTATTTTATATATAAAATATATAGAAACAACCTGTTCCTGACATTAATTAGTTTCAATACACATGCTGAATGTATTTATGTCGTGGTACGCCCGCGAATGCCATCTTGCCGTCCAAAAAATCGGCACCCTCCCGCAGTTTCCCGTTGCTATCTCTCTTCATTCTTGCTATAATTCAATAAAATTCATCCAAACCTAACCAGTGCCTCATGCTGAATAAATCGTTTCGAATTTTTATCGTCTTGTTGGGGCTTTTGGCCGCCTTCCTTCCATTGTCCGTTTCTGCTGCGCCGGCACCGGACCCCGAAAACACGATCTACCTCGACCTTCCATCAGGACGTGTCGTCATCCAGATGCTTCCAGCTGTCGCCCCTCGCCATGTAGCGCGCATCAAAGAGTTGACCCGAAAAGGTTTTTATGACGGACTCCCCTTCCACCGTGTTATACCAGGATTTATGGCCCAGACCGGCGATCCGCTTGGCAATGGATCCGGTGGTTCCGGCCAACAGCTTAGAGCCGAATTTTCGCGGGAGCAGCATATCCGGGGCACCGTCTCAATGGCGCGCGCCTCTGACCCCAACAGTGCCGACAGCCAGTTTTTCATCTGCCTGGCACCTTCTCCATTC
This sequence comes from uncultured Chlorobiaceae bacterium, assembly GCA_903908555.1. Taxonomy (GTDB): domain Bacteria; phylum Bacteroidota; class Chlorobiia; order Chlorobiales; family Chlorobiaceae; genus Chlorobium. Next base: position 4,801 of record CAIVSG010000013.1, on the reverse strand, counting down.
CTCGATGGGCAATATACCGTCTGGGGACGTGTGGTATCCGGAATGGAATTTGTCGACAAGGTAAAGTCCGGTTCGCAATACAACAATGGCGCTGTTTCCAATCCTTCTAAAATAGTACGAATGAGGGTCGCTTCGGACGTAAAGCCGTGAGCTTAAGATGACAAAGTGGCACGAAAAAAGAGATTGATTCGTGGAAATTAAAAAAGGGCCTTATACCGAAAAGTATAAGGCCCTTTTTTTCAATACGCCAGGAGCTTACTTTTTAAAAGCCGCTGGTGCTGGTGCTGCTGAACCCTGGTATACCTTTGCAACAGGGGTCGATGCAACCGGGGCTGAGGCACCGCAATTACAGACCAGACCACCTACTGCTTTAGTGATCGGTTCAATAATTGATCCGGCTGTATTGATAACTGCACCTGCCAGTTGAACAACCTGCTGTGCAAGTGTTCCTACAGTCTGAAAAATATTGCTGAGGGCTACGGTGATTTCGTTGTTTGTCAAGTCTGCCATGATGGTTATTGTTTTGATTATTTGATTAATGAAACTACGTAATTGAAATCCAGAAATTTTAAGGGTCGCCTGACCTATCAGACTATCGGCTTCATTGGCTGAATAAGGAACACGCAAATCTCGTGTCGAAGTTTAGCGAACAGGAACAAACTTTTAGCCTTGTAAAGCGGGAATATGAGTAATTACCGTGCACTTATTCAATAATTAATTTTTTCTATCTCTTAATTTCTGATAAATTAGCTAAAGAGTTGTAAGTAAACAACAAAACCACCTGCCTTGAGTGAATTATCAGGCGTTTTCGCCAACTGGGGTGAAGCTTACTGAAGGTTAGTTGACCACCTACGATCACGATTCAAGGATTAAACCAAGCGTCCCTGTTATGCCTTATGAACCCTTGGAAGCAATCATTGAGAAAATGAAAGCTGACTCCGTGTTTCGCACTGAATTGATGGCGAAAGACGATGTGGCTGAACGCATTGAGCTTATTTTTTCTGAAATGTTATGCTGCGCGCTTGAAGAATTGCAACAATCCGATATGGAAATGGATGAAGAGAGTGCCTTATTAGGGGTAAAAGGCTCTTCTCCTCAATCATCCGGTTATGCCCATCCATCCAAAGCAATTGAAAAGCGCTTTCAATAGAGCGCGTTACCTTCGCCCTGCATAGCCCCTACGCCCCTCACACTTCGCACAATACTCTCAAAAAAACACCGTCGAGATGTAAAATAATTCTTACTTTTGTGCACCACACTGATTACGTAAGAGATACGATTCGAAAAGCAAAATTTATTCTCCAGCTTTGCAAAACTCTAAACAATTAGAATTATGTCAAACGAAACCAGCAACGACCTGTCTGCAGCACTATCGAATATTGTGAATACAGGCGGCGCTCTTGTTCAGCAATCTCTGGAACTCGTAAGCAACGGAGTCAAAGGCGCTGTACAAATTATTGAACCCCTTGGAAAGACAGCTATTGATCTTCTGGGCAGCGCAATCAACACAATTGGTTCGGCAGTACAGAACGTCACCTCTGCTATTACACCAAAAAAGTAAGCGCATTTACTTAAAAAGCCCCATACAGCTTTTCAGCTCCGGGTGCTTCTTTTTCACTCTCGGGCTTTATTTTCAATTACGACAAAGCCAGCCCTTTCAACCCCTTTGTGGTTAAATCCACCGTTGAGAGTGTAGGCTTATGTTTGAAGAGAGGGTTCTCTTGTGAATGAGATTAAAAAAAAGCACTTTATGAGTTTACATAAAGTGCTTTTTTACAAGAATACGGCAATACTAAGAGGAAATATTACTTTTTAGGAGCAATAGAAGCCGCTGCGCCCTGGTAAACCTGGGTAACTGTGTTTGATGCGTTGCCGACAAGACCGGTTGCTGTTTTGGCGATTGGTGCAAGAAGTGATCCAGCTGTATTAATGACAGCACTTGCAAGATCAACCAGCTGCTGAGCAAGTGTTCCAAGTGTCTGAAAATAATTGTTGAGCGCTACGGTAAACTCGTTGTTTGTTAGGCTTGACATGATGGTAATTGTTTGAGATTGTTATGATTAATTATGCGTGATGGTTGAAAATCATTGCGATATTCACTATCGTTTTCATGTAAGTTAAAATATTTTAAACAATTACTTTAATAATTTATTCTGCATGCAGGTATTGCTCCAGCCAAGCTGGGCCAGGGCCTATTTGGCACATCCGCTTTACTGTGACATTGCACTCCCCTTTTCCCGCATCCGCTGGATAACCTTTGCTGACATCCCTCCTGATTATTGACTGCGGGCATCATGAAAGCTATTATTTGGCATCAATTAAGAATTGCACTATCAAGATGAGACAAGGATTTGAGTTGTTTTTTTAACTCGTGAATAGTAACTTGAGGTTTAATGAAATTATTGAATGGTGTAAGGTTGAGTTTGTTACAGACTGTCCTTTTTTCTTCTATTTATTTCCTAATTTTAACCAAACCCCTATAAAGCTTCTGATGCAATGAGGGTGGCTCAACGCGCCGTTAGATTTTTTTGTATTTAATCTCTGTATTCCCAACTCATCCAATGCCATATTTATGCGTATTTTAACATTCACAGGTAAAGGTGGAGTAGGTAAAACAAGTGTCTCGGCGGCTACCGCTGTCCGCTTATCTCAGTTAGGCTATCGTACTCTTGTTCTTTCAACCGACCCGGCACACAGTCTCTCCGATTCGTTTAATCTGACTCTCGGCTCAGAACCGACAAAAATCAAGGAAAACCTTCATGCAATTGAGGTTAACCCTTACGTTGACCTTAAGGAGAATTGGCAGTCGGTACAGAAGTTCTATACAAAAATCTTTATGGGTCAGGGCGTTTCAGGAGTAATGGCCGACGAAATGACCATCCTGCCCGGCATGGAAGAGCTCTTTTCTCTCTTGAGAATCAAACGCTACAAAGCATCCGGTCTCTATGATGTCCTTGTGCTTGATACCGCACCGACCGGTGAAACATTAAGACTGCTCTCTCTTCCCGATACCCTTGCATGGGGCATGAAAGCGGTTAAAAATGTTACCAAATATATTATCAAGCCCCTCAGCAAGCCTCTTTCAAAGATGGGTGATAAAATTGCATTCTACATCCCCCCTGCTGATGCCGTTGATTCAGTTGATCAGGTTTTTGATGAGCTTGTCGATATTCGCGAAATCCTTACGGATAATGTAAAATCGACGGTACGACTGGTGATGAATGCAGAGAAAATGTCGATCAAGGAGACCATGCGTGCATTGACCTATTTGAACCTTTACGGTTTCAAAGTGGATATGATATTGGTTAACAGGCTCCTGGATACCGAGGAGAACAGCGGATATCTTGAAAAGTGGAAGAATATTCAGCAGAAGTACCTTGGCGAGATCGAAGAGGGCTTCTCTCCCCTGCCGGTTAAAAAGCTCAGAATGTATGAAAAAGAGATTGTCGGTCTCGAGTCACTTGAGCTGTTTGCGAAAGATATGTATGGGGATACTGATCCCTCAGATATGATGTACGACGAGCCGCCGATCAAGTTTATCCGCAACGGGAATGTCTATGAGGTACAGTTGAAACTGATGTTTGCCAATCCTGTTGATATCGACGTCTGGGTTACCGGTGATGAGCTTTATATCCATATCGGCAATCAGCGTAAAATCATAACGCTTCCCATCAGCTTGACGGGTCTTGAGCCCGGCGACGCCTTCTTTAAAGATAAATGGCTTCATATTCCTTTTGATCTTAGCCAGCATGACCCAAATCACAAGAGCAAGAGTCATGAGAAGGTACTTAATTGAACGATTTTTTTAAGTTGCCAAGTGTTCTTTTCGGTGAATTTTGTTTCACAGTTTAAAGCTTGTTAAACATGAAAGAGCACCTGTATTGCTTGTTTATTTCGGTTATCAATACATCATCAAACAATCCGTTGAAACTATGAGCTCATCCATGTATCGAAAAGCATGAGTAGACCGTGATGTTGCATTTTTATTTATTGATCACAACCGTTTCAAACAAAGAAGTAACGCATGAGCAACCTTGAACTTCCTCGTATTAAACCCCTTAAAATCCTCCTCATCGCCCCAAAAGGGAAAAAAGACTCTAAATCGAACCAGAAGCCATTGTTTAATATGGCTGTAGGGGTGCTTGTAAGCCTGACTCCTCCAGAGCATCATATTGAGATTGTCGATGAACATTTCGGCGATGAAATCAATTACGACGGGAAGTACGATTTTGTCGGCATAACATCGCGAACCATTGATGCAACAAGAGGCTATGAAGTTGCTGACAACTTCCGGAAAAAAGGGACAACAGTCATGCTCGGCGGACTGCATGTATCATTTAATACTGAAGAAGCCAGACCACATGCGGACTGTATCGTTTGCGGAGAGGCTGAAAACCTCTGGGCGACCGTCCTTGAAGACGTTGCTCTCGGCCGATTAAAACCACTCTACGATTCCAAAGACTTCCCCCCTGTAACTGAGATTATTCCCATTGATTATGAACGGATTGCCAAGGCTTCCAAACGGGAAAAGGTTGATGGAACAAAATCCATCCCTATCTATGTAACCCGCGGATGTCCTTTTGAATGCTCATTCTGTGTCACCCCAAATTTTACAGGAAAGCTCTACAGGTCACAAAAACCCGAAGAGCTCAAAAAACAAATTGAAATCGCTAAAAAGGTTTTTTTCAAGCCGACCAGAAAGTCATCGAAACCATGGTTCATGCTGACTGATGAAAACCTTGGTGTCAGTAAAAAGAAGTTATGGTAGTCTCTTTACCTGATCAAGGAGTGCAATATCAAT
>CAIVSG010000012.1 GCA_903908555.1 uncultured Chlorobiaceae bacterium | reverse complement strand
GGTTGTACCAGATTCTAAGCTGATCGAGCTGACTGATATGAAAGGGTTTTATCTAACCTATCTGAAAAGCAGCATTGATCTTCCGCTTATTCTCGAGTCAAGAATAAAAATTGCCCATAACGCCATGTTCGGCGCAGGCCAGGATCTTCTCACCAGCCTGTTTGATGAATCGATGCTCAGCTGTTACCACTGCAGCATCAATCCGGGTTTTGGGGGCATTATTCCCGAACCTATTCCTCAGAATATCGAAGAATTTATCGAGTTCTTTAAAGAGGTTGAGCCCGATGTCGCCATAATCAATGACGGAGATGCTGACAGAATAGGTATGCTCGATGAAAACGGCGCTTTTGTGGACTCCCACAAACTCTTTGCCATTATTCTCAAGGATCTTGTTGAACAAAAGCATCAAACCGGGGAAGTTGCAAAAACATTTGCCCTTACTGATGTTATCGACAAAATCTGCAAAAAGTATAATCTTACCATGCATGAACTGCCTGTCGGGTTCAAACATGTCAGTAAGCTCATGACGACCAACAACATCCTTATCGGGGGTGAAGAATCCGGCGGTATAGGCATTACCTCATTCCTGCCTGAACGCGATGGCGTTTATACCGGCCTGCTGATCCTTGAAATGATGACCCGCAGAGACAAAAAACTTTCAGAGCTTGTTCAGGAACTCTACGATGAATATGGCTTCTTCTGTTACAACCGACTCGACCTGCGCGTTAGCGACGAAATAAAACAGGCAATTATTGACCGTGCATCAACAGGGTCTCTTGAAAATATTGCTGGATACAAAATCCTGAAATTCAATAACCTTGACGGCTACAAATATCACTTCGAAGGTGGATGGATGCTGATACGGCCTTCCGGAACAGAACCGGTACTGCGCCTCTATTGTGAAGCAGACTCACAGGAAAAGGTTGATAAGGTTCTTGCCTTTGCAGCCAAACTGGCCTGACGAGTCATTGAGTTAAAAGTAATGAATGACGATTTTTCTGGATTTTCAATCAGGGAAATCGTCATTTAGCGTATACCCGATTTATTTGTGAATACCAGTGCATGAATTTTAATGTTCCGACGTCCTATAGGGTGAACATTCAAATACGTTACCTGGGAGATAAGGCCAATTGTATGAGGTTACAGCTAATGCGGATAAGGCAGCAATAGCCGGCGCAGTGAAAAATAGTGCATTGCAGAAATCAGGTATGGCATCGAAAGAAGAGTCGTTCAGGAGCCTTGTTGCCGAACACCAGGAAATGGTAATCAATACCTGCTATCGATTTGTTTTTAACCGGGAAGACGCGGAAGATCTTGCACAGGATGTTTTTATCGAAGTATTCCGATCTCTTGAACAGTTCAGGGAAGAAGCTAAACTATCAACCTGGATATACCGGATCGCAGTTACTAAATCCCTTGACCAACTGCGCCGTTTAAAACGGAAAAAACGGTTCAGCTCATTAAAAAGAGTAATTGGCATTGAGGATCCGTCCTCTGACATTGCAGCTCCACACCGCGATAATCCTGCAGAAGCATTAGCAGGAAACGAGCAGGCCGAAATCTTGCAGAGAGCTCTCGGAACTCTCCCCGACAGCCAGAAAACCGCGTTTCTGCTCAGCAAACAAGAAGGATTCAGTAATCAGGAAATCGCTGATATTCTCAAAACATCGATATCAGCCGTTGAATCTCTTATACACAGGGCAAAAAAAAACCTTCACGACAAGCTCTATGCATACTACACACAGCAATGATTTTATTTAAAACCACAAGTTTTTCAACTACCTGTCGTCAGATATAATGAAACAGGAACCTATGATGAAACCGTCAAACAAAAATACCGAAGAGCAGGTCGCCAGAACCATGAAGCTGCTTGATGAAATCAAACCGCTGGAGGTTAATCATTTTTTCAGAGCACGACTGATGCAGCGAATAGACCGGGAGTTCGGTCTGGAGGCAAAGCACTCAAATACTGTTGCCGGCACTCGCTTCGCTTTCCGTATGGCGTTCTTTGCACTGCTTATTATTATCAATCTTGGCGCCACAGTACTCTCCGTTCAGCATAATAACCGGGGAACAACATCAGGATCCTCCATCAGTGAAATGCTTGACAAACTAAGTGACGACTATACGAGTCAGGAATTTGCTTACTATGACCAGTCTGCCACCTATACAGCTGAAACAGTTCCCATTGAAAACAAGACGCCTTGAACGCTAACGTATATTTTGATGACCACTACTCGAATTGATTGATAATTGACCCACAATGAAAAAAGGAGATACGATGAAAAAAAACATGATGATGTTACTCATGTCGGCCTCGTTGCTAGGTTTCAGCGGTGTTGCCGTTGCAGCAACTGATTACAGCCATGCAACTGACACGGAACTGGCAGCTCTTCGAGGAAAAATGAGGAATGCACCAGTCGAAGATAGAATGGCTTACCACCGTGAATGGCAAAAAAGACTTGCAGAGCTTGGACCGGATGACAGAATGCCTTACATGAGAGGGCCCAAGGGAGCGGGAGGAAACTGGCAAAATTGCGGGATGCAGGAACGTCTGGGACTGAACGACAAACAAAGCGCTCAAGTTCAGGAACTGCATAAGAAGCATTTCAATACTATGATAGCTGAGAAGGAAAAACTCGCAGCATTAAACGGCGAACTTCGAGAGGAATCGGTTAAAAATCATCCTGACAAGAAAAAGATTGACGCAGTTTCCGAAAAAATCGGCAGGCTGCACACCAACCTGGCCCGCTTGAAAAGCACTCATCTGACTGAACTTGCCACAATACTTTCACCGGCTCAGATCGAAAAAATGCAGCCAATGATGGGGCACCGTCAGATGCGTGGAAACTGCGGCACGAGGGGAAACTGCGGCATGAGACCATAAACTGAACTCAGCCCTTTTGCAATAAGCAGGCTCGTCATAACTGATGGCCTGCTTGAAATTATGCTTGATATTATGAACGTATTCACGTCGAAACGCTTAATCACCACCGCATTTGTACTTCTTGTTCTGCTCAATGGAGCACTGCTCAGTGTTCTCTGGATGCAGAACACCCGGAGACCGGAGACTCGCCCGGGAGACCTTCAATTCAATCATGACAATTTTTTTGCAAAGCAGCTCGACCTCAATGAACCGCAGACTATCAGTTTCGAAAAACTGCGTCAGGAGCATTTTCAAAAAGTAAGACCTGAAATGGAGACCATTGCCACGTTGAAAAAACAACTGGTTGTGGAGTCGCTTAAGGATGAGCCTGACCCTAAAACAACTGAATCAATCGTTGCAGCAATTAGTGTCCACCATGCCGCAATAGAGAGGGAACTGGCACTGCATTTCCATCAACTTTCAACGCTCTGCACACCTGAACAACGAGGCCGGTTAAAAGAGGTGCTTGAAAACATGGCAAAACGCAAAATACACCATGGAGACAAAGAACGATGGGGTAATGCCTCTCAGTCTCTCAAAGGAGATTGCAATCGACCTCCGAGATAACATAAGAGGAGAAAAAGGTTAGAAATCAGGCGCGCCTGAACTTATTACCCACCTTCACGGCAACAAGTCTGGTTTCTTCCCGGAAAAGCGCCATCGCAAACGCAAGATAAAGCACGAGCATTGCTACTTTTATGCCAACGATCGTTCTTGGCTGAAACAGCTCCGGCCCGACAGCAAACTGAATCCATCCCATTGCTGTACCCCCGAGAAACAACAGAAAAAGCTTCAGCCAGTCATAGCTGACGGGAAAGACTTTTAGCGAGTACCATGCCATAACAAGGCACATCACAAAAGTCCCGGCAACAATGGCATACGCAGCACCATCCATACCTCGTAATGGAACAAGCCACCAGCAGAACAGTGCAGTGACGGCTGCACCGGCAAACGTGACGACAGGCAGATATCGAGTGTTGCCTGTTATAAGAATGCCTGCAGAAAGATTAGTCGATACCATATCAAACACATAACTCAAAAAAATCCATGGTAATATGGAAAGCCCGATCCAGTAACGGGGAGGGAGCAGATAAAAACTGCCGGCATAGTGATAACGGACAAGATCAGGAACAAAATACGTAGCTGCAAGGGCCAGAAACATGGTAACAAAGGTTGAAATGCTCAGCACATGCTGAAACAACCTTTTTGCATCCGGATCCTTTGCATGCTGCAGAAAAAAAGGCTGCCATGCAAAACGGAATACCTGTATAAAAAGCTGCAGTACCACCCCGAAAGCGGCAATCCTTCCATAAATACCTACAATATCAGATGGCTGATAGCCTTTGCCATAGATATGTTCTATCTGTGAAGCTGGTATACGGATTAAAATATTCCGGTCAATCAGATGAATCAATAGTCCGGCAATCCCCGTCGGCACATAAGGCAATCCTATCTGAAGCATTGCACGCAACTGCGTAGCTGAAAAGAAGATTCTGAACTGACTGAAAACAGGAATAACCAGCAAAAGACTGACCAGGGAGCCGAATGCCTCGGCAATAAAAACCCCGGACAAGCCGAAATGCAGAGGGACAATGAGAATAACCGCACTGACAACGACAGCAATCACCCCGACTACTCTGGCAATGGCAAATTGCAGAGCCTTTCTTTTCAATCGAAGTTCTGCAAATGGAATAACCAGAAGAGTGTCAAGCCACAAAATAAGTGCAGCATAGCGGACAAACGTAAAATCTGTAGTCGATAACCCGATTAACTGAGCAATAAATGGTGCAAAAAATACAATACCTAATGCAAACAGGGTAGAGGTAACAAACAGGGTAAGAAATGCAGTTGAGAAAAGCTGCGTTTCGTCCCGATCTTTATCGGCCGAATCTGAAACCACTTTGAGGTATGAGGTCTCAAGCCCATACGAAAACAACACATTGGCCAGAGCTATGTTGGCATAGATAATGGTTTGCACACCATTATCAAACGTTGAAAGTTTATTGGCGTAGAGGGGAACCAGCAGATAATTGAGACTGCGAGCCAGTATGGTACTCGAACCGTAGATAACGGTATCTTTGAAAAGAAGCTTTAACTTTGAAAGCATGCAAAAAATAAAATCAGAAAAACTTAACCATTACCTTCAGCAGTCGTCCCAGTCATTCCAGAACCATTGGTAGCCGCCTTTTGCTTCCTTATCGCCTCCGCATCAATCTGAAATCTTCCATCTTTCTGAATAACAGGAATTCTTGATATAACCTCCTTAAGATGGCGCTGGGCTTCCGCCTGCTGCTCCTTAAGTTTTTCAAGTTCATCACCATGCAGACCCACAGGATTATCCTTATCAATCAGCGAATCCTTAAACGACTCTATTTCCAGGTTCTGCTCTCTTTTCATATACCCTATAAACTTGTAGAACAAAAAAATAAAAAAGGAAAAGACCGAAAGGGATAACGCCATCACGAGAACCCAGCTCATCGAATCAAAATTCATTTTCAATAACGTTATGATTAGTAAACCAAATGGTAATTACCCAATTTAGCCGATATTACACTTTATAAAAAGAGTAACTGATTTTCTTTTCTTTATTGAAGCGCATATTCATCACGATACCATGAATACTACATCCCCGAACCATCACATTACGCAAACAGGAAGAACAATCCTGGAACAGGAAGCTCGTGCCATTCAACAGATAGCGGAACGGCTTGACCACAGTTTTTCCGATGCGGTCATGCTGCTTGCCACATGCAAGGGAAAAATCATTATCTCCGGCATGGGGAAATCCGGTATTATCGCCCAGAAAATTGCAGCAACCATGTCGTCCACCGGTTCAACAGCCCTTTTTCTTCACCCTGCAGATGCTGCTCATGGAGATCTTGGTATCGTCAGCCAGGATGATGTTGTTATCTGCCTGTCCAAAAGCGGCACCACGGAAGAACTTAATTTTATAATCCCCGCACTCAAGCAGATCGGTGCAACGATCATTGCCATGACCGGCAATAAACGATCGTTTCTTGCCCTGAACGCCCATATTACACTTGATACCGACATAGAAAAGGAAGCCTGCCCTTACGACCTTGCCCCGACCACGTCAACCACAGCAATGCTTGCCATGGGAGATGCTCTGGCCATCGTATTGATGCAGCAGAAGAATTTCACCCAGAGAGATTTTGCGCTCACCCACCCAAAAGGATCACTCGGACGAAGGCTGACCGTAAAAGTTACGGATATCATGGCAAAAGACAACGCAGTACCATTCGTCAAAGAAAATGCCTCTGTCACCGACCTGATTCTTGAAATGACCTCGAAACGATACGGGGTAAGTGCTGTTGTCGATGAAGAAGGACGCTTGAGGGGCATATTTACGGATGGCGATCTTCGCCGCCTTGTGCAAAGCGGAAAAGAGTTTCTCACCCTTAGTGCAGGCTCAGTCATGACAGCAAACCCAAAAACAGTTTCAACCGACACTATGGCCAAAGAGTGTCTTGATATCCTCGAAACCTATCGGATCACACAGCTTCTGGTCTGCGACAGTGAACAGCATCCGGTCGGCATGGTTCATATTCATGACCTGATAACCCTTGGTCTCTGACGATATTATAAACAATAGTGTATATACGATTGATACCATGCATCAATTGGTCAGCAAAGCATTGCTCCCTGCAACGTCAGGTTATATCAAAGGGAAATAAACGTTCCTTTCGGTGATTTTTTAATGCCTTTAATGGTTATAGATACAGATGCTGCCCTGTTAAAATGAGATTTGATATTGAATTTTTTCGCTTCTAATACAATTTCTTTTACCCGGCTTCTTTGTAACTTTATGAGATCATATTTTTATCGAGGTTCAAGCAAGAGCTGGCTTGAGCAGCAGTAATTGTATTCCGAATGGAGATCACTTATTTTTCCCCTCTTTTTTAACAAACAAGATTTTCCGCTATGATACAGATACAAAAACATGCCAAACCGTTAGTCATCCTGCTTATTCTTGCAATGACGACGTTTACCTGGGGATGCGAATCATCTACCAATGCCGGAAGGGGCGCAAACATTGGAGCTGCCAGCGGTGGTATTATCGGAGGAATTATCGGCAGCAGACACGGTAATTTTGTTCAGGGGGCAATCATTGGTGCAGTTATAGGCGGTGCGGGTGGAGCGCTAATTGGTAATTATATGGACAAGCAAGCTGCTGAAATCGGCCACGATATCAAAGGTGCAAGAGTTGTACGTGAAGGCGAAGGGATAAGGGTTATCTTTGATTCCGGTATCCTCTTTTCAACCGGATCTGCAACCTTAACCTCGACAAGCAGGTATGAGATTGATAAACTTGCCCGTATTCTCAATCGCTATCATGACACGAGTCTTGTGATTGAGGGGCATACCGATAATACCGGTTACAGAGATTCAAACCAGACACTCTCAGAAAAAAGGGCGGATTCTGTAGCTAATCTTCTTACGACATACGGTGTATCACGTCAGAGGTTATCTCCGGTAGGTTATGGTGATTCCAGGCCGATTGAGACAAACAATACCGAATGGGGTCGCAAGCAGAACCGACGGGTTGAAGTTGTGATCTATGCGAATGATAATCTCAAACGTCAGGCTGAGTCAGGGAGACTGGATTGACTTTACTTCAATACCGCGATTGTTATGAATTCCATTCAGAAGAAGCGCGGTGCTGATCAAAATATCGACAATCTGACTTGTTGTAATAAGCATTATCATTTTACTTCTTTTGCATGTTCAGTGCCTTTTCGGTGATAATCTGTTCGACATTTGAGGAAATTGAGAGACTGCGCATGAGATCAAGCAGGTTTTGTTCAACATTGAGGTTCAGCTCGATGGAACGTCCGCTCTGAAAGTCGGGGTTTGTACCCTTAAGCTGGATGGTGATGGCTGATTTTCCATCCGGCGCCATATTAATCGAAGATAACAGCTGTACATAAAGAAAATTTGACAGCGCTTCGTAGGTGGTGCGGAGTCCCTGGTTTGCTGCAGCCCGTTCTTCAGGTGTGGTGGCGTAAATAATCTGACCTGACTGTTCGGCAGTCATACCCCCATTAGTGATTTCAAACACGTCGTTTTTCATTTTTACCGGGATGGATCCCCGGACGGTCCCCGTTGCATAGAGCTTTTTTGTGCCCTGCAGGTCGAGCAGTTTCTGCAGCGGAATGTTGTCGAGCTGCAGCTCGGTTTTCCCCTCTTTTTTTTGCATATCGTAATCAATATGGTGGAGAGTGACCGAGCCTCCAAAAATTTCTGCGCTGAAATCCGAAAGCGAGGCAATGTCGGGATTCAGACGGTCATAGCCGAGTGAAAGGGTACCTTTTGGTGAGAGAAGCAGCAGTTCGCCGCCTTCAGTTTTACGGAGAAGATTTTTCATGCTGAACCTGATGGTGGTGCTCCCGTTGAACGAACGGCTAAACACAAGGTCAGGCTCATTAAAAGTATAGTCGGCATCCGGTTTCTGCGAGCCGAAAATCCGTTCGCTCGTCGATTGTCGTTTTGAAGGGGGTGCAACGGTAATGGTGCCGCCTCCGGAGGAGCCTACATGTGCATTCCGGATGGAGAGTCCTTTTTGTTCAATGGTAAGTGGAATGGTTCCGCTCACCGTACCGTTGAGAGAGCCCTTGAAATCGCCGTGCAGACGCACCCGGTCAAGTACCTTGATCTTGTCCAGCTTTAAGGTCAAGATGGTAGTATTCGCTGACGGGTCGAAACTGACTGGCGTTGAGGAGACTGTTCCTCCGAGCAGTGTCGCCGAGAGGTTGCTCATGGCAAGCCCCGAAAGCTTATTGCCACGGCTACTGAGTGTTACCTTGGCATTGAGTTTATTCAGCAGCTCACCAACCCCCAGATCAAGTGAGAGCAAGGGCTTTTTTTCTTTGGTGTAGTAGATTATTCTTGTGCCCTTTCCGGCAATAACGAGCGCATTACGCACGAGCACCGTTGAGTCCTGGAATTCGATGGGAATGAATCCGCTTACCCGACCAGTAGCTGAGGGTGTGTTGCTGCCCCCCCTGTTGAACCCGGGAAGTTCCACGAGCGGTATTTCGGCCAGGCTGAGGGTGAATCGGGACTTTTTTTCTTTCAGGTCGTAGTCGATGCGCTGCGATGAGGCGTTCCAATGAAAAAGCTCTACTGAGCAGCCGGTGAGCGTGAGAGTACAGGGTTTGAGTGGGTCGCGTTTTGAGCCGAACAGCGCCTTGAAATTGCTCACCGGTGATGGCACTCCATCACTGAAGAGTTTTGCCACACGCAGAGTATCCATTCCCTGCTGCCATTGGTCTGCAGCATTGAGTCTGACTTTGAAGTTCACCTCTTCAAGCCGGAGTTTTTCACGGGTAACCGTAGCTCCATTGATGTTGTAGGCAGCTGAGAGCGGCCTCAATGAGAGGGTGAACCCATTCTTGCGGGAGAGCTCCATGTTGACCGTTATCCGTGGTTTACGGTCACCAAAGGTAAAGGCTTCCGGATCCGGCTTCACCTTGATGGAATCGGCTTCTATGGTGAAGGCTGTATTGAGAACGTTCGGCAGCAGCGGTCGTGCACCAGAGGTATCGGGGTTTTCGACATGCCAAGAGAGCAAACCGTTCGTGAGTGAAAGCGTATAGGTAGCTTCATCACTGCAGTCATCGGGGGGGGTGATAAAGCGCACTTTTATCGAGCGAAACCCTACCCCGGTAAAATCCGGCAGACCTACACCGGAAACTTCAACATGAAACGGCTTGCCCTCAAGGAGACGGTCAATCAGCGGCTGTGCATACCATGGAAAGAACAGCCAAGCCACTGCCGGCATCAGCGCCAGCAGCAGAAACAGGGCAAGGAGGATACGCAGTGTCCAATTCACAGCGGCTTATTCTGCGGCATTACTGTGCCTTTTTTGTCCATTTCCCCTGGACCTGCACCCATGTGCCTGCCGGAAGACGGGAATAGATCTTCTGGAACATTATCCCGCCAACCACATCAAGCGCAAGATTATTTTGAGCCGCAACTTTTGCATACTCCGCCCGGCGGGAATTATTAATAGTTGTAATCATTGCCTGGGCGTCAGTCGAAGCTCCGGGAGGCAGGGAAAGCAGTCCGTTGTCAACCTCTCCGGCTAATCCCTTTGAGCGGGCTGTTTCGAGGTCAAGTGCAAAAGCGGATGTGGCAAGGCCTATCATCAGCATCATGGTTACCACTACCCTTAACGCTATGGATTGTATCGTTTTCATTGTTCCGTTTCTTCAGGTTAGAATAAGCCTTTTTTATTGTCGAGCAGGGAGTCGAGTTCACGGTCAACCTTTATCCTGATTTCGTGATCGATTTTGATGTTCATATTGATCACAATAGGTTTATCAGGTGCTTCAACCCGAATGGTTGGACTACACCCTGTTATAAGGGCACCGGCAGTAATTGAAAGTAGTGCCAGCCTACTAATGGTTCGTTTGTTCATGGATATTCCTTTGGAAGTTTATTAACTCAACTCTGGATAATCGGTATACCCTTTCGGCCCAGACAAATAGAACGTCGTCATATCAGCTTCATTGAGCGCGGCACCGGACTTCCATCTCGCAACAAGATCAGGATTGGCAAGGAACGGCCTCCCCACAGCTATCAGATCACACTTTTCCTCTGCCAGATCACTCTCCGCGCGAGCGGCATCATAGCCGCCAGAAAGGATCAGCTTGCCATTAAACTCGTTACGGAACGTTGCTTTGATTGAGGCAGGTACTTCCGGCGCACCCATCGATGAGTGATCGACCAGGTGGATGTAGAGCAGACCGCGGACACTAAGCTGCTGTGCAATATAGGTGTACTCAGCCTCCATAGCCGGGTAGAGCGGCATATCATTGAAAATGCCGTAAGGCGAGAGGCGTATGCCAACCCTCTCCTTGCCGATGGCCTTGCTCGCCGCGTCAGCGACTTCGAGCACAAAGCGAGAACGGTTCTCAATAGTGCCGCCATAGTGATCTTTGCGCTGATTGGAAGTAGGGCGGATGAATTGCTCAAGCAGATAGCCGTTTGCACTATGCAGCTCTATGCCATCAAAACCCGCTTGAATCGCGTTTCTCGCGGCTTGTGCAAACTCTTCAATAGTGCTCCTGATATCTTCATCGCTCATCGCCTGCGGTATGACATACGGCTTCATACCCTCGGCATCGGTGTATATCTCACCTGCAGCAGCGACTGCTGATGGCCCCAGCACACGTGCACCAACAGGTAAATTGAGAGGATGACCTATTCGTCCTCCATGCATTAACTGGATGAACAGCTTTCCACCTTTAGCATGAACTGCTTTGGTGACAAGCTTCCATCCATCTATCTGCTCACTTGAAAATATTCCCGGTATTCTTGGATAACCCAACCCGTTTGGAGAAGGAGATGCGCCTTCAGTGATTATGAGCCCGGCAGAAGCTCTCTGGGCGTAATACTCAGCCATGAGCTCGCCGGGAACATTGCCTGTTGCCCGATTGCGGGTCATCGGTGCCATCACCAGATGATTACGGAGCGTGAGTGAACCTATTGTGGTTGGTGAAAAGAGCTGCAGCATGACGTTTCCCTTTTGAAAAATGAGCCGATTTTCTGAATGGTAAACAATGAACGTTATACCATACCAACTCCTTGAGCGAGGAAATAATTCAAAGGCAGAAACAGAATAACCGTTAACGGGTGCAGTTTCATGAGTTTTCATGTGCATCGTGTATGTTAACTTGTAGCTGATAGACATAGCCCTATTCATGCCCCTCATTGACCTAAAGGGGTAAGCAAAAAAAATGCGTATATTTAACGTCTTTATGTACGATCCAAAATAGAGCTAACCAGTTCTCAATGCTTTGGCGACTCTACACCGGTAGTCAGAGGTAGTGCAACAGTATGCGTGAGAAAGACTTTTCCGGGAGCGCTGGGGCTCGGCGCTCCCGGGAATAACCAAGGGTGATCAAAACCAAATGAACAACTCTGAACTGCTCATCTACCTTGCCCCAGACGGTAAAATAAAATTAGATGTACGTCTTGAGGATGAAACGGTCTGGCTGACGCAGGCGCATATGGCTGAACTGTTCGGCAAGAGCAAAAAGACCATATCGGAGCACATCCGCAACATCTTCACTGAGGGCGAACTGGATGAAATCGCAGTTGTCCGGAATTTCCGGACAACTGCAGCTGACGGGAAAAACTATGATGTTCGATATTACAATCTTGATGTGATTATCTCGGTCGGCTATCGCGTAAAATCACTTCAGGGTACGCAGTTCCGCATTTGGGCCACCCAGCGGCTCAAGGAATACATTGTCAAAGGTTTTGCTCTGAATGATGAGCGATTCAAGAGCGGCAGTTCAATGAACTATTTCAAGGAACTGCAAGAACGAATCCGCGAGATACGGTTGTCGGAACGTTTCTTTTACCAGAAAATCAAAGATATCTACACGACCAGCATTGATTATGATCCCAAAGATGAAAAAACCATTTACTTTTTTAAGGTGGTGCAGAATAAGTTACTGTGGGCAATTAGTGTGCAGACAGCAGCAGAGCTGATTTATCGTCGCGCTGATGCGTCACTGCCGCTTATGGGAATGCAGTCCTTTGCTAAAGAAGGAGTACCTGTCCGGAAGGGTGACGCGGGCATTGCAAAAAATTACCTTAATGAAGGTGAAATCACATTGCTTGGCTTACTGGTGGAGCAATACCTTGCTTTCGCTGAGGTGATGGCGCAACAGCGTACTCCGATGTACATGAAAGACTGGATTCAGCGGTTGGATGCAATTATTCAGCTCAATGGTCGTGAACTTCTTACTCATGCAGGTAAAATCAGTCACCAGATAGCGCTTGAAAAGTCAGCACTGGAATACAATAAATACAAGGATGCGCAGAAAGAGCCGCAGCAGGAAGAGAGTCTTCGGGAACTTGAGCGGGATATTAAAATGATGAGGGATAAGTTGTGAAGTAAAAAGTATTCAGCATTAAGTGCCAAACTGGGGCTCGGCGCTCCCAGACAACAACGCATGTTAGGTGCATAACGTGATAAAAAAGGAGCCCGACTGAGCCGCCAAGCGCTTATTGGACATGATCGACCTGAAGGGTATCGCGGTACTGCGATGACATCATATACCAATCAATATCCTTTGGATCAAAAACAAGCTTTCCTAACGGAGAACCACAAACGATAAAGGCGCATGGAAATGCGCCTTTATCGTTTACTATCTAAGGGACGCAGTCATTATAAAAATACCGTTTTAGGCTTGATGCTTATATCCCACCACCTTAGGTCGTTTGAACGTATCAGTCTTTTTTCAAGATTCTTTTTATCTTTATTGCAAAGCTTTATGCCCTTTTGGTAGACCGTAT
>CAIVSG010000011.1 GCA_903908555.1 uncultured Chlorobiaceae bacterium | reverse complement strand
CAGAATAGGTTGAAAACCTACGTGAGCTTTGCCTGGTCAGCTTATTGGTATGGATGTCGTTTGGCAGTTCCTGACGTGATTTTGGCGAGTATACAGCCTATGTTTGTTGGATATTCTGCGCTGCGTCTTGCGCGCAGGTGGAAAAAGCCTTTTTTGCTCGAAGTTCGTGATTTATGGCCTGATGCGCTGGTGGTAAAAGGGGCTATTGCTCCATGGCAGGCAGTTCCGATTCAGGCATTGGCAGGAACACTCTATTTCGGTGCGGAGCGAATAGTAAGTTTAACTCCTGGTATTAAAGTGGAGCTGCTTAAAAAGGGGATTGACCAGAAACGTTTAGACCTTTTTCCTAATGGGTTTGATGAGGATGCCTTTCGCCTGGAGCCGGGGACACGGGAAGTGGTGAGGGAGCGGTACGGATGGGGAGAGAAGTTTGTCGCGATCTATACTGGGATTCATGCAGAGGTTACTGCAGTTGAGGTTATTGTCCGGGCGGCATCTCTTTTGCGCGAGCGTCCGGATATCCGTTTTGATCTGTTTGGTTCCGGTCAGAGCAAGGCAGGAGCTATGGCTATGGCGAAGCAACTTGGTCTTGAGAACATTCATTTTCACGATCCGGTTCCGAAATCCATGATACCTTCGATTTTGAAGGGAGCTGATGCGGGGATAATGACGCTGTTTGAAAGTCCATTGATTCACATCTATTTCGAAAATAAGTTTATTGACTACATGGGTGCTCATAAGCCGATACTTGCGGCTATGGGTGGCATTCAGGCTGAGTTGATCACTCGCTTCGGTGCTGGCACTGTTGTCCCGGCATTCGATCATGAAGGGTTGGCAAAGGCAGTGGTTGATGCTGCAGCTGATCCCGAGAAGTGCAGGGAGATGGGGGAGGCTGGATATAGGTTCATCAGTAAGAACATTGTGCAGCGGGAGATTCTGGAGCGGTATGCCGATCTGCTTGAAGCTATGGCGAAGGGTGAGGCTGATCATGTGCCGACATGGGATCCCTTTACATGAATTTACTTTTGTTTTTTTTTGGTTCAGTATTGCTCGCACTGGTGGGGATGTCGCGATTTTTCTTTCTTGCCCGATGGCGTGTTGGTTGGGCCATGTATCTCTGTAATGTAGTCTGGGAGTTTGCAGCGAAGAGGGTGCATATAGGACGTTTTTGGCTTGAGTCCGCATCGGCACTTATTGGTCTTGTGTTACTGTTGTTTAGCGGAACTGTTTGGGGGGTTGTTGTTGCTATTGGATCGTTGCTTCTGTTGATAGAAATTGTCAATCGCCATTGGGAGCGGACGCTTCTTACTACTGCTTATACGCAGCTTAATCTTACAGGTCCAGCTCCCTCTGCAAATCCGGAACTTGTTGTCACGCTTGAAGCGCCTTTTATTGAGCGAAAGCCATGCTATCGTCTTGGGGTGCTCTGGGTTGGAGTGCCTTTTGAGCTTGAGGTGGTTGTCGGAAATCACTCCATCGCTCCTACGCAAACGCCGGTGAATATCAGGATATCGGCACCAGCATCGTGGATTGCTGGCGAAGGTTCTGGTCGCTCCATAGGGCCAATCCCTGCTGGCTCTGTGATACGATCAACTTGGGGGCTTTGTCCTGACGCAAATAGCAGTGCAGGAAGCATTGAGATTACGGTCGATTGGGGTGGTGCCTTTTTACGAATCCCTATCGAATACGACGGGTGTCTTTTGGGGGGTGATGCTGCAATTGATCGTGCTGTCATTACCCGATATCCTGGTGGCAGGCGGAGTGCGTTTGCATGGCGTGGGGATATGGATCTATACGATACCTCTACCCTTCAGTCAATCGAGGGCTTGGAGAGTGCGCTGGGTCTGGCTACAAGATATTGTTTCCCGCAAACGATGTGTCTCTCTACACGCCTTTCCTTTGATGGAGCTGCCGCCACAGAGTGGGCTCAGCACTATGGAGTTGATCGGGGTGCATCGGAAATTCCCCGTTTTATCCGATGGCTGCAGGAGAGGGTGGAGCTTCGCCATAGCTGTGCATATCCGGCTGTGTCCCATAAACCTTTTGTGTTGGAGCTCGGTAATCACGGACACCTCCATTATGACACTGCGACCTCTGCTGCGTCTGGGAATGCATGGAAGTCGCATGCACGTATGGGTGCCGGGAGCTATCCCTGGATTGGGAGTGATATCTCTTCATTCGGAGAACAGCGGGACAATGCTCTTGAGGCACGGCAATGGTCTGAGCGCCTTTTTTCGTTTACTCCCCGTACATGGGCTAAGCCGGGGCGTTGCAATGATGCTGATACCCCTCGAGCGGTTGAGGCCGCAGGGTGTGAGGTTTTGAGCGGCTCGGATATCGGTGCTATCGATAACGTTCTTTATCAGCCGCCGCCACACCATCCAGGAGGCACAGAAGCTGTGGAGCTGACGTCGCGATATCCTGGTGATCCTCAGCATATCCATCATGTGGCCATGCTGCTTTTCTGGCTCCATCGTTCTCAGCGTCTCGGATTACCAATGGTCTATATGTGCCATCAGCACATGCGTCAGTTTGAAGGGCAGGCCTGTACGCGATTTACGGAATATATGCTTCGCACCGTGCTTGCAAATTTTAATGGTGACTTTTATATAGATACTCTTTTTGGGATCGGCAAATACTGGCGTGAAGTGCTCAGCCTAAAGACGCGCCGGGTTAACGTTTTGATCAACGGAAAGAGTATTGTGGTTGAGAACCAGAGTGATATTGATCTTGAGCGCATACCTGTGGATTTGCATCTGGAAGTTGGAGCCCAATCCACTCTCCTGTTCTCGGTTAAGAGTGGCGAAAGTGTAGAAATTGATATAGCAAGAGTGAAATCTGGTCAGGAGAAGTAGATGAGTTTTGTTTGTACAGTCGATGTAGAAGATTGGGCACAATCAACCATTGATACGAATCTGCCGATTACCGGCCGTTCGGGTCGAAATATGGAGTATTTGCTTGATCTGCTTGAAGTTGAAGATGTCAAGGTTACCTGTTTTATTCTTGGAAAATTTGCCGAAAAGTTTCCAGAATGTGTGAAGCGAATTGCGACTGAAGGGCATGAGATAGCATCACACGGGTATGGTCATGTCGATCTCTTCAGGCTTTCACCTGCTGAGTTTCGTGAGGATGTGCAGCGTTCCAAAGGTCAGCTTGAGGCGTTGACAGGAGTGCCGGTGAAGGGTTATCGTGCACCATGCTTTTCGCTTGTCAAGGACTCCATTTGGGCTCTCGATGTTCTGGCAGAAGAGGGTTTTGTTTACGATGCGAGTATCAATCCAGGGGTTATGGCACGTTTTGGCCTCTCCGACTGGCCACCGCAACCAGTGATGGTGAATCTGCCTTCCGGTCTCAAACTTGTTGAACTGCCTTTGACGACACTGCAGATGCTTGGTCAGAGATTTCCAGTGGCTGGCGGGGGATATCATCGCCTTTTGCCATGGCTATTCATTCAGTATGCAGTTAAGAAAACGCTTGCCGGGGGTGAGGCTTTTGTGGCCTATTGCCATCCCTACGAATTTGATCCTGATGAGTTTTCGCATCTTACGTTTCCCCTGCCCCTGAAAACCCGCTTGCATCAGGGTCTGGGACGCAAGGGTTTTGAGGCAAAGTTTAAAAAGATGCTGCAGGAGTTTAAACCTGCCTTGGCTATTGATTTGGCAGAACAAACCAATTGGCCGGTCTATACTCCTGTCTTATGAGTGCAGTTAAGCGAATTCCTTTTAAAAGGAGCTGGTGGATTCCTAAGCGGATATTTGACTATACAGTTTCATTTCTTGGTCTGGTAGTCCTTTCGCCTCTTATAGTTGGAGTTGCTGCTCTTGTAAGAGCGACTTCAAGTGGTCCGGTGTTGTTTACTCAAATCAGGGTTGGTAGGCATGGCAAATGTTTCAAATGCTATAAATTCAGGACAATGGTTGCGGGGGCAGATGCATTGGGTAGCATTACAACAGCAACAGATTCCAGAATTACAAATGTAGGTCGAGTGCTTCGTCGCTGCAAACTCGATGAACTCCCGCAGTTATGGAACGTTCTGATAGGAAAAATGTCATTTGTTGGACCCCGCCCTGACGTTCCCGGCTATAGTGACCTATTACAAGGCAGTGACCGTCAGATACTCGAACTTTTGCCCGGCATTACTGGACCAGCAACACTTATCTTCAATGACGAAGCGCAACTACTAAAACAAGTTAATAACCAGAAAGCCTTCAATGATCACGTTATCTATCCAGAGAAAGTTCGAATAAACATATCGTACATCGAGAGGGGATCCTTCTTTAAAGATATTGGATATATTATTGCAACAGTAGCGCCTCGAATCACTGGATGGATAAGGTTAGACATTTGGCTTGGTATCGATTATTCGGCATTTCGTAAAAAGATGAAGGCTGAGGTCTTTAGATATAATACAGGTAAGATGTTGTGAAAATTTAAGCTTGACTAAATGAGTATAATGAGCTGAAACCGGATTATTCCTTGACCTATTCTGTTAGGAGTGTGATCACTTGTTGTCTTACTTTGATGCAGATCACCCGCAAATGTTAATGTTATGAGACGTATATGTATTTCGATAAAAGTTTATGGGAGAGGTATAAGCGACAAATATCGGAAGTTAAACCCTATTTATAAAAGACTTTAAAAGTCTGCTAATTTCGGGTTATGCGCTTTTGGCGCATTATTTGTACTTGATGTAAATAATGCGTTTTAATATATTAGCTGATACGGTTTTTAAAGGTTCTGATTATGTTCTGATGAGTGGTTATAATACCCTTTGTGTCAACAGATTCATTAGTAAGAATAACGATCAGATATACTTCGATAGCGGTGGTGGTTGTTATTAATGATTTGCACAACTTTTCTCCTAGTGCTTGGTGATTTTGTTCTTATGTGGATAGATTGTCATTTGTTAGTGCTTTGTCTGTGAAAGTATCATTTAACTTTAGTCCTTTTGTGTGAAATCATTTTTTTACTTTCTACTTTTAGCATTTACGATTGTCGGGTGCTCTCAAGAACCTGAGAAGAAAGATCCTTCCCGAATTGCTGCGGTAGTCAATGGTGTAGAAATTACACAACGTGAAGTAACAATGCTGTATGAACGTACTGCCACTCCCGGTGTCAGTGAAGAGGTTCGGCGTAATCAGGAACGTGCTATTTTAGCTGGTTTGGTGAGAGGTGAGTTGCTTGCCCAAAAGGCTGTGGCGGAGAAGATGGACCGTTCTCCTGAGTTTGTATTGACATTGCATGAAGCACGTCGTCAGGTTCTTGCTGGGATGGCTGAAAAGAGTATGCTTTCTTCAGTTAAGCCTCTTTCCGATGATGCATTGCAATCTGTTATTAAACAAAACCCTCTTATTTTCGGAGAGCGTAAGTTGCTCGTCTATGAGCAGGTTCTGATGCCCGTCGTTGATGTTCCGTTTCTTCAGTCTCTTAATTTCGCTGCGGGTAATGGAGCTTCGCTTCCGCAATTGGTTGATTCGATAAAAGCTAAAAAGCTTCAGTTTCAACAAGTTCCCCAGACGCAGTCAACCGATCAGATGCAGCCGGCGATTGCTCGTATTTTGAGCAATGCAAAGCCGAATGTGCCGATTCTTATGCGTGTTGAGGATAAGTTTGCTATGGTGTTGATGTTGCGAAGTTCAGTGCCTATTCCTCTTCTGGGGAATGCCGCGATTCAGACCGCACGCAATATTACCAGCTCACAACTTCGAAATGCGGAATTCGGAAAAAAAATGAAGGATGTAGTTGATGCATCCAAAATCACCTATTTCGGTGCCTTTGCCCCTGTCGCAAAAAGCAAAAAGGGCGATGGGCAATTGGTTCCACTGCCGACGGTTGATACGAAAAGCATAGTCGAAAGGGACTCACAGAATATTGAGCTTGCCATAGTGCTTGGGGCAGCATATACATTTTCTGTGTTATTCCTTACATTTTGGATGCGGCTCTTTCTTGGTAAGTCTTGGTATCCTTTTATATCATATAAGTCGAAGCATGTTAAATCTGTTGAAGTTGACGGTCAGCATGAAGATGAAATATTGAATCTGGCATATAAGCCTCCTGTTTATATACGGTATTTTCTTTACTCTGTAGCCGCTGGAGTTGTTTTCATTCTTGGCTATCAGATGATGCTTATATGGACCAAAACCCCAGAATGGATCGTAGCTCTGTCGGTACTCTCCGGTCTTTCTTTTGGTGTTCTTTTCAGTTCTATCTTTCATCTCACCCCATTTAGGAAGCTGACGCAGAATATGCGTTTTATACCTGTCCTCTTATTTTCTTTCTGTGTTCTTGCTCTTGTAATTGCGACAAAGCGCCTTATCGGTTTATGATCCTCAAAGCTCAGGCTTCCTGGTTTTCATGGCTACTATTTGTAGCTGTTATGTCGCATTCAGTAGTAAAATACACCATCTTTCTTTCTGTTGGAAATGACCTGTTGTTGTTGTACCCGACACTTTTTGCTGTGTTATGGATGGAGCGTAGAAGTATTCTTGAAACGCTCAGCTTTAGTGCCCTAGGCCATCCATTGATAGGGTCTTTATTATTTGTAGTTGGATGTTTTATCTTTTTAGCCGGTGGATTAATAACTTCATTAGTTGTTGAGGTTTTAGGGATGTTTTTTATTGCTTCAGCATTTGTTGCATCTTTTGCCCCTCCTGATTGTTTGCGTTCAGCATACTTCATTTCTTGCGCAGGTATCGTTATTATTATCCTTGGCTCTATTGGGCCTTCGCTTTTATCTTCCGAATTGGCTATCACTTTAGCTGCGTTTTCAGCAAAAGTGCTCAGTGCAACAATTCTGCCAGTTATCGCAAACGGTGTCACCCTCTATTTTGGTCAATATAGTGCCACAGTGACAAAAGACTGTTCTGGTATGAATTCCATTTTTTCTTTAACGGCATTATCTATTCTCTATCTCAGGGAGGGGGTTAATCGAAAACCATGGCATATTGCCATAATGGTCGCCTGTATTATTCCTGTGGCGGTTCTTACCAATTTTATGAGGGTGATGCTGGTGGTACTTGCAACCTGGTACGTTGGTGATTGGTTTGCCCAAAGTATTTTTCATGAGACAGTAGGTGTTGTTGTTTTTGTACTGGCCCTTTTGCTCCTTACACTTCTGGATAAGTTACTGCTTTTCGTATTCTCTCCGACAACGCCTTCTGTGGGGACTCGTCATGCAACTGACTAAACCGTCTCTTCTCACAATAGTCTTTTGTCTCATGCTCATTGGCTCGGAGATCTTGGTGCAGATACGCCAGCAACCTTCTGATGCTGCTAAACCTGACTTGCAAACATTTTTAAAGCAGCAACCCGAAGGCTGGAAACCCATCTCTGGGTCAACAGTGAGTCCTAGTACCCAGAATGCTGCATACGATCTCGTTGCTTCTCAAATATATAAAAGTACCGGTGGAAAGGTTGTTTCAGTCCTGATGACTTGGAGCTATGATGGTTTTCATCGAGCAGGGCACCCTCAGGAAGGGTGCTATGATGCTCAAGGATTAGAGGTTACCAAGGCACTGAATGGTTCAGCAATGGTAGGTGGACAAAAGATTGATTTTGTTACATTCTCAGGTCGTTATGGAGATACCATCGAAGATGTCATCTATTGGAGAGTCACTGGAGGAATACACGACGCCACTCTTAGGGAAAACATTTCCATGATAAAGCGATTTCAAGAAGTCCCGCGAATTCTCATCGGCGACATCCCCGATAACATAATGGTTCGCGTATCTACTTGGCGTCCCGCCACCGATCCTCCCTCCACAGCCCACATCGACTACATCAAATCCTACCTCCAATCCCTAAAACCAAAAACCCGCCATATACTGACCGGCCTCTAACCCCAACCCATGTCATTCCGAGTATCGGCGAAGAATCCATTTTCCTCTTTAAAGCTAACAGTCCAAGGTTTTGAATCTCAGAACTCATTCCTTTCATCTAAGCCCTGTTCACTCAACACTTAGAAAGAGCCTTATCCGATTATTACCAGCACGGACGTGGTTATAATAATGTCAGATTTTAGTGCTTAATACAGTGATTGAGGGTGTAATTTGTCCATTTTCATCACCCAAAAAAGTTTAAAATTTAAACCCCTCAACTTCAAATATATCAGGTTTTTCAGCATGCCACTAAAAAGCCATTTTTCTTATCTTAACTCAACAATTTAACTTTAGTCCTCAGCACAAAAAAAATGCTTCTTCTCAACAAAATCCTCCCCATACTCCTTCTTCCCTTAGGATTCAGCCTTTTGTGTTTGCTTGCTGGTCTTCTTCTGCGCAAACGGTTATTCCTCTGGTTTGGCGTTCTGGTACTCTGCCTGTTCAGTCTACCCATTGTTAGTGACGCAGTGATGCGCCTAGTTGAAGGTCCACTCAGGCGAGCACCTGTGAGTTCTGTTGGTAAAGCCGATGCCATTGTGGTGTTGGGTGGTATGCTTCACCAGATTAAAGGCGAACCCTTAGGAGAGTGGGCTGGGGACGTTGATCGATTTGAAGGAGCCATTAACCTTTTCAAAGCCGGTAAAGCTCCTGTGGTTGTTTTTACGCGAGAACATATTCCATGGCACTCCCAGAATGTTTCCGAAGGTGATTTGTTGGTCAGTAGGGCTCTCCTGCTCGGTGTTCCACAGCGTGCGATGCGTTTAACAGGAAACGTTGGTAATACAGCAGATGAGGCTCTGGCTGCAGCAAAGTTGCTAGATGTTGGACATGGCAGGGCAAAGAGTATTATTCTTGTCACCAGCGCCTTTCATATGCAAAGAGCTCGTTTTCAATTTGAACAGGTAGGCTTTAAGGTTATTCCTTTCAGGGTGGATTATCACACGGATGATACTCCGGAGTTAACGGTTTTAAGCTATCTGCCCAATGGAGCATCGCTTGCTGAATCAGAAACAGCTTTGCATGAAATAATTGGTTGGCTATTTTATTGGGCCAAAGGATTTCTTAAACTCCCATAGCGCATTATGGCCTTTTAAGCGGACAGTTTTTGAGTATCGAGCGGTAATTTATTGAGAATCAACTCGT
>CAIVSG010000010.1 GCA_903908555.1 uncultured Chlorobiaceae bacterium | reverse complement strand
TGTAGCGTGTACGGGATTCGAACCCGTGATCTTCGCCTTGAGAGGGCGATGTCCTGGGCCACTAGACGAACACGCCAGGTACTTGTTATTTCACAACCAGTGGGCCCTGTAGGACTTGAACCTACGACCCAGCGATTATGAGTCGCTTGCTCTGACCAACTGAGCTAAGGGCCCTCAATGCTTGGCTTTAGAGGAAGTCAATATAACGTTTCGTTTGTAAAATGCAAAACAATAATCTTTTTTCCGGCGGTAGTTAAAACTCGTTATACTTTTCACGGCTGATATCAGCTCCAAGGCTGTTCAGTTTCATCTCAATCTTCTCATATCCCCGGTCAAGGTGGTATACCCTCAGTACCTCAGTCGTTCCCTCAGCAACAAGCCCGGCAAGAACAAGGCTGGCTGATGCCCTCAGATCGGTCGACATCACTTTCGTGCCCGAAAGCTTTTGTGGTCCGTGAACAATTGCCTGGTTTTTGCGGATGTCTATATGGGCGCCAAGTCTGTTCAGTTCAGGTATATGATTGAATCGTTCATGATATACTTTGTCAATGATATGGCTTGTTCCCTCTGCCTGTGTCATCAGCGCTATCCATTGTGCCTGCATGTCGGTCGGGAATGATGGGTAGGGTTTTGCCGTGACATCAGTCGGCAAAAGCTTTTCCCCGCTTTTCAGGGTAACACTGTTGACGGTTGTTTCAACACTGCAGCCTGCCTGGACAAACTTTTTAAGAACAGCTTTCAGTTGCTCAGGTTCAACACCGTTTACCGTAATATCTCCCCCTGTTATAGCTGCAGCAGCAAGCAGTGTTCCTGCTTCGATACGATCAAAAACATTATGAAATTCAACCGCATTGAGTGAATCGGTCCCCTCTATTTCAAGCTCGGTAGTTCCTGTGCCCTTGATGGTGGCACCCATGGCAATGAGAAATTTGCAGAGAGTCTCAATTTCCGGTTCTGTTGCGGCATTGCTGATAGTCGTCCTTCCCTCGGCAAGCACAGCGGCCATTACGGCATTCCCTGTTGCCCCTACAGACGAAATGGGAAAATCGATATGGCCACCACGGAGCCGTCCACAGGGAGCAGTTGCATCGATAAACCCGGTTTCAATAGTAATCGTAGCTCCGAGTTTTTCCATAGCCAATAAATGAAGGTCTATTGGACGTGGTCCAAAAGCACATCCCCCCGGAAGCGAGACCCTTGCATGGCCGAACCTTGTAAGCAAAGGTCCGAGCACATAGATTGAGGCTCTCATCTTTTTTACCAGCTCATACGGAGCCTGCAGACTTTCTACATTTCGTGATGAAACCTTGAGCGTATTGCCAGAGAATGAGGTTTCAACCCCGAGGTGATGCAGTAGCTGGGTAAAGGTCAGAATATCCTTCAGGTCCGGGATATGATGCAGTGTAAATGTTCCCTGTCCTGTTAGCAGTGTTGCGGCAATGATCGGTAGAGAGGTGTTTTTTGACCCTGAGGCAGTTATGCTGCCGGAGATCCGGCGACCGCCTCTTATGACAAGCTTGTCCATGTAGTGATTGCGCTGATGAAAAACCGATATTTACAATTATTTCAGGTCACGCAAAACAAAATATTTTTTTTAGAACCCTTTGCGAAGAAAAGGTTTTTATCCTTTACCTTTAACTGGTGTTCTTATAACGGTTCTCAATGTTTTTTCCTGTTGCCGCTGTTTTTGTAAAGCGTTTGAATTCAAGCTCAAGGACTTTTTATGACCCTTATCGTCTCGCCCCGCCTGTTCTCGATGTTTCTGCGGAGGCCTATAGTGCAGTTGCTCTCTTTGTGGCTGATGTTTCTGGCTTCTATGCCCCTCAATGCCGCAACTGCACCCAGGGTAAACCGCGAGATACTGAAAATCATGAAAGAGCGCACAGCCGTAGAACAGAATCTCAATGTTCTTAAGCAGCAGCTGAAGGATTGCCAGACAAAACTGAACACCACAACGCGTAAGGAATCACAGTCGTTTAAAGCACTTGAGAATATCCGCACGCAGATTCTGATGCTTGAACATATTATTACCGAAAATCAGCACTACCTCGAAAAGCTTGACAGGGATATTGATCGGCTGCAGCATGATATACAGGATAATCGCCAGGTTTACGGCAGGGTTTCCGACGATTTCCGAAGAACGGCTGTTTCAGTCTATAAATATGGTGGAAGCAGGGATATTGAGCATGTTTTTGCTTCAGGCTCAGTAAATAAAGCCATTATGCGTACCCAGTACATGGGATTTTTTACCAGAGCAGTGCGCCACAATGTCGATGAACTGCAAGAGGCAGCCCATAAGCTGGAAAGTAACCGTCTTGCACTCGAGCAAACCTATAAGCAAAAAGCTGAAATGGTCAGGGAGCAGGAGCAGCAGTTAAAAAGCTGGTCGAAGAGCAAGCAAGAAAAAGAGGTGGTGCTTGATAACCTGAAAAAAAATAAGCAGGAATTTGCTGCACAACTGGCCGATGTCCAGAAAAAACGTGCGCAACTGCAATCACGCATAGAGTCTCTGATTCTTGCTGAACAGCGGGCTGTAGAGATTGAAAGCATCCGGCAGCAAAAAATAGCTGAGGCCAGGCGTCGGGAGGCACAGAGAGTTGCCGCAAAGCAACGGGAAGTAAAGCAACGAGAGATTAGGCAACGTGAGGCAAATCGGCAGGAAGCAAAACGACAGGAGGCGTTGCGACTTGTTGAAAAACGTCGAGAAACACAACATCATGAAAAGGAACGAGTGCCTTTGAAGCCCGAAAAACGTCTCGTGCAGGAACAGGAATCTGTAATTGCCGGAAAAGAGACAAAACAGTCGGAACCAGCTGAGCCGAGAACCCCTGAAAAGGAGAGTGTTACCGTTGTTCCTGAAGCGGGATTGCGTGAGCTTGAAAAAGTTTCTGCTGATTTTGACAATGCAGCAGGCTCCCTGCCATGGCCTGTACGAAATGGTGTTGTCGCTCACAAATTCGGAACAATTGAGGACAAGGATCTTAAAATCGTCACTACCAATAACGGTATTGATATCACCGTTCCAGCCAATACTCAGGTAAGGGCAGTGTCGGGCGGCAAAGTCGTTCAGATAGCTTTTCTTCCGACCTTCGGAAATATCGTCATTATCCGGCACCCTAAATCCTACCTTACCGTCTACGCAAATCTTGGTCAGTTACATGTGGCCAAGGACGACCTTATAAAGTCACAACAGCTCGTCGGGCTTTCGGGCAAAATGACGGAAGGCGGCTCAGTTGTTCATTTTGAAATATGGAAAGGCCGGGTTAAACAGAATCCTGAAAAATGGCTTAGACGATAACCATTATGGGTATTAAAGAACTTTTTTCAGCGATTTTTACACTCTTGTTCCGATACAGGAAGTTCTGGCGCGATCGTAAAGAGGGCATCCCGAACGATGAGTTCAACGTTCTAAAGGACTATGCCGCTCCTGTAATTTCCCTTGTGCAGATAGCCAAGTTTCCTCTG
This sequence comes from uncultured Chlorobiaceae bacterium, assembly GCA_903908555.1. Lineage (GTDB taxonomy): Bacteria > Bacteroidota > Chlorobiia > Chlorobiales > Chlorobiaceae > Chlorobium. The sequence goes on along the minus strand of CAIVSG010000010.1, from coordinate 4,019 downwards.
ATTGGCCAGCCTCGACCTGCTATGATTTTTGCCATAGCAAATTTTCTGATCGATATTGCGGCACTCTATCTTATGATGGGAGGAGCGGCTTATCTGCTTTCGAGGGAGCGTTCCGAGAAAATAAAATCCGGAATGGTAACAGTGTTCTGTTATTCTATGACTCCCGTATGGATTTTCGAGCTTTTTTATTTTATCGGAAGCTGGAGTTGGCTTTTTGCTTTTCTTGCGCTAAGCTACGCTCTTGTGATCGGTAAAAACGGTCTGGCGGTCATGCTTGATTTCGAGGTCCCCGTTCCGGTTAATGCCCTGCGAAATACAGCCTTGTTTGTGGCGGCGGTCAATACTTCCGTCTTTTTGCTGATCAGGGCTGTTATGCGACTGTTTAACTTTTAGATGCCCTCACTGTATGAAGGTTCAGGAACTCCATCTCGATTACTCTATTGTTGAGGATATTCTTAAGGCATTTCTTCTCAATGAGATACGTAAGTTCGGTTTCAACTCCATTGTGCTTGGCCTTTCGGGCGGTATAGATTCAGCGGTAGTGTGTGAACTTGCCGTTCGTGCGCTTGGCCCCGACAATGTTCTTGCGCTCAAGATGCCCTATGCCTCCAGCAGTCCTGATAGCCTTGAGCATGCTGAACTCATGATCCGCAAGCTTGGCATACGGGCTGAAGAGGTTTCCATTACTCCGGTTGTGGACGCTTTTTTCTCTACAGTACCTTCCTGTCAGCTGTTGCGTCGGGGCAACATTATGGCCCGCACCAGAATGGTTTTTCTCTATGATGTTTCAGCTCGAGATGGGCGACTTGTTGCCGGAACGAGCAATAAAACCGAGTTGCTCCTCGGTTATGGCACCATGTTCGGCGATATGGCGTCAGCCGTCAATCCCATTGGCGATCTCTATAAAACCCAGATAAGGGGCCTTGCACGTCATCTGGGTATTCCCGAAGAGCTTATTGTAAAAGCCCCGTCGGCAGATCTCTGGGAAGGGCAGAGTGATGAGGACGACCTCGGTTTCAGTTATGAATCGGTAGATCTTCTTCTTTTTATGATGCTTGAAAAAAGAATGGATAAAGAGGCAATTCTAAACGAAGGTATCCCCGAACCCTTTTACGACAGGGTAAGAAAAATGGTAGTCCGAAACCAGTACAAACGCATGATGCCCGTCATTGCCAAAATCTCAGGCCGTACCCCCGGCATAGACTTCCGCTACGCCCGGGACTGGCAGGAAGTCAAATAGCCAGAAATATAGGTACTATAGGACTTATGAGACCTATAGTACCTATTCTTCCGCTTTCTTCAAAAAGATCTGAGAACAGTATCCACCAGAAAATGCTTGTCATCCTTCCCCGGATAATCGGTCGTGTAGTGCAATCCTCTTGACTCCCGCCGCTTTATGGCGCTCTCAATAATCATACTTGCAACCTTGATGATGTTTCTCAGTTCGAGGATCTGTGTGGTGATCTTTGTTTTTTTAAAGTATGACTCTGTCTCCTCTTTGAGGAAATCCATTCTTCTTTTTGCCCGCTGCAGCCTGAGGTCGCTCCGCACAATACCGACATAATCGTTCATCACCTGCTGTGCTTCACGCTTGTTGTGGGAAACAAGAATCCACTCCTCGGGATTGACGGTTCCAGTATCGTCCCAATCAGGAAAATCGACAGTGTTGTTAAGCGCTGCGAGCTGTTCGCGGATATCGCCGCATGCCCTCCATGCAAACACAAGAGCTTCAAGCAGAGAGTTGCTTGCAAGACGGTTTGCCCCGTGAACCCCGGTGCAGCTTGTCTCTCCGCAGGCATAAAGACGGTTGATCGTGGTTCGACCCTTGTCGTCCGTACGAATGCCTCCGCATGAATAGTGAGCTGCAGGCACAACAGGAATCATCTCCCTGGTCATATCGATTCCAAAGCCAAGGCAGGTCTCGTAGATATTTGGAAAATGTTCCTTTGTTTTTTCGGGATCGATATGGGTTACATCAAGGAAAACGCAATCCTCACCACTTTTTTTGATTTCCGAGTCGATGGCCCGGGCGACAATATCCCGAGGGGCGAGATTCAGGCGTTTATCATACTTATGCATGAACTCCTGACCATTTTTCAGTTTCAATACCCCTCCGAATCCCCGAACAGCTTCAGAAATCAGAAATGATTTGGCTTTCGGATGGAACAGCGAAGTTGGATGAAACTGGATAAACTCCATATTGGCAATTTCAGCACCAGCCCTGTATCCCATAGCTACGCCATCTCCAGTTGCAATTTCAGGGTTTGTCGTGTAAGGATAGACGTGGCCAAGGCCGCCTGAAGCAAGAATGGTGATTTTAGCAAGAATTTTTTTTGGCTTCCGCTGCATCGAGTCAAGAACATAGGCCCCGTAACAGTTGATATCATTTGTTTTGATACCAAGGTGATGCTCAGTCAGCAGCTCAATAGCAAAATGGTGCTCAAGCAGAGTGATATTGGGATGGCTGTTGATGCGGTTGAGCAGTGAAGTTTCAACCTCTTTTCCTGTCAAGTCCTGTGCGTGAACAATTCTGCTCCTTGAGTGGCCGCCCTCTTTGCCCAAGTGAAGATTGTTATGGTCAGATGTTGTAAAGTTCACGCCAAGTTCAGTAAGACGCCTTATGTGTTGAGGCCCTTCCCTCACCATAAGCGATACCATTTCCTCATTGCACAGTCCGGCACCGGCTTCGAGAGTATCGGCAATATGGAGTTCGGCGCTGTCGTCGTCATCGATGGTAGCGGCAATTCCTCCCTGGGCCCAGTTGGTATTGGAGGTGGAACTTTCCTTTTTTGTGATGATCGTCACGTGGGCGTATTCAGCCATATGAATGGCAAAATAAAGCCCTCCAATGCCGCTGCCGATTACCAGAACATCTGTTTTGATTGATTCAGTCATAACCGTGATGCACCTCTGTATTAAAGGTTACTCAGTAGAATCCTTAAGGTCCGCAATAACAAACGGGGAACAGGGCTAGTAGGTTGCCTCTTCCCCGTTCAGCCAGCGTTGTCTATTGTGTATTGCTTCCGTTTACCCGGGCCAGCGCCTGTTACGGCAGGAGAACAGCGCACGAAATGACTGTTGTCCAAAGGCCGTTTTCGCCCTCGGCAGTCTGTGTGATATTGTAGGAATTAATAATTTTGCCGCTCATTTTATAAATACCCTCACGCTCATCCCAATCCTTGTTAGGATCAAACTCAATGCCAAGGGTGGTTGCCAGCATTGTTGCCGCCAGGTCTTCCGCATACTCTCCGGCCTGCTCGGCAGATTCTCCGAACGGATGGTGTTCGGACAGATAGCCATACTGCGTTTCATCAGCGGGAATGGCTACGCCGACTGAAGCTGCAATAAGACGATTGTATTCATTGGTTGAATTTCGGGCCATGACCGCAAAGGTGATCTGACCGGGAGCGAGATGCCTCAAGCCTTCTTCAACGGTTATGCGTTCACACTGAGGAGGAAAAATACTTGATACAGTAACCAGATTGCATTTTTCAATTTTGGCATCTCTCCGGGCAAGCTCGAATGAGGAGAGATATTCTTTGTGCCTTCCCACACCTTTAGTGAAAAAAACTTTTGTTGGGACAAATGACAATGCCGTGCCTCCGGATTTATGTGTTGCTTAAATCGTTTACAGGTTCGAAATTGACGAATTATATGAAAAAGAGGTGGTATTCAAAATGTTTTTCTTGTGGCCACTTTAAAAAACTTTCTTTTTCCGACTCTGATGATTTTCGGCTCAATTTCGAGGGCAATGGACTCGTAGATTTTCTCAACTTTGTTGTCTCCCACAAGCACCGATTTCTGTTCAATCATTCTCCGTGCCTCACTTTTCGAGACCGCAGCTCCCAGAGTCATCAAAAGGTCGATAATCGGCATCGACTCTTCGTCAAATTCGACGAGTTCAAGACTATCCGGTGCTTTTTTATGAATAAAAACCTGGTCAAAATGGGTTTCAGCGCCTTCTGCATCCTCTTCTGAGTAGTAAAGCGCTACAATTTTTTTAGCCATCGCCCGTTTGG
>CAIVSG010000009.1 GCA_903908555.1 uncultured Chlorobiaceae bacterium | reverse complement strand
GAGGAAGGTGATCTTTCAAAGAACGAGCCTACCCTCGAAGAGATTATCCGCGAAATCAAGGCCGACCATAATCCGTCAGTGATTTTTCTTCTCTCCTCATGTACTCCTGAGGTTATGAAGGTTGATTTCAAGGGCCTTGCCCATCATCTCAGTACGGCGGATGTCCCGGTGCTTTTTGTTCCGGCAAGCGGCCTGGTCTATAACTTCACGCAGGCTGAGGATTCTGTGCTTCACGCTCTTGTGCCGTTCTGTCCCGTCGCCCCTGCCGGTCAGAAAAGTGTGGTCTTTCTCGGTTCAGTCAATGACGCTACTGCTGACGATCTCAGAGCGGAGGCTGAAGAGCTTGGTATTCATGTTGCAGGATTTCTTCCTGAATCCCGTTTTGATAAAATGCCCGCCATCGGTCCCGATACCGTACTTGCTCCCATCCAGCCTTATCTTTCACGGGTTGCTGTCAAGCTCGAACGTGAACGCGGAGCGCGGGTTCTTCACTCTCTTTTTCCTTTCGGTCCCGACGGATCAAGGGTTTTCTGGGAGGATCTTGCCCGCGAATTCGGTATCACCGTTGACCTGCGCGACCGCGAAAAAGCCGCATGGGAAAAAATCCGCACTCAAACAGCGCTGCTTCAAGGTAAAAAGGTTTTTCTGACCGCTGATACCATGATGGAGCTCCCTCTTGCACGTTTTCTTAAAAGTGCCGGTGCTGATGTTGTTGAATGCAGCAGTGCCTATATCAACAAAAAATTTCACGCTCGTGAACTTGAGGCTCTTCAAGGCGTTCGTGTTGTCGAACAGCCCAACTTTCACCGCCAGCTTGAGGATGTCAAGCGCATACAGCCGGACCTCATTATTACGTCGCTGATGACTGCCAATCCTTTTGCCGGCCAGGGTTTTGTTGTCAAGTGGAGTATGGAGTTCATGCTTATGCCGATTCATAGCTGGTCAGGGGTTATTCCTCTGGCTAATTTGTTTGTTTCACCGCTCCATCGCCGCAGCAATCTGCCCGCGTTTGACAAGGAAGTCTGGCTTGAAGGTGTTATGCCGAGCGCTGAATAATTCTCGTAAGGAAATCGTAATAACAAACGTCACAGAGTATGCGCTTAGCTTTCTGGCTCTATGAGGGAACTGCCCTCCATGGTATCAGCCGAGTCACCAACAGTATGAAAGGGGTTCACACCGTCTATCATGCGCCCCAGGGCGATGATTACATCACGGCCACCTACAGCATGCTTGAACGGACCCCGGATTTTCCGGGACTGTCGATAAGCGTTGTTCGTGGAAGAGACCTTGCACAGGGAGTTTCAAGACTTCCCGGAACTCTGCAGCAGGTTGATCACTACTATCATCCCGACCTTACCGTTATAGCGCCGAGCTGCAGTACAGCTCTTCTTCAGGAAGATCTCCATCAGCTTACTGCTCATTCAGGGCTTCCGCCGGAAAAAACTCTTGTCTATGCACTCAATCCTTTCAGGGTATCTGAAAATGAGGCAGCAGACGGTCTGTTGACTGAACTTGTGAAAAGATATGCCGCACCTCAGGAGAAAACAGCTCTGCCTTCCGTAAACCTGCTCGGCTTTACATCGCTTGGTTTTCATTTGCGCGCAAACCTGACAAGTCTCCGGCGCATGCTGCAGACGCTTGGCGTTACGGTCAATGTTGTTGCTCCATGGGGCGCCGGAATAGAAGATCTTAAAAAACTGCCCGCAGCCTGGCTCAATATTGCCCCATACCGTGAAATCGGTTTAACGGCAGCTGAATATCTTGCTGAAACGTTTGCCATGCCGGCGATATACGAAGCCCCGATAGGGGTTGAACCAACTCTTGTATGGCTTCGTTCTGTCATCGAAAAGCTGAACAAAACAGGTGCTGAACGAGGTGTTCCTCCACTCACCCTGCCGAAACTCAGCGCTTTCTCGCTTGACGGCCTGAGTGCTCCAAGCGGAGTGCCATGGTTTGCCAGGACTGCCGATATGGAAAGCTTCAGCAACAAACGGGCGTTTATCTTTGGAGATGCTACGCATACCGTTGCGATTGTGAAGTTTTTGCGTGACGAACTCGGTATGAAGATTATTGGTGCAGGCACCTATATGGAGCGTCATGCAGACTGGGTACGCAAAGAGCTGGAGGGCTACCTTCCAGGCCCGCTTGTTGTGACTGACCGGTTTCAGGATGTTGCAAAAATTATTGACGATGAAATGCCCGATCTGGTCTGCGGTACCCAGATGGAACGCCATAGCTGCCGCAAGCTCGACGTTCCCTGTATGGTTATCTGTCCTCCGACCCATATTGAGAACCATCTGCTCGGCTATTATCCGTTTTTCGGCTTTGATGGATCTGATGTCATTGCCGACAGGGTCTATCTTTCATGCAAACTCGGTCTTGAAAAACACCTCATTGACTTTTTCGGTGATGCAGGTCTGGAATATGAGGAGAACGGAGCCTCTCTTTCGCCTGAGGCCGAGCCACAAGGCGGTAACGGGCATGTTTCTGCTCCGGTTGCCGATGATACAGAGGCTGTTGCAGACGATGGAGAGATGAAGTGGTCCGATGATGCTGAAACAATGCTTAAAAAAGTGCCGTTTTTTGTTCGCAAAAAGGTCAGGAAGAATACCGACACCTTTGCCCGAAGCATAGGCGAATCCATTGTCACTGTAGAAGTTTTCCGAAAAGCAAAAGAGTCCCTCGGCGGGTAAGGTTTTTCTATCAATCAATTTCTCTATTATCATTATGAGTTTAGTATTAGCCGTATATGGTAAGGGCGGCATAGGAAAAAGCACCACAAGCGCCAATATTTCGGCTGCCCTTGCCCTTAAAGGTGCCAAGGTTCTGCAGATAGGCTGCGATCCCAAGCACGACAGCACATTCCCTATTACAGGGAAATTGCAGAAAACTGTTATTGAAGCTCTTGAAGAGGTTGATTTTCATCATGAAGAGCTGACT
>CAIVSG010000008.1 GCA_903908555.1 uncultured Chlorobiaceae bacterium | reverse complement strand
AGTAACAATGACAGCTTCAGCAAAGAAATCAAGCCATGCTTCCCAGTCACCAGTGAGGCGGACATTGTTAAGGAGTTCGTAATAATATTGAGAATGTGTCTTGAAATAAAGACTCAGATAGAGCATCGGCTGCTGCAGCACATCCTGCTCACAGAGGAGCAAAGTAATCAGAAGACGACCAAGACGTCCGTTCCCATCAAGGAATGGGTGAATCGTCTCAAACTGCACATGGGCGAGTGCGACCTTGAGCAGGATGGGGGTAGGTTCTGGTTGATCGTTTAAAAACAATTCCAGCTTTCCCATACACTCCATAACCTTTTCAGGCGGTGGAGGCACAAATGCCGCATTACCCGGTCGGGTTCCGCCAATCCAGTTCTGACTTTTTCGAAACTCACCAGGAGTCTGGTTACTCCCCCTTCCTTTTGTCAGAAGAATGCCATGAACCTCTCCAATCAATCTTAAAGAGAGCGGAAAGCCTTCAGCCAAGCGCTTCAGACCATAGTGAAGTGCCCTGACATAGTTGCTGACCTCCAACACATCATTCAAAGGAACTCCCGGCTCCTGATCAAGCTCGAACAACAGAAGATCAGAGAGCGATGACTGGGTTCCTTCAATCATCGATGACAGGACAGCCTCTTTACGAACATACATATAGAGAAAAAGCGATGTGTCAGGAAGAAGCCTCGAAACACTGTCTAAACGACCAAGAGCCAACAACGCCTTGTCAAATTTGCTGCGCAATTCCGGAGTCCAGTCAATTGACGGATCCGGTGGAAGTGGAGCAGGAACAAAAGCCAGAACGCTCTCACCAACCGTCGATACCTTTACATAATGTCCCTGAAGCTCTCGTTGCATGCAAATAAGTTTTATCCTAAAATAAGACTAACCATTATTTTAGGATATTAGCTAATCCTAAAATAAAAACCATGGGCTTTAATGAAGAAAAAAGAGATGTTTGCCTATGATCAGCTAAACAACAGCTGAAAAGCTTGGGATTCACCGGGAGTACCTGTTTTCATGAATGTTGAGGCTATGACCTCGTGCGGGACACTTAGGGACTCTCACTCGAATCTCGTAACCTGGACAATCATTTCCATGCTTTCAATATCAAACAAACAAATATGCTCACAGTATACAGCATGAAAATGAGGTGGGGGATGGTCGCAAAAAAAACAACTTGATATTCAAGTAGGAACGCGCTGATTCCCTTTCGTGTAAGATGAGGTCAGCTTGAAGCTGATTCCCTCATTCTTTATTATGGCGTGAATAACCTGAAAGAGGTTTTCCATCCTCGGATTACCTGAAGGTGCCAACATCCTATGTATGCTTTTACTGGATTTATCAAGCTCCTCTGCTAACCTCTCAAAACCTATAGTAGAATTTACCAGATCTCGAAGCAGTGCTTTACCAACAGCTGTGTCACCTTCCAGAAATGCACCTATTGCTTCATCAAATAATGCAGCACGAAATTCAGGATCACGCTCTACCCGTGCCTTGATTGTGTCTTTATATGATCTGCTTAACGGCATAATAATATCCTTATGTTTTCTCTCGGCTTTGCTTTTTAAAGGCCTTATGTTCTTCCCAAAGTTTTTTGGCTCTCTGGATAGCTTTTTTCGGCTTGTACTATGGTAACACATAAGTTACTATTCTCAAACAAATTTTCACTATTCTGCGATCTTAGCACTGAGACGCTTTACATCCCTTCCCTCCCGTAACTGCACGATAAAAACACCGTCCCCAAGTTCTTGCACGAAGGGTAAGACACTGTAAGATTTAAGGTTAGCAAATGAACAGACGTTCCTTTAAAACACTATCTCGGTGACTCAAGTACAGTTAGTCATGAACGTCCCGTAGAATTGAGTTACATAAGGACCAATCGGGTTACCAGTCTTGGCAAGATCAGCGCGGATTCGACCAAAGTGGAGGGCTGCATTACCATCAAACGGAAACGATAAAAAATTATTTCCCAATTCGTCAAGCAAAGTCAGATTTTCATCACGCCGCGTACTCTTGAACGCACCGAAATAGAGTTCCGCTTTCACTACATCACACAGAAATATTTGATCGGCTGGACAACGCAAGAAACAAGCTTTTACCGGAGATGATTGAGGATTCAAATAACGAATCCAGACGTTGGTATCAGGCAGCAACATTATTCTAACTCCAAACGTTGTTCAGGGTCGCCTTGTGGAGCGCGTTCAAGTGGCTCCCCTTTCCATCCGCCCGCAGTGTGCTCAAAAACACCCGGTGGCCACTCTGTTCCACGTCGAGTGCGTACAAACAACAAAAAGTCCAATACCTCTTGAGCTAATGGTTCCGTAAGAAACTCAGCTTCTTGTTTCAGTTGTTCGATGACGGTCATTATGCTCTCCGATAATCATGATAAAAGGACTATAGCGTAAGACTTTTTACACCTTCTGAGT
>CAIVSG010000007.1 GCA_903908555.1 uncultured Chlorobiaceae bacterium | reverse complement strand
TTGCTAAATACAAAGAGGGATCCAGTATCTCCTGGCTTTATGTGCAGCCTCTGCCCGACACTATCGGCAGCTTTGAAGGTAATGTCAAGCTCAATGTCCTCAAGGAAAATATCAACGACATCCACCCGGTCGATCTGGCTGATATTCTCGAGGAGCTCGACGGCAGCCAGCGTATGGCAGTATTCAATCAAATTGAACCGGAACTCGCTTCAGATACCCTCGAAGAGGTTGAGCCGAGGGTGCAGCGTGAGCTTATACGCTCAATGGAAAAAGAGCGTGCTGCAGAATTGATTAACGAAATGAGTCCTGCGCAGGTAGCAGATATCCTTTCGGCATTGCCTGCCTCGGAAGCCGATGAAATTATCGAGTTTGTTGACATTGAAAACAAGCAGAGGGTTCAGCAGATGATTGATCAGCACGATGAAAACATCATGCTTTACTCTACGCAGCAGGTTATCAAACGACCGTCTGAGACCATAGTCCGTGATGTCATCAACAATTATCGCGACGTAGCCGGTGACATGGATGTAATTATGTATGTCTATGTTGTCAATGAAGAGAATATTCTTCAGGGAGTTGTTGATTTACGGGAGCTTATTGCCGCTGAGCCGGAACATACGCTTGGCGAGATTATGACCGATAACCTTATCACCCTTAGTGCAGATGAAACCCTCCAGGATGCGTTTGATATGTTTGAGCGTTACTCCTTCCGTGCTATCCCTATAACAGATGAGAGTGATCACTTGCTTGGTGTTGTTTCTTTCCACGATATTAAGGGTGTCAAGCCTCGATTGGATTAAATGCATCCCGGGATGCAGAGCTGGTCATCCCTTTTTACGAACATACGTGAGTATAGCAGGCTATAGCGTTACTCTATAAAGATTACAACACTGAAATTCAGGATCTTTTTTTTCGATATGGCCGATACTCCACGACATAAAGAACAACCGCAGTATACCGACCAGGATCTGGTTACGCAGACACTTGCTGATAAAAATGCGTTTGCTGCAATCGTTCGTCGCTATGAAGCCCCTCTTTTACGATATATAACCCGATTAGGATGCCGAGATACTAATGCAGCACAGGATTTGCTGCAGGAGATCTTCATCAAAACCTACATTCATCTCAATGATTATGATCACTCCCTTCAGTTTTCATCGTGGATTTACAGAATCGCGCATAATGAAATAATCAGCTCATTTCGAAAGGAAAAGAATATTCCGAGTGTATTAGAGAGAGAGGGTGATTTATTTCTTTTTGAAAAAGTCGTTGATGATTTAGAGCTGACGGACGATGATGGCCAAAAGCATTCGGCATCGGAAATACAGGCGGCTGTTGACCGGCTTGATCCCAAAAGTCGTGAAATCATTGTTTTGAAATTCTTTGAAGAAAAGCGCTATGAAGAGATATCAGATATTTTACATATCCCTGAGGGAACAGTTGCTACAATGATTAATCGTGCCAAGAAAAAAATAAAAAGTTATTTAGAAGAGCGTTAGATATCATGATTATGCCTAAGGACAGATCGAAATCAATTCTGGAAGAAATCGAAAAAAGAAATGCAGTGCCTATTCCTCGTTGGCACTTCGTTCTTCAGCGATTCGGTTTTTGGTTGCTTGCTGCAATTTCAGTTTTAACCGGCAGTATTGCTATGGCCACTGCTATTTATGTTTTCATTGATAATGATTTCATTCAGGATCATCAATACATCGACCTGTTTTTAGCAGAGCGGCCGTTGCTTGCCGATATCGTAGAAAGCATACCCTATATATGGCTGGCAGCTCTTGCTCTTTTTACCATTGTCGCCCACTTCGGATTTCGGCATACAAAAACAGGCTATCGTTATGCCACGACTAAGGTTATAGCTGGAGCTCTGTTCGCAAGTCTTTTGCTCAGCGTTGGATTGAATACGGTTGATGTCGGTAAGTATATTCACCGTTATCTTATTGAAAATTTACATGTCTATAACAAGCTGGTATTTGCCAATGAACACCGCTGGACGCACGCAGAAAAAGGGTTACTCGGAGGCAAGGTTATTGAGTACCGGAAGGATAAACATCTCCTTGTTATAAAAGATTTTAATAAAAATATTTGGCAGATTGATATCAACAACACCGAGATTCGGCCCGGCACACGTCTTCTTCCAGGAAGACAGGTGAAAATCATAGGTGTTGTTATTGCGACGCGAACCTTTAAAGCATATACCATACAGGGCTGGTCAAAGAAGTATCGTAAGCGCCCTCTGCCAGTGCCAAACATTGCGCCAATCAAGGCAGTTAAGGATACCTTAGTTCCCTAGAGCGCTTCCGGGGTTACAGCAGATTCATAATACTGTCGGCTATTATTGCCGTAGCACCGGTTCTCTCTTTAACGAATGACGCAGCGACTCTTCCTCTCTTCTCTCTTTCAGAAGTATTTGTAACCATCTCATTCAGAGCTACTGACAGCGTAGCCTGATCATGAATGACTATCGCCCCTCCTGCACTGACAAGCTCTTCTGCTTCAGGAGAGTTGTGATAGCGGGGGCCAAATACCACAGGAATGCCATAGACCGCTGGCTCAAGCGTGTTATGGACATTGACGCCGAATCCTCCACCAACATAAGCTATAGAAGCTATTGCATAAAGCTCCACAAGATAGCCGGTCTGGTCAATGACGAGAACTTCCCGTTCAGGATCAAATTTTTCATTTATAGCTGAAACCTTAACAAACGCGATAGAACGTTGTTGAAGATCCCGGGTGAGACGGGCCATATTGTCAGTGTGTACTTCATGAGGTACTAAAATAAGCGATGGTTGTACTGCCAGCTCCTGCCATGCAGAAAGGAGTAAAGTACAGTCCTTATCCCACACGCTTCCGGCAACCAGTACGGTCTTGTTCTCAAAGAAAGGTTTGATGTGAGCAATACGCCCCGGGTTTTTACTGCGTAGTATGACCTGATCAAATCGGGGGTCGCCAGCTGTCTCGGTTTGCTTACACATGAATATCTCCCTGAAAGCAAGTGTATCCTTTGCAGCTATCGTATAGATATGATCGAACAAATGGAAAATGCTTGTATAAAAACCTTTGATCACCGGTTTGAAATACTGGGCATTTTCTTGCAGTACCGCCGCAGCGAGTATCAGTTTTGCGCCATATTTTTTTGCTTCCAGAAGATGGTTTGGCCAGAAGTCATATCGCATGAGAAGCAGTATATGAGGCTTGAGGATAGCAACAAGCTTTTTTGCATTAGAGCGGGAGTCAACAGGCAGGTAAAAAACCGCAGCGGCATCCGGAAAGTTTTTTCTTGCATTGTATCCTGAATCGGAAAGAAAAGAGACAAAAAAGATAATGTCCGGTCGTTTTTCTTTCAATAAAGCAATTATAGGGCGTGCCTGCTCGAATTCCCCGACAGAGGCTGCATGTATCCATACCCTGAAAGCAGAAGAGGGTAAATGACTGATTTTTTTTTCAAGTTCGTCGATCCCGCCCTTACGAACGTTAAAAAAAGTTTGAAGTTTAGGGAAAAATGGGCGTATTAGTTTTGCTGTGCCGTGAAAAAACGGAAAAAGAAGGGAATAAGCAAAGAGGGAAAAGCTATGCATAATCAAAAATCTTTCATAAAAAAGCAATAGCTTTGTCGTTATAAGTATCTATAATATAACATTTTATTCTCTTCTCTTGGCTTTGCTTTGTGGTGATGATTTACAGGAAATTTAAAATTCAAAAACAAGCAAGTTTGCCTGCCAAACAAGCAAAAAAAATGCAATGAGTCTACGGTAAATAATATAAAGTTTTTCTTTAACCAGCGTTATTTATTGATACCACCCATCCACCGTCATCCGCCCCTCCCGCAAGAGCCCCTGCCAACTGCCAACTGCCCACTGCTGGCTGCCAACTGCCAAATATGTTATCTTCACTCAGCACTAGTCCCTCAGCACTTTTTTCTGCCAACTGCCAACTGCCAACTGCCCACTGCCCACTGCTGACTGCCAACTATTTTATCTTCCCTCAGCACTTTCTTTCCCGACATAATGATTTCCTGAAACACGCTATTGCCGGGTGGCTGGAAAGTTCGATCGCTTTATAAGAACAGATGGCGTAATTATTTGATATTTATACGTTGATTAGTTACCTTGAAAGACAAACTTCCATTACCGAGCATTGAAGAAAAAATTGGATTTTATCAAGCTTGGACGTTTTTGATACTCAAGAAAAGAACCTTATCAAGAATCGAGATGCGGTTGTTAAATTGAAGCGGCAAATTAGCCGAGAATGTTTGGAGCTTGTCTATGTTTAACGAAACCAATACCGTCGAGCAGATGGTTCTCGACACTCTTTCTGGTAATCTCTCACAGGGCTTGCTTGCTGAAGAGTTGCCGCGCCAATACTCCAGCTTACTTTTGGAGCCGATGGTTCGTGATGAGCTCATCAGTCTGAACCCTGATAAATATCTTTTTTTTTCTGGAGAGTTATCATGAAATTTGAAGACTTCATTTCCGGAACTTGGAAACAGCAATTTCAATACAAGAGCTTTCTGCCAACCCCGATCAATCAGGAGTGGTGCTGGAATGACCCTCGAATCAACGTACTGCTCGAAAACGCCACCAGAGCATTGGGTGAACTGAACGCTTTCACCATGATTGTCCCTGACGTGGATCTCTTTATCCATATGCACATTATCAAGGAGGCGAATACCTCCAGTTGAGGGTACCCGAACCGAAATAGATGAGGCTGTACTGCAGGAGTCAGCCATACGTCCCGAACGCCGAGACGATTGGCGCGAGGTTCGCAACTATGTAGATGCGATGAATCAAGCCATTGCAGATTTGCAACGGTTACCTCTTTCAATGCGTCTGTTGCGTCAAACCCACGAAAGCCTTTTGGATGGAGCCCGAGGGGAGCGCAAAACCCCAGGCGAATTTCGTCGCAGTCAGAACTGGATAGGAGGTTCTTCGCTGGCTGATGCAGCATTTATTCCTCCTCATCACGAGGATCTGCCCGATTTACTGTCTGATCTTGAGGCTTTCTGGCACAATACATCAATTCATGTGCCTCATCTGGTGCGTTGCGCCCTCAGCCATTATCAGTTTGAGACCATTCATCCTTTTCTCGACGGTAATGGACGTATCGGTCGTTTGCTCATCACTCTTTACCTTGTGAACCATGGTCTATTGAACAAGCCATCCCTATATCTTTCAGCTTATCTGGAGAAACATCGTGGAGCATATTACGATGCACTGACACGAGTTCGTGAATCGAATGATATTGAGTCTTGGGTGCGCTTTTTCCTTCAGGCAATGACCGAGACTGCCGAAAGTGGCAAACAAACTTTCAAAAGTATTCTTGCATTGCGACAAGAGATTGATGCTCAGGTGATTACTTTGGGAAAAAGAGCAGAAAATGCGCACAGTTTACTGCTTCGTCTTTATAAGGAACCGGTGATTAGTGTTAATCAAGCTTCTGAATGGCTTGGTATCAAGTATTATTCTGCGAATCAACTGGTGGGGGCGATGGTAGAACTTGGTGTCTTGCAGGAAGAAACTGGATGGCAACGGAACCGAGTTTTTGTTTTCCGCAAGTATCTTGATGTTTTTATTGATAAAAACTAAACAAGTAAAATCTTATTGTGTTTTGTGTGGATGTAAACACAATAAGATCTTTTTTATTGTGTTTTTATGGCCGTAAACACAATAAGATTTGTTTATTGTATTTTTCCGAAGGCTATCTTTCTGCTATCTCAGTCCTCAGCACTGTTTTCTGCCAACTGCCCACATCCAACTGCAACAACCGATTTCCCTCAGCACTCGCGTCTCAGGACTCAGCACTTTTTTTCCCACTGCCCATACCCCCCAACCAGCAGCTTCACAAAATTCGGCAACTCCCAAAACGCCACCTGATGCGGCATCCTCCTCCTCTTATCAATCCTGAACTTCATACCTCTCCTGATCTTCAAAGCTGCATAATATAGCAGTAATCACAGCTTAAGTATATGCATTTAAAGGAGATATATGATATATAATAAGGACAACAAATATCCGCTCCCAGTCATCCCGAATTCCTGTGAGGGATCCATCTCCATCAACCCAATCCTGTATAAGTCCTATTGGTCCCATACCTCTTATTCCGCTTTTCGTTTTTCTAATGTCAATGAGCAAACTTTGCATAAATAACCCCTTTCTATTATTGATTAAAATGCTTAATATTTTTAATAGTCAGCGGGCATATACTGCATCATAACACAAATGAAATCAAGCTTAAGCATCAAAGACAGGATGATTCGTTCTGTAACCATGAGGCGAAGTGAAATCGTCTTGCGATCTGACTTTGAACGAATGGGCAGCCAGAGCCAAATCAGCCGGGTTCTCAGCGAATTTGTCCAGGAGGGACGTCTGGTGCGTATCGGACACGGAGTCTTTGCCAAAGCCAGGATGAGTTCACTCAGCGGCAAGCCGGTTCCTCACCAACCACTCGAGGTCCTCGCAGCAGAAACACTCAGGCGCCTCAACATCGAAGCAAGGGGAGGTCAGGCAGAGGTTGAATATGCAACAGGCAAGAGCACTCAGGTGCCAGTACAGACCACCTTCAATACCGGCCAGCGTCGCATCAGCCGAAAGTTAATGCTTGGAAAACGCTCAATCCGCTATGAAAACGATTACAGCACAAGAGCATAATCTCATCCTGGACGTAACCGGTGAAGGGTTAACCCCATTACCAGCGGCGGCCTTGGAAAAAGACCTCCTTGTTACAGAGATACTGCAAAGAATTCAACCCCTCGATACCGGTGAAATAAAACTTGTATTTTGTGGCGGCACCGCACTCTCCAAGGCCCATGGACTGATAGAGAGAATGTCTGAAGATATTGACTTCAAGGTCATTGTCCCCGAAGGACTTTCCCGAAGTGCCAGGAGTAAGCAACTAAGCCAACTTAAGAACCAGTTGCAATTCTGCGGCCAGAGATCAAGGTTGAATTAAGCGCAAGAGCATCATTGCTTCCCCTTGAGCATTTATCGGTACGATCAATTCTTTGCGCACTGGTTGACGGTAATGCTCCTGGCGTTTTGATTACTTGTCAGAGTGTCCAGGAGTCACTGGGCGAAAAGGTGCTCTCATTCCTTCGCAGGACAGCAGAAGCAATGGCCGGAAGGAATCGAGCTGCATACGATGACCGGTTGATCCGACATATTTATGATGTCTCCGTCATTTATCGACAGAGCCTATACCCTCTATCAGAACTAACAGGTTCAGTGTTTCAGAATATGGTGGCCGCAGATGCTCTTCGCTTTTCAAGGCAATATCCAGAGTTCAGGATAAATCCGAGAGAAGAGATGCAGAAAGCACTTGACCGGTTGAAAAGTAACGAAGAATTAGCTGAACAGTATAAGCGTTTCGTCGATGAACTGGTCTATGGGAACCCCGTGCCATTTAACGTCGCACAGCATGATTTTATCCGTCTTGCCGAACAGTTGTTATCCAGCATCTGAAAAACATCGGTCAAACGACCATTCAAGCAATCGCAAAGCGGTCATCCACATCCAATTCTCCGCGCCATCCCGAACTCCTGTGAAGGATCCATCTCCAGCTTATAAAGCGCCCATTTGTTTCACTCCGTCCATCAATAGCAATTAAAAACCCGACTTGAACCGTCAGGCGTTTATTCATCCCATGGCAAGAGTTTTAGAGCCCGGTAAAAAAAATAATAATGCTGAAATAATAAATGCACCTATGACGGTAAATGTCCTACGTCCGCATCTATACTATATGGAAGGAGTGTATTTGTGTGGTAACGAAAGTGGTATTAGCTCCTTTACTTGGCTAATAAACCAAAAACTCTCAAGGGCAAAAGCAGTAACCCTGCTTCATGATAATTGGTACTGTTGGAGCCAACGTGCTGTGTTTATTGCAGCACAGTTCAGGGGGATATTCCCCTCTAACGATAAACAATGAAAATCATGCGTAAAGAAATATTGGTACCATTATGCCTTCTTGTTGGTCTCGGTCCAGTTCTTACCGGATGCGCGACTATAATGGACGGCTCAAAGCAAAAAATCAGCTTTTCAAGCAACCCTTCAAACGCTGCAGTTGCCATCGACGGAAAGAATGTTGGCCTAACTCCTTTGACAGAAGACCTGTCAACAAAGGATATCCACACCGTTAAAATGGTATTGGCAGGTTATCACCCCTATGAGATGACCCTGACAAAAAAGACGAACAGCTGGATATGGGGGAATATCATTCTTGGCGGGTTTATAGGATTAGGTGTCGATGCTATTACGGGAGCATTGTATAAGCTTACTCCTGAGCAAGTCACCGCAGACCTGAAGGCAAAGGGACTATCATCAACCACTGTAAAAGGTAAAACGATGTATGTCACAGTCTCTCTTACACCTGATAAATCATGGGAAAAGATCGGCACTCTGCAAAGTTTGTAATAAAATGAGTGCCTTCTGAAGTTGACGTGTGCGGAAAAAGTCCTGTTCCGTTCAGGGCTTTTTCCTTTTTAAAATATTTTGCTCTCTCACGAGTATCATGAATATTCTGCAGTCGTGGCGAGTGGCCCATAGCGCCGTGCTTGCTCCAAGCTGATGCTTTGCGCAAGCACGGCACTCTGTGCCCAAGAGCTATTTGTGCATGTTTTGTATCTGGCTTGGCGGCATTTCTGCAAAGTCAAGGTAATCTGAATTCAGAAACCCAGTGAGTATGCGACTTTCGTAAATAGTCTTTATGTTAAAGAAGATCGAAAACTTATAACTTATAACTCATGCAACATCCAACGGTATTCGTAACTCAAATTCCCGTTAGAAAAGATCCAACTACCAAGGAACTCGTTCCAGGTTTAAATATCACTCCAGCGCAGGAGTATGGTTCCATACAAATCCTTGCTCCAAGCCAAGTTGGGTTCTCCCATATCCCTAGCACAATAGAAAAATTTGAAGACTTGCTGTGTTCTTATGATGAAGAACAAGGTGATTGTTTATTGCCGTTAGGTGATTCGGTATTGGTGGCCATCGCTACGGGTATATTGGCTCGAAGGGGCGTGTTTTCCGTGCTGAAGTGGGATAAGAACGTGGGTCGGTATTTTAAGACTAAAATCGACTTCGATGAAGAAGGTTTTAGTTCCTTTGACTGATATATCTCAAATTAAGGTTGGTTCGGTCGTAGAGTATAAAAATGCCAATAAGCTTTCAGTAACAAGTCAACCGGAAATCCTGACCCTAACAGGCTAGCATTTGGCAGGTTATCTGGTCGCTTGCAGGTCTTTATAATGCTGAACCAATTCATGTAGTGCGTTTAGAGAGAGGAACTGTCTGCTTTTTAAGAATTAGGTAGACTAAACAATGTCAGCTTTACCATACGCATATTGTTAATACAAAATGAAATGGAAAAAATGAATATTGAAGAACTGGGGCTAAAGCTAGAAAGTCTTGTGACGGAAATCAATTCTTTGTCTCAAAAGGACATTGTGAATTTCCACCGGCAACCTAAAACGCCAGAAAATATGGCTATAAAAGGTGAAAGGGGGACGCATATATATAGGACTTCACTATACATTCAACCCAATAAAACATTTACTTACATTGATATATGCTTATATGGAATATCAATAGAAAAAGAAATGTTGGGTTTTATGGTTGATTTATGCGGCAAATCATTTGATAGTTATAAGCATCTTGAAAAAAAAAGAGAGCCATATTGGCGAGTAGGGATTGAAAATTTGAGCATTATTCGAAAAGCTGCATATCGATATGCTGGCTTAGATAGCCCTAAAGAATACTTTGACATTTCCCTGGATAATAATATAGTCGATGATATCCAACACATAATAGAACAAACAGATATAGAAACTACAGAAAGAGACAGTTTGATCCAGAGTAGAATTGGTCAAGGAAAATTTAGAGAAAACCTTATAAAACTATGGCAAGAATGCTCTGTTACTGGGTATAAAATGATTTCATTGCTTATGGCATCGCATATTAAACCATGGGCCTATTCAGATAACAAAGAGCGTCTTGATCCATTCAACGGATTGCTATTACTGCCAAATATAGATAAGGCTTTTGATATGGGTTATATTTCTTTTGATAAAACAGGCAAGATTTTAATTTCAAAGGGTTTTGTTGATTTCGGCTTACTTGGGATAAGAAAAGGAATGCAAATCAATATCAAAGATGGGAACATACCATATTTAGAGTATCATCGAACGCACGTATTCAAAAGCTAAGCAATCTATGAAAAGCCTTTACGTAATCCTTTCCGAAATAGTTCAATATTTGGTTCATCTGCATGTTGATGGAGAAAAATCTCGGTATTGGTCAGATATTAAATCGTATGGCCAGGCAATCTTGATATTACAGCAGTGACACTATAGAGCCAATTCGTAGTCGCTAAATCGGTTTACGACAAGACTGGCTATCTTTTGTCACTGGTTACGTTGTATAAGGGGATGCGGCACAACCAACTTTCTTGTTATTCACGATTATGTCGTAACATCTTGCTCACCAACATATTATCTCGAATTGGTATAATTTCTTTTTCTTTAGCTTTGACTGTAAGAGTATTTACATGTGCATACAAGTAAAAAAATCACGACCTATAAGTTATGGATAGAATCGTTTTAATTATGTAAAAAAAATCGCGAATTTTAAAACCGTTTTAATACTGGAATTTCTGCTATTCCAACATTGATTTATTCTGAATTAAAATATTATGAGCAATAAATTAAATTTCGGAAGCATTCTTATACTACTTATTACGACTTCCCTTCTGTATAAATATTGGAATGTATTTTTTGGTGTCGGCATTTCTGCTATAATAATTTTTGGTATTGTTAAAGCAATCAAAAGAATAAAATATCTTCGATCATCTCCTTTCTCCTTAAGCACTCAGAGTAAATCCTCTCAGCCCCATCAAAATCAAGGTGAAATTATCTTTTCCAATACAGAGGAGTTAAAGGTAGAGACTCAAGACTTGAAATCTATCAACCTAAAAGCTAATAATGGTGATGCACAGGCTCAATTTGAGCTCGGCATGATATGTGATAATGGCTATTTTTCTCATGGTCAAGGAGTCTTGCAAAATACCACCGAAGCAGCAAAATGGTACCGTTTAGCGGCGGATAATGGACATGCAACAGCACAGTATAATCTTGGCTGGATGTACTACGACGGTCATGGAGTCAAACAGGATTATGGAGAAGCGCTACGATTAACCCGTCTTGCAAAAAAAAGTGGTATGCCTGGCACTCAGGCTCGAATCGACTTGATAATGAGCGCAGAAGACGACCTTTCAGAAGCTCTCCAATGGCAGCAGCTCAAAGCAAAGCAAGACGATTCATCAATAGAAACAATAAGGGATTCGTCAAAAGATGAGGTACATCCATCAATAGAAGAACTTGAAGTTTTGCAAAGGAGGGAGATTACTGCAAACTCTAGTAGAAATGACGTTACTACTCCACTTACAGATGGAGAGTACAAAGTGATAATAGCAGCAGAAAAACTAAAACAGGCAAAGATTAAAGTTGAAATCGCAGCAGAAAAGTTAAAACAAGAACAGATTAGAGCAAAAATAAAATCCAATTCACTGCCCCTACTTAGCACCTTGCTTTCCAAAGAGATGCGAGCAGTGTGTCAGAATTCATCTGAAAAAAGTTATTCAGGCGCACCATCTAAAAGAGATACATTAGCGGTGAATGGTGATATCCAAAATCAATTTGAACTCGGTAAGATAAATAACTCCGAAGTGGCAATTAAGTTGCAGATAGCAAAACTACTTAAAGTAAAAATAAGATTTATTACGCAGTCAATTTTCAGTACCATGCTTGCCAGAGAGATGCGAACGGGATATCAGATTTCCTCCGCCAAAAATTATATAGCATCACCATCTAAAATAAATGTATTACCTACGGACGGCGAAAGAATAATGAGCAATGTGCCTGAAAATAATAGCGTTGATGCGCATTCTACCAAAAAAGATCAAAAAGAAATGATCTTATCTGCAGATGAATTGTGGATTCCTTTCGGGAAATCCATAGAACATGCAGGGTATACTATACTTGATGGTCTTGTTTATTTTGGCAATGGATTAAAATCTATTACAGAGTCAGAAGAAGAACCTTCTTTTATCGATGTTTCGCTTCCCGTTGACAAGACAGATCCTGATATTTCCGGAAGAAATATGGGGTATTGGCCATATTACTCTCATATTCACCCAGCCTCTCGGGCAGCATACTTGGACTGGCTTTCAACAGGTCGAAAAGACCCAGACGCCCATATTGGATATGTTTTTCTCTTCTTTTATGGATTGGAGAGAAGGGTATTCATTGATATCCAAAATGATATTTGTACAGCTGAAGATTTACCCATTATTCTCAATGAGGTTCAAAGACTTCTGGCCATATATAGAGAGAATGCTTCATTTCGTCAATATGCCCATAAGTTTCAGGAGGTTTTGCTGATGTTATCTTGGAGAGACTCTCTTTACAAGACTTCACCCTCCCTTGAGTTTTACTCTTGGTGTGAGATACCCTTAATCATCAAGGCTGTGCTGGGCCAGTTAGCTGATGATAGAGTTTCTCTTCCCGCCGAATGGGCATTAGCATTGGCAATAAATGACCCATCAATGCCAAACAGAATGCTGATAGAACGGTGCATGCTGGAATTTCAGGAACTATTCAAATTTCAATACACCCAAAAATATAAAACGGGCCTGTTGCTATCACCTAACAAAACAAGACTCAAGGTAACATATCGCGCCGCAAGTCCGCTCTTTGTTGGTCGCTACATCACAATCCTTAGGGAAGATCTTTCTGATGTGACTGATGATCCCGGGGCAATATCACAAATACAAGAGATCGTCAATTCATGCACTGATGAACTTGAAGGTTATAGCCGCTTTATTTGGCTAAATCCGGATAATAAATATTCTCTTGAAGCAACCTCACTTCTACCCAAACTCCTTCTAAAAAAACATGTAGAGAACGAATTTCAAAGACTGATGATCTGGCTGGAACAACAAATTCCTTCTAACACTCCAGTGCAGATCTCTTTTCAGTCAATTGTAGAGGTCATGCCCCGAATTAATCAGAACTGCTTTGGCAAGAAAGAGGTAATAAGCATTGCCAATTTTCTTGGCAAGATAGGTTATGGTATCGAGCCAGACCCTCGCTTTGGAAACTTTTTCCCCAAGCAAGATCATGATGTGGTTCTTTTCAGAATCAGTGATAATGCACCAATCGCTCCCTCTAATGAGTATTCCGTGGCAACCCTTGTCCTACATTTGGCCTCGGCTGTTGCTACTGCTGACGGGACAGTGAATAAAAGTGAAAAACAACATTTGGAAGACTATCTTGAAACTTGCTTACACCTCTCTTTAGATGATAAAATAAGGCTACAGGCTCATATGTTATTTCTTCTTTCTTCCTTTCCTGACATGAATAATGTCAAAAAAAGAATAGAGTTGCTACAACAGGAACAGAAAGAATCACTTGCGAAATTCCTTGTTTGCATCGCTCAGGCTGACGGATATATTGACGTAGCGGAGATGAAAATCCTTACCCGAATATATGCCATGCTTGGTCTTGATGCCCAGAGTCTTTACAGTCATGTCCATACTGCGGCTGTTGAACCTGTTGCCGTTCAAACTGCTGATTCCTTGACATCACCTGGGTATTCAATCCCTGCTCCTCCAAAAATATCTGATGGTATTTCTCTTGATATGGACAAAATCAAAACTATCCGTGCGGAGGACAATGCAATATCATCAATCCTTCATGATATTTTCTCTGAAGACCAACACGAGCAGATAACAACATTAATATCAGATGCAAGAACAACAGACATACCAATTACTGGACTTGATCCTGAATCATTTGCGTTTATGAAAGAACTCGCGTGCAAGCTCATTTGGACAAGAGAAGAACTGGAAAAACTTGCTGCCGTCCACAGCTTGATGCTGGATGGAACACTCGAAAGCATCAATGACGCATCATTGGATCACTTTGGAGATCTATTCTTTGAAGGTGATGATCCGGTAATTATCAACGCTCAATTTGCCAAGGAGATCAATGTATGACAACAGTAATTCGTTCAAGAGAACGTGACGCTATTATTCAGTCACTTCGTGCGGGTGTGGTTCCGCGTCTTGGCCAGCACCTCATCCAAGTTGGTCGAGTGAACGAAATCGCAGCGCTCATCAAAGATATTGAGCGGGTTGCCGATAATGGTTCCGGGATCCGTTTTGTCATAGGTGAATACGGCTCCGGCAAAACTTTTTTCCTTAACCTTGTAAGGGCGATTGCTCTTGAGAAGCGTTTAGTCACAGCACATGCTGACTTGAATCCAGACAGAAGGCTCCATGCAACTTCTGGACAGGCTCGTTCACTTTATGCTGAATTGATGCGCAATATATCAATCCGCACCAAGCCAGATGGTGGAGCAATGCCGTCAATTGTTGAAAGTTTCATTGTGAAAGCACTCAAGGAATCGAACGTATCAGAAAAAAACCCTAACACCATTATTCACGAAAAACTTGGATTTCTATCAGAAATGGTCGGTGGCTATGATTTCGCTCATGTTATAGCCGCTTACTGGGAAGGGCATGATAGTGGAAACGAGCAGTTGAAGGCGGATGCAATACGATGGCTCCGAGCTGAATTCACAACAAAAACAGATGCTCGTAACGCTCTTGGAGTAAGGACAATGATTGATGATGGCAGCTTCTATGACCACCTAAAGCTGATATCACGGTTTGTGAGACTTGCCGGATTTAATGGAATGCTGATTTGCCTTGATGAACTGGTAAATCTCTACAAGTTATCGAATGTGCAAGCCAGAAACTCAAACTACGAACAAATTCTTAGAATATTGAATGATTCATTGCAAGGAACTTCTGGCGGTCTCGGGTTCATCATGGGTGGCACCCCTGATTTTCTTTTAGATACCCGAAGGGGGTTGTTCAGCTATCCAGCGCTTCAATCACGCCTTGCTGAAAACACCTTCGCTGTCAAAGGGCTGGTAGATTATAGTGGCCCTGTTTTGCGCCTGAGCAACCTCAGCCCCGAAGACTTCTTTATTTTACTGGGAAAGATCCGGCATGTCTTTGCCTGCGGGAATTCCTCAGAATATCTTATTTCTGATGAGGGACTAAAAGCGTTCATGGAGCATTGCTCAAAAAGAATAGGGGATGCCTATTTTCGAACACCCAGAAATACGATTACCAGTTTTGTAAACCTCCTTTCCGTTCTTGAACAAAACCAGCAAACCACTTGGCAAGAGATTCTTGGAACTGTGGAGATAAAGCCTGATACCAACCCTGATTTCGATATTATACCTGAAGACAGTAGCTCGATCAGCACATCGAATTCATCAACAGTAATTATTGAAGACGAGGCGAGCCTTGCATCCTTTAAGCTCTGACAAATCACAGGCATTTTTCCTGCTCGATGAAAAGATTCAGCGCTGGATCTGGGAACAGAAATGGATTACACTGCGCGATGCACAGGAACGGGCAATATCGCCTATACTTGCTGGTAATACCGATGTTATTATTGCAGCGGCCACAGCCACTGGCAAGACGGAAGCTGCATTTCTTCCCATATGCTCAAAGCTGCTTGCCAAAGAGTATCAAAATGCATCCGTCCTCTACATCAGCCCATTGAAGGCACTCATCAATGATCAGTTTTCCCGAATGGAGCAGTTGTGCGAACAATTGGATATTCCTGTTCATCCTTGGCATGGAGATGTCTCTGCAAGCAAAAAAGGAAAGTTCCTCAAAAAACCGTCAGGGATTCTCCTGATTACGCCAGAATCTATTGAAGCGCTTTTCGTTAACCATGGCAGTGTGGTTCCACAGCTTTTCAATAACCTTCTTTACATCGTCGTTGACGAACTTCACTCCTTTATAGGTTCTGAACGAGGGCAACAATTGCAATCTCTCCTTAATCGTATTGAATTTGCTATTAAAAGAAATGTTCCTCGAATAGGATTGAGCGCAACCATTGGGGATATGCATCTTGCGTCACGATTCCTTCGCTCTGAAACAGAAGAAGAAACAGTGATGATTGTCTCCACCGCAAGTGGGCAGGAACTACAGCTTCTTCTAAGAGGATATGTCAATAAACCTCCACAGAACAGTCCCATCGCAGAGACAGAAAATGTTTCGACGGATGGAAGCCTTCTCGAAATAGGAGAAGACCTATTCAAGATTCTTCGAGGTAAAAGCAACCTCATCTTTGCTAACAGCAGGGAAAAGGTAGAGTATTTTGCTGATTTACTTCGTTATAAATGTGAAGAACATCATCTCCCAAATGAATTCTGGCCACACCACGGAAACCTCTCAAAAGGACTTCGCGAAGAAGCAGAAGCCGCTATAAAGGATAAATCACTTCCAGTGAACATTGTCTGCACATCAACTCTTGAAATGGGCATTGACATTGGCGCAGTGATCAGTATTGCTCAGGTAGGTGTGCCACCCTCTGTTGCAAGCTTGCGCCAACGACTTGGACGTTCGGGAAGAAAAGAGGGCGACCCTGCTATTCTGAGGATATACATTCAGGAAAATGCAGTTACCAAAAACTCAAAACCCTTGGATTGCCTTCGTTCCCGTTTGGTGCAGACAATTGCTATGGTAAGGCTTTTGCTTGAAAAGTGGTACGAGCCTCCTACATCCGGAGGGCTGCACCTCTCAACGATGGTACAGCAACTACTTTCCCTGATAGCTCAGTATGGAGGGATAACTGCTTCTCAAGCCTATAATTTACTCTGCAAAAATGGCGCTTTTAAGGAAATCGGACATCAGATGTTTGGGGATTTATTGAGAAACCTCGGTAACCAGCGCCTCATTATGCAAGCAAGTGACGGATTATTGCTGCACGGTCCATTAGGAGAACGCATTGTTAACCACTATTCTTTTTATGCGGCATTCACCACGCCAGAAGAATATCGGCTAGTAAGTGGTGATCGAACACTTGGAACACTTCCATTTGACCGTCCTGTCTTAGTCAACTCTTTGCTTATTTTCGGCGGAAAAAGATGGATAGTTTTAGAAGTTGATGCGCATCAAAAAATAATTATACTTAAACCGGCAGCAGGTGGTAAACCTCCACAATTCGATGGTCAAGCAGGCAGAGTTCATGACAGGATTCGACAGGAAATGTTTGCCGTTTACACGGAAAAAAGTATACCGATTTTTCTTGATGCTCAGGCAAAAGAGCTGTTGGATGAAGCAAGAAAGGCTTTTGACCGGTTTGACTTATCCAACAAAAAGATACTCGTTCAAGGAAGTGAATCGTATCTCTTCTGTTGGATGGGTGACAGGGTGCTGGATACTTTGGTAGCAATGCTCACCGCGAAGGGTTTAAGCGCTGTAAATTATGGTATTGCAATAGAGGTTTCCAAGATATCACCAAATGAACTTCAGAGCTGCTTGCGTGTCTTATTAACTGAGGGCTTACCTGATGCTTATGAGCTTGCTCGATCAGTAGTAAATAAAGCGGCAGAAAAATATGATAACTTTTTGACAGATGAATTATTGAGTGCTGACTATGCGGCATCGAAGTTTGATGCTGAAGGGGCGTTTAACGTGTTAACAGCGATAATGTCGAATGATTAGTACGCAAAACATTTGAAGCAAACTACATTTTATGGTGTAGTAATCCGCGATAACAACAATTCCTCCCGGGAAATTGATTGTTGCTGATACAGAGTGTAAGGTTTCGCCCAGGCATGGCCATGTGTTGTCCCTTAGATCTGTGATATTGATGTGTTATGCTGTGAATTATCTTCTAAAGAGCGTAGTGCGGTAAATCCGCACGCCAAGTTCTGTGGTAACAGGGAGTGGGTGAACCACCCTTGCGACCCGGTCATAAGCAAATCAGTCCAGCTCTATGCTGCTTTGCAGTAGAAGAGCTTTGCCGGAGAGCCACCTGGTATTTCCATCTGTTATCCTGAATATTTTATAGTCGTGCTGAGTGGCCCATTGCGCCCAAGAGTCTTTTGAGAATGTTTCACGCGCTTCCAAGCGCTGCACTCCGCCCTGCCGTAAAGATTAAGGTGACGTACATGACTAACTGTACTTATGTTAGCAGAAGAAGGGGATAGGTGATGATATTCAAGGACGCAAATTACCAAATGAAACCGACGGTGATTGATCTTCCAGAGGGAGGAACGCAAATTACCAAACCTAATTTTTCTCTCTTCTTGAATAGTGCATACCCCAATTTCCCCTGCAATACGGTACGGTAAAACACCTGCTCATTTTTCATGACGGTAACAACACCGTTCAGACCGTATCTGGCAAATATCCTTTTCAAGGTTGTCAGCTTTTCAGAAAATGGATGGGCGTCATAACTGGGCATTCATGACTAACTGTATTTAATGGAGACTTAGATTCGTTGTTCAATAGCGGCAATACGTCAAAATGCAGCTATAAAGACAGACGGGATATTCAGGATACTGGTAATGCTCGCAAATGAAGCTGTATTCGGTAGTAAAGTGCAAAGGGAATATATGAGGTGTATTATGTTGATAATAAATGATATTTACTCCAGCAACCTTTTAATGATTGCATAAAATGCTGGAAGCATGGTACGGGCATGGAACCCCTGAATTCCTGATGCTTACCGCTGTGTCGACTGGTCAAATAAGCATATAATTCTCAACCAAGTTGATTATGGCTATCAAAATAATCTGTGTTTTCATGTCCATATATCCATTCTGTTGAATAGTTTTGTAAGTGCATAGATAACAAATAAGACCTCCAAACTCATTGATAATTCATGGCATTTGAGAGTCTTTCGGATTAGTTGATTTTAAACAAGGTGCTGATGATAAAGAATAGCAGACATGTCGTTCCAAGGCAAGACGGATGGGCAGTCAAAAAAAGTGGTGCGAGTCGTGCATCAAAGGTTTTCGACACACAGGCAGACGCGATAAATTATGGCCGTAGCCAAGCCAAAAAGGAGAGTGGGCAACTATATGTCCATCGCAAAGACGGAACA
>CAIVSG010000006.1 GCA_903908555.1 uncultured Chlorobiaceae bacterium | reverse complement strand
GCTGGGTTAGTTCGCTCATACTTATCCTGCTTTTCATTTCAGGTATTACACTCATTCTCTTTTTTGTTCTCCCTATAGCGCTCTCGCAGTTTGAGTTGCGTGACCGGCCGGCTGATCTGGATTTTTTGGTGCGGGCGAAGGAGGTGACGGCTAAGATTGGGTCGCCGACGTTGCAGCGGGAGATTGACCGGCTGTTGGCGTGGGTGGTGCTGGTGCGGGATGATGTGCTGGAGGTGGTTGAGGGGGAGCTTGCTGGGGGAGGTTAGGGTGTAATAGTCGGGTTTTGGCTCCAAACGTCGGCTCACCTTCGGTGGGCGTTTCTGTAGTCTGTTGTAACCAGAACATTTTGGCGTGCGGCGGTTCGTCCCTCTCCGCCGCACGCCAAAATGTTGGTACTGCCCTCACGCTCAAAAAGCAAAGCCGGAATAAGCTGCCAACTGACTACGGGACGAAGACCAAGCGGAAGCCAATGTAGTTGAACCGGAAATCGGGGTAGCAGTTGAACCGAGTAGCCGACCGACAGGACACGGCAGAGTAGCACCAGCTCCCGCCACGAATCACACGGGGCGAACGACTATTGTCATACCAGCTATCCGTCCATTCCCATACATTACCAGCCATATCGTACAAGCCCCACCTATTTGGCTTTTTTTGACCTACCGGGTGGGTCGTCTCGCCAGAGTTACCATCATACCAAGCGTATCCTCCCCATTGGCTTTCATCATCGTCAAAATAATATTCCGAAGTGGAACCTGCCCGGCAGCAATATTCCCATTCTTCCTCAGTTGGCAAGCGGTAGTGCTGTTTACCAGAAAGCTGATTGAGTTTTTGGATGAATGTCTGGGCATCATCCCAAGAAACGCTGTCTACCGGGAGACTATCACCCTTGAAACGACTTGGGTTATTTCCCATGACGGCCTCCCACTGTTGCTGAGTGACCGGGTACTTGCCCATATAAAAATCTTTATCAATGATTGACTTATCTACAGGAATACTGCAAAATTCAAAGGATGTCTTCTTTCCTTGTGAACCGTGTATTCTTACCACCTTGGAGTGCTGTTTGAAACTATCGAATTCTGAACTGCGTTTCAACGTAACCTTTGATGATTGACCCGTCGGAGTATCGACCGGAGATGGTTGCGAGCAACGATCTACATCTTTCAAGGATTGGTCAAAAACCGGGCGGAAGCCAACATAGTCACTACGACCGTTGGGGATGCCGATGTTGCGATCAGCCGACCGACAGCCCCACGCCTTGTCGCGCCAGCCCCCACCACGCAGGACACGGAGAGAACCTGTTACCAGCCCCGCAGGATTAGCAATCGCACCTTGCTTTTTACAGTCATCGTAATACGTTCCATCATACCAGTCGCTGCACCACTCCCATACATTGCCGTGCATATTGTACAACCCCCACGCATTGGGCGCAAAACTGTTTACCGCAACGGTGTTCTCGTAGTATAACCCTTTCAGCTTGCCATTGCAGGGATAATTACCATTATAATTTGCCTGATCAGTCGTCAGGTTCTTGCCTGTATTATATGGTGTTATTGTGCCTGCACGACAGGCATATTCCCACTCTGCTTCTGTTGGCAGACGAAAACGTGTCCCCGTTTTTTCAGACAACCATTCGCAATAAGCTACAGCGTCATTCCAGCTCACATACACCACCGGATGCTTCTCTTCAATTTGAGGACGTAAGGTGTACGACACGCCATAACGCCAGTTGACTACTACTTCCACTTCCACTTCGCCTTCGTCTATGTCAATATTGTAGTCGATAACGCTGTCACTTTCTTTTTCAGCATCTGTTTGGTAGCCGCTCTCTTCCACGAATCTCCTGAACTCGGCAAGCGTCACAGTATATCTGCTCATATAAAAGTCACTCACTTTTACCTGATGCTGGGCTTCATCGCTCGGGTGATTTTCTTCAGTTTCTGGGCTCCCCATTGCAAACTCACCTCCACGAATCAAAACGAAGTTACTGCTGTAATTGTCCAACGAAACTATGTTTGAAAAGAACATTCTTTCATATCGTTCCGCATTACCAGGTTTACCACTAAAAAGTGTAAATGGAATATTACTGGTTCTTTTAGAAATATCTATAGTTGCATATTCATTCTGAAATAGTCGAAAAAATAAATCTAATTGCGTATTTTTCTCAGCGCTAATATTTGGACTGACACAAATAAAATAATTCATATTTTTTTGCGATTTAGAAATAACCGAAACAATCTGATGAATATCCAAACCTGGCACATCGAGTATATTTGAAAATAAATGTAGCTTTACATTTGCATTATACGTATATAAGTTAGATACGTCAACCTGATCCAATTTTTTAGTAACTACTTTTATTAATGAGTGTAACGATGTTCCTTCCATCATCTTATTTATAATTGCAACACCTCTTTTTACTGCTATTTCTGAGGGCTCTATCAGAATTATTTTATTAATAAACAAATTATCAATCCCAGAAGCAAGCAGATAGTCTATAAATAAAAATGTCGCTAACGCTTGCCCGCAACCCCAATCAATAATATCTAAGTTTCCCCTTAGCGGAATATTTAACTCGCCGGCTTTTAAAACAAATTGATTAAAGGCACTTTGCAATTTAGCATTATGCTTTTGATCACATTTAAATTTATACTCATGGAGCTCATCGCTTGACGTTAAAATATCAAGACCTCCCTTAACTTTTTCACGTAACCTTTCAGCATATTCGGGATTTGTATTTATCAAATCAATCATATGCCATTTCGAAATATTGTATACTGTCAAAAAATTAGTTTTATCGATATCAAGAAGCTTAGCAGCATACTCGCCGTCCTCTGCATATATTGCACTATTATCATCTCTTTGAGGAATAGGGATAGTAAGCTCGTTCCGTAGTTCAGACTGAATTAGTTCCTTTTCTTTTTGTATTGCCTCTTGTTTCAGTATTGTATTTTCACGAAGTAATTGACTGAGCTTTTCAAGCTCATTTTCCTTCTCAATTCGAAACAATATCTTAAGCTCGGCGACTTCTTTTTCATGACCAACACGTAATATTTCATACTTCGCTTCATCCTTGTTTGCTTTTTCAAATAAAGCTTTTAACTCTTGCTCCTTTTTCTCTTTTTTATTTAGAAGCAAGTGTTTGAGTTCAGCAACTTGTTTTTCATGCTCTATGCGCAGCAATTTTTCGCGTTCTATGTCACCTTGTCTTGTTTTATTAATTTTGCTATAAACAAAGGAAATCAGTACAAATACAGCTATAATTACAACAAATACTAATACAACTTGATCATTCATAATGAACTTCAATTTATCCTATAATTGTATCTGAATAGGGATTACTAAGGTGATAATTGTAATTTTTTTCTGCCTGTTCTTTTGACATGTTTGCATAGCAATACACACATTGATGAGGGCAAGTGTGGTATTGACCAATATCTTTACTCACAATACACCCGCAAAATTCACGCTGTCCTTTGTCCTTCTTATTCTGTCGACCAGGCAATAACTCACCAAACAAATCCACCGAATAGCCTAAATATTCAAGCAATTCCGGATCGCCCGGATTTGAAAGCTTTGCGATTAGTTCATCATCAATACATTTATTATCAATTATCCCATACTTTTTCTTATTCTCAAATTTTTCCGCACAAGTACCAATAACAAAGCACCATTGCTTATTAAGCTCCTGCAAACCTGCAGAGAACTCATTCATCAGTCTTTCATCCCATTCGCTATAAATGACATTGCCACGCTTTAAATTTGCCGAAGCGTTTTTATAAAAGTTAACATCCGTATCCGCAAAACTTATGACAAGTTTATTAGTATACCCTTTCAATTGATTCCCAATAAAATCAAGTTTTTCGAGCAGTTGATTGACATTCACCTTATCAGTTAAAAGCATTGGATCAAAACGCCAGATTACTTTATCCGGGTTTTTTGTATACTCAACCAACTGCTTAAATGTATTTATCCTAACCAGCAGGCTTGTTTTTTTATCGAAATCATGGAATGGCACCCTTTCATATCCCTCTTTCGCATAATCATTAATTGTAAACTGAAAATAGTAATTAATTTTTTTTTCATCAATTGCTGGCAAATGCTTTAAAAAAGGCAAATAATCTTTTGACCAAAAAACTATGAATCTGGTTTTTTTTAATGAAACATGGAACCATGATCCGTTAAAGGGATTTTTCCATTTTAAATATCTTTTATTTAGCCTATCAATAAACCAGTCACCGTAAAATGCTGGAATATCGGTTGCCCTGCTCGCAGAAACAATTGTTGGTTGAATTATTTTTTCACCAGTATCGGTGGTGATTTCGTCTTTTTTTGAAGTTGCCACTCTATCAAATTTTATGTTATAGGTTGTTTATGTGTTAATGCCGCAATAAAAATGACGGAGGTTGAAGCTAATTGCCATTTGCGAAACTACAAGAGTAGTCGAACCATCACTATGTATTGATCTATCCGCCAAGGCCATGTAATAGTTAAGAGAATAGGTAACTACTTCTGCCGTAGTTAGAAGTGGCTTGTGTTTTGCTTGAAAGGCTCTTTTAATCCGAGCCTTTTCACACTCTTCCTTCTGGTTTATCTTAAAATTTCGATGAGTCACCCACAGTGTCAGAAGGACAGCGAGAACGTTTACAAAAGCACCTGCGACTGTGGCAACATACTTATCATTCATCGTTTGTCATCCAAAGTCGTTGCCGGCAACCGGCAGCGAAGAATTGCAATACCAATTAATCGAAAAAACATTTATTTATAAACACACATTTTTATAACAACAAACGTTAAAGAGCGACTATTCTTACCAAACACAAATTCATTTTTATGAATATCCAAAATAAACGCTGACCGTGTTATGCTGCTAGCTATATTTTACAGAGTAATTTCCATGTCCGAATCATTAACAATATTTAATTCTATTTTTAACCAATTATTTAATGATACAATACTTGTTAACCATCCATTTACTTCATCATCATTTTTTTGACCCTGCACTAATATCTTATTATCTTTTTCTATAAAAATCACGTTTATTTTTTTAAGGAAATCTATTCCATACTGCTTAGTAGGCTCAATAGTATCGACTAAACTTAAAAGGAATAAAAGTGGATGTCTGTTTAAATTAATTTTTCGAAATGAATTATTACAGATAATTAGCTTATCAAGTTTATACTCTTTATACATATTAATATCATCAATGGAATCCGACATTTCATTCTTAAACCATATATTGTGCGTTAAGACAACTGAAGCTATCAATTGAAAGTATTTGAACATAGAATCAGACCAATATAGGCCATTATGAATAAAACTATTATTTGGATTACCATTTTTAAAGCGATAGTAAATTTTAATTAATCTATCGTAAAGTAACATCCCTCCAATTATACCATGATCATAACATCCAAATTTTTCTAAACGATATAAGAGATATTTATTCCCGAGATTATGGAAGAGTTTTGGGACACCTATTAATCCTGGAATTACTTTTTCTATTTTTATGTCTTTTTTTAATGACTGCAATGACTCAATAATGCCTTTATTTTCTTCGTAATAATACCCAACATCGTGATAAAAACAAGTTAAAAACCAGAAGTATTTAAATGAATTGTCAAAATCTATGTTCTGCACCGGGACTAATCCCTTTACTTGATTATCAATTGCATTTTTAATCTTATAATTATCTTCATAAAAATGAATTCCAAGGAAATAATTTGTGACTATATGCAGATTACGATTAGGATGAATTAGTTCTAACATATCATAAATATCGTCAGTTTTGTTAGAATACTCTAGAAAACTTTTTATGAATTGTTTTGAGTTATCACATTCAGGAGAATTAAATGGGTTTTTCAGATTTGTCAGATGATAATAATTCCATTTAGTATTATCATCAAATAACTGTTGAAATTGTTGGAATAAACTATCCATCATTACGCTCAATTATATAATAAAATGTTGCTTAGTTTGATCTGCCTAAATCGGAAAAGGCAAGCAGTTCCTCTCTCTATAAGAACGTATATAGCTGCTGATTGCAACTCTGGTTTATCCTTCAATAAGTCAGGCCTGTAACTCCCGTTTGCATTCTTACCAAGATATTGCTGAAACAGGGGAATAAGAAAGGATCGTAGAAAGAAATTACCGTTTTTTTTGTTCATAATAGCGGATTGTGTACGTCGAGGAGGTAGTCGGGGAGGTCGAGGCCATGTTTGCCATATTCCAAAATAACGGCCATTCTTGCTGACTCCAAGATACCGGTACTTGAATAGCCCGGCATATTGCTAAAAAGCTGAAGAAAAACGGTTACAGGAGTGTCGGAATTTTTTCAGGCGGTCTCGTCGAATGATCTCATGCAGGCTTTCCAATAAAAAGATAAACCTGTTTGAGATAAAACTCCTTGCAGTCACATCAAACGGATGTGCCACTTTTTTGGATCCCGGGATGTATGGAAAATGCTGTAAATTGTAACGGTATCAGCAGAGTATTCGAAGAAAACAGCATAAGGGAACCGCCTCACTAATGCCCTACGATACTCACCGTAGACTATAGAGTGAAGAGCAGGCGTACGACAAATTGCCTGAATACAAGCGTCAAGACAGCCAAGGAACTCTTCCCCCAAGCCAGACCGATGATCTTCGTACCAACAATAAGCGTCAACGACATCCTGTTGGGCCTCCGATGCAATTATTAGTTCAGCGAACATAACGGTTTCGCGCCTCAATTTTTACCTCGGCCCACAAAAGTCCTGAAGCCGGATTGTTCGCCAAGTTAGCTTTTCGTCGATCCAACTCCTTCTTTTGCCATTCATATACAGGAACCTCTGACGGGGTCGTCGCCAGATCATCCCAAAGGTCTTCTACCAGTTGAAGCTTCTCTGGTGGACTCAGATCAAACACAGAAACAGTATTTGTATTCATTGTTACCTCATCGGTTCAGCGATGTTAGCTGGTTGATAATATAATCCGCAAGCATGCTATCCTTCCTTTGTTTGCCTTGTCACAAACACAGCACGATGAAATTATATCAAAATAACCCAAGACCATCAAAAAAAATGCACACACGCATAAGTCACGTTTTTATCCAGATATTCAAATAGGTAAATCCTGCAACAAGTCGGGCCAGTAGCTCCCGTTTGCATTCTTTCAAAGATATTGCTGAAACAGGAGAATAAGAACGGATCAGCAAAGAAATTACGGGTTTTTTGGGGTCGGTGTTGAGGAGGTGTTCTCCAAAGAGGCATTGGTTGAGGCGGTATGGGTGGATGTTGAGGGCGTCCGTTTTTGTTTCGTCAACGACTTTGGCATAAATCTCGGTCATCTTTACACTCGAATGGCCCATGAGCTTTGATAACGTGTAGAGGTCAACGCCAATTTGAAGGCTCATCACTGCGAACGTATGCCGTCCGCAATGCCAACCAAGATTAAGAAGCCTGAAAAATTTTGGGATACAGTTTCTCCTGACGATAATCATCATAGGGAAAGCTCTCTACAATGCCGAAAGAGGGTTGTAATGCATCTTTTCCGGAAACCCGGATATCCTCCCTGGGAACCTGCCATTCAATAGCCAGCGCCGGATCATTCCATAACAGACCTGCATCGTGGGAGGGCATATAGTAGTTATCACACTTGTAGGCAAAAACAGCCTCTTTGGACAGAACAAGAAACCCGTGTGCAAACCCTTTAGGAACCCAGAGCATATTCTTCCGTTCAGCATCGAGGAGACATGTTACATGTTGCCCATACCATGGTGAACCGAGACGTATATCAACAGCTACATCAAGAACACTTCCATATACCACCCGCACAAGCTTGGACTGCGTATAGGGCGGCTTCTGATAGTGAAGACCCCGAAGCACGCCGTAACCGGACTTCGACTCGTTATCCTGTACAAAGGATACCTCACCGACATGCTGCTCAATGAGATCCTGCCGAAATGATTCAAAAAAATAGCCTCGATCATCGCCGAATACTTTCGGTTCAAAAACCAGGACATCTGGAATAGTTGTAGTAATCACTTGCATAATAACTGCATCATAACTTTTGCTAAAAAAACTTACCTCTGTTCATGCAGTCTTACGAGATACTGACCGTACTGGTTTTTCATCATTGGTTTCGATAAGCGTAAAAGATCTTCATCGGTGATCCAGCCGTTTCGCCATGCAATTTCTTCAGGACAGGCAATTTTAAGCCCCTGCCTTTTTTCGACCGTTTGTATAAAGCTTCCTGCTTCCTGGAAAGACTCATGGGTTCCGGTATCAAGCCAGGCGAAACCCCGACCAAGTATAGAGCACTTCAACTGGCCCCGAAGCAGATACTCCTCGTTGACGGCTGTAATTTCAAGCTCACCGCGCGGGGAAGGCTTGATTTTTTTTGCAATTTCAATGACACTGTTCGGATAAAAGTAAAGACCGACAACAGCGTAATTTGATTTAGGATGCTCGGGCTTTTCAACAATTGAAAGGACATTCCCATCCGAATCGAACTCTGCTACACCATAACGCTCAGGATCACTGACATAGTAACCGAATATATTGGCTTTGCGCTCTTTTTGCACCGTCTGAACCGAAGCCTCAAGCATTTGAGTAAAAGCATAACCGAAAAAAATGTTGTCGCCAAGAATAAGAGTGACGTCATCACTGCCAATAAATGCTTCACCAAGAATGAATGCCTGGGCAAGCCCGTCAGGAGAAGGTTGAACGGTATAAGAGAGAGAAATACCCCAGTCGCTGCCGTCTCCGAGCAGCTTATGGAACATCGGCTGGTCTTCAGGTGTCGTTATAATGAGAATATCCCTGATCCCTGCAAGCATCAGCGTGGTCAGGGGGTAATAAATCATAGGCTTATCATAGACCGGCAGGAGCTGTTTTGATATCCCCCTGGTAACTGGATAGAGTCGAGTACCTGAGCCTCCTGCAAGAATAATGCCTTTCATAAGAGTTTTTTGTTGAATTACTTCACCAGTTCTGCGATTTCTGAGCTTACCCTGATACATTTGCGGGCAGACTCGATAGCCATAACTCCCTCATGCTCATTGAAAAGTTCCCAGGGAAGCTTGTATGATGATTCATCACCATATTTAGCCAGCATTTTCTGGTATGAATCATATTTTTCAAGATCTGGAAGAAGCTCTTTAACCAACACGGCAACCTCTTCTGCGACAGTTCCTTCAGAAATCAGCTGCGATAAATGAACACCCGGCTTATGAGCAAAAGAAGAAACGCCAAACAGCATCAGCACGATAAGCCCTGTATTTTCTATAACTATTATAGAAGCTGCAACACACGCACGCCATCGCTTGAGAGAGCAATCCTGCTCAGCTTCATTAAGAAACCCTCGCGCCAGCTCGAACCTGTACTCGACATTTTTTTTCAATCCCATGACAACCCTCCTTTTATCATACCTGCATCCAGCAGGCCTGACATTTGATTGATAACCATCTGATAACTACCACACTATTTCAAGCTGATCGACCTGACTATTACCACCCCGATACAATCCGATCAAAAATTGCCTCATTAATCTGACCAAGGGCAACAGCAATTGCCTGTTGTTGTGCAACATAATTACCT
This sequence comes from uncultured Chlorobiaceae bacterium, assembly GCA_903908555.1. Classification (GTDB taxonomy): domain Bacteria; phylum Bacteroidota; class Chlorobiia; order Chlorobiales; family Chlorobiaceae; genus Chlorobium. The sequence continues at coordinate 10,439 of CAIVSG010000006.1, read as the reverse complement.
GCATAATAATCAGCAAATCCAACAAACGATTGTGTAAATAGCGGAGTTTTTTTTACATGATCTGTCATCGTAACCTGCACAACAAGTGTAATCCGGTTGGTAAGTGCCCGCTCTGTTGTGCCTGACAGTTGACCAGGCACATCGGAAAAGGAGGTGATCGTCCCTTCCAGGAGAGCATCGGCACTGGCCATGGATGGGGTAAAGCGAAGTGGACTTTGTGACTCTATTTTGTCGACCAGGGCCTTTGTATGTTCAGATCGTAACTGGGCAATACCTGCACCGGAACGGTCATCGAAAACGGGTATTGCAATGGTTTTGAGGTGCGCAGGTATCGATCCCCCGGTGAAGCTGTAACAGCCCTGAAGGGATACGGCAACAAGGAAAAAAAGTAAGAATCTGGTGGTTCCAGGCTTCAGCATGACTGTCCTTTGGATTAATAGGTTCGACGGTCAACTCTGTTCAGTATTTTACGGAAGGGATGGGTCAGGAGCAACATTTTTTTTCTTCTACCATTCAAAGCGGAGAGATAGACCCCTGTTTTCGAGTCACTCCAACCGGAAGCCAGCTTCACCGCCAACTGCGCTGCAACGAGAGGCGACTGTGCAAAAATATCAAGAATGGTATTGAATGTCGCCAGTTGACGGGAAAGTTCTGGAGTGGGACTGTCAGCACTGACCATACCGGTGCGCACCAGACCGGGATGCAGGAGCATGACGGATATCGCGGTATGTCGATACTCTGCAGCAACAGCATAGGTAAACCGGGCAATGGCTGCTTTTGTTGAACCATAAGCACTGATCCAGGGGGTATTAGATCCCCTGTCCGTTCCGGAACCGGCCATATTAATGATTTTTCCGTTACGCTTTTCTTTGAGAAAGTAGTTGATAGCGGCACGGCACCCGTTGTATGTACCTTTAAGGTTGGTATCGATTACTCTTTCCCATTCCTCAGGATCGCTTTCAGTAATATTGCTGAAGGGTTCTGAAATTCCTGCATTGTTGATAAATACATCTACTCTGCCGAACCTTTTGACCGTGTCCACAATAAGTTGTTCCATATCGACAGATGAGACAACATTGCAGACACAGCCGTATACTGAGTCAGGGGGGAATTCCAAGAGTGCCGCCTGAACATTGGCATTCGAAGAAGAAGTTATGACCACCATGGCTCCTTCCCGGACAAACTCATGGGCTATTGCTTTACCGATCCCTTTGGTGGAACCGGTAATGATGGCAACTTTATCTTCGAGTCTACCCATACTCAGACGTTGTGATTACTTTACCTGCTATTTCGTTTTTCTCTTTGCTCCGTCAACCATTGCCTGCAGTTCAGGTCGCCCAGCTGCATAGGTTTCAAGAGGTATCCCCTGTTCAATGGCCTCCCAGGCCTGACGTATAGACGCTGCACCGGCTTTAGGACCCATTGGATGCCCAAAGATTCCACGTCCGGGAACAAAGCCGAAATCAACACTACCGACATGGCGGTAAACGGTTTCAAGCGTCAGCGCTGAATCGCTGCCTCCCGGCACGGGCAGTGAACGCTTGATATGGCCGAAATCTTGAAGACATTCCTGAATATTCTCCTTTACCTCTTCTTCGGGCGTCATCATTCTCCCACCAAATCCGGGCATGATAATAGAGTCAAGACCGGCAAGACGCTGAAGCTTGGTCATCACCCTGGAATGAATACCGTATTTTTCCATTCTGCTGAAGGCAGCGATAAACGGGAAATGTCCGATAAGAGGAACTTTTGTATGTTTTGCCAGCATTCGGACGGCACTCAGCCCGACTGGCAGGGCATTAACAAGCAGAGCATTGGCCCCGTTGCCGACTGCAATATCATGCTGCTCGATCAGGCGGTCCACCTCATCAGTGACATTGGCAAGATAAACTTTCGGCACACCGGTCTCCCGTTCCGCCTTTGATCTCGCCTCTCCAAGAGCGTGGGATCGTTCAGTAAGAGTTGACCAGTCGACATCGGCAAGCATCTCATCGTCTTTAGCAATATCGAGACCACCCAGCCAGCTCTGAAGGGCAATTTCAGCAAAATGAGCAGGACTGAGACCGATATTCGGCTTTACTACGCCGAAAAATATTGGTCTGTCATAGGCCTGAAGGAGATCGCGAATACCTTCAATGCCAAATTTAGGGCCATCAAAGGCAAGAAGATAAGACTCCGGAAACCTTATATCAAGCAGTTTGACCACCGGAACACCGGGGGTAAAGAATACGCCTTCTCCACATACTGCAGAGAGCAGATTCGGCAATTTCGGGCCAAAATTGCGATGAGGATGAGCAATAGTGACACGGCATGCATGAATAGCACCCGATTCTGAATGTCGGACTGGATAGCTGAGCTCCGACAGTTCGCCCTCTACCGTCAGACTGATAACTTTTGCGCCATATTGCGGACGAAAGTCTTCATCATAATCAACGCGCCTCCACTGTGCTGTGGATTGTTCGCTGCAGAAATGTGCAAGAGCCGTCTCAATATCACCCACACATTCAAGGTAGTAATCAAGCGTCAGGTAGTCAGCCATGTCCAGCTGCTCCTTCGAGGCAAAAAAACCTTTAATATCCTCAGTATTCATAAGCAAATGTTATACCCTCTGTTCCTGCTATCCGTAAGCTTCACAAGGGTTCCCATTAAAAAAAATCAACCTGAACAATAACCGAGGCACGCAATAACGCAGGCCCTGGAGAAGACCTGCTAACTGGAGGGGGTTATCCTTCAGCCTTTATGGTATTAAAATAATCGAAAGCATCCTTAGGACTCAACTGCTCATGAACAACCTTATTAACGGCTTTCATCATGGCAAGAGGGCTATCGCTCTGGAATATATTACGCCCCATATCAACACCTGAAGCTCCACCCTGAATTGCACTCCAGGACATAGTCAACGCTTCGAGTTCAGAGATTTTTTTACCTCCGGCCATTACAATCGGTACCGGACATGACGCTGTAATGGTTTCAAAATCTTCAGGCACATAGTAGGTTTTAACGATCTGTGCACCAAGCTCTGCAGCCATCCTGCAGGCAAGCCTGAAGTATTTGGCATCCCTTACCATATCCTTGCCGACTGCAGTTACTGCCATTGTCGGAATTCCATAGCGAAGGCCCATATCGACAAGGCGGGTCATATTGTGAATTGATCGGGTCTCATATTCACCGCCAACAAATATCTGGAGGGTTATTGCTGCGACATTCATCCGGATCGCATCCTCGATATCGACTGCAAGTTCCTCATCGGAGAGCTCCTTGAGAATACTCGGGCCACCGCTGCAACGCATGACCACCGCCCTGGTGAGGCTTGGCGGAACAGTGGTGCGCAGAATGCCACGGGTCAGCATGATGGCATCAGCATAGGGCATCAGGGGTACAATATTGACATCAGGACGTTCAAGACCTGTAGTCGGGCCCTGGAAGTAACCGTGATCAATAGCGAGCATAACGGTTTTTCCGGTATCAGGCCGGAATATTCGTGACAGGCGGTTTTTCATTCCCCAGTCGAGAGAGTGAGCCCCTTTCAGGAAAAATCCATAGTTGTTAACCGGAATATCAAGATGATACTCTTTAGCCTGCTTGTCTTTATCGTATTCCGCCATGATGATGCATCTCCTCTTTTCGGTTGTGATTGTTATCTGTGTGATTTCTTTATGTTATCTGAGTGCGGCTGCAATATTGCCGCCATCCACCGTCGTAATTGAACCTGTTGTTCTTGTTTCAAGCGCCAGGTGCACGAAGGCCTCTGCAACGTCTTCGGCGGTAACCTCCAACTGAAGCAGGTTGCCTGCCATGTACTCCTTTTCACTCAGGCCACGGGCTGTTGAGCGTGTTTTAATCATCTCTTCGGTAAGCAGGCCGCTGCGTATACGGTCGGCGTTGATACCGTTTGAACGAATGCCGTCGCGTCCATGATCAAGAGCGTATTGACGAACAAGAAACATTGTCGCAGCTTTAGGCAATCCATAAGGGCCGAAGTCAGGACCGGGATTGACGGCCTGTTTGGAAACATTAAAAAGCAATACACCGCCCGTACCCTGCAGTTTCATGATCCTTACGGCCTCCTGGGCAATGGACTGGTGTGAAAAGAAGTTGAGCTCGAAGCTTTTGCGGAGCACTTCATCGGAGACTTCGCCGATACGCCCCTGAATTGCTGCTCCCACATTGGAAACAACAATATCCAGGCCGCCAAACCGGCGACAGACAGCGTCGAATCCAGAGCGTACAGCTGCACGGGAAGTAACGTCACATGGAAGAGCAAGAACATTGCCCCCGATTTCCGCTGCTGCTTTATCGAGTGATTCCGCAGAAAGATCAAGAATAACAAGTTCGGCACCTTTCTGACGGAATGCTTTTGCTGTTGCAAGGCCAATTCCACTGGCCGCTCCGGTTACCATGACAACTTTTCCTGCAAAAACATCATGATGCACCTTGTTCATCTTCGCCTGTTCCATATCCCAGTACTCTATCTCAAAAGCCTCACGGTCACTGATAGATTCAAATGTGCCCAGTGATTCAGCATCAAGAATTCCTGAGGCAGTGCATGTAGCTATGTCAGCATTGACTGCGGCTGAGACGGCGGTTCTGCCAAGTCCGAACAGTCCAAGCCCTGGAACAAGAACAACTCTCGGCAACGGGTCAAGCATGGTTACCTGCATGCCTGAGGCCTGCTGGTGGGCGGTAAAATATTCGGTGTATTCCTGGCGGTAGCGCTGAACAGCCTCACCCACAGCACTCTTGAAGCCTGACAGGTCTGCTGCATCCGGCGAAGGAACCACCAGCGGCTTGTTTTTAGTCCGGATTATAAAGTCAGGAGTCATTGAGCCCTTCTGGCTCATACGAACAAGATCACTGCTATTGACATAGTCCAGAATAACATCAGAGGTACGGAAATCGAGAACAAACTGGTTGTACTCTCTCGTGCCTGGAGACTTTTCATCGACACATGCGCCCCTGATGATCGGGGCGGTGACTTCAACCGGAGCGATTGATTCCGGAAGCGTTACAGTGGGAAATGTTTTTCTGCCGGCTGAGGCAATACGTTCTTCAAGTCTCGTTACAGCATCAATCATTCGTGTGTAGGCCTCTTTGGCTGTTGAGCCGAACGTTACCAGACCATGCTTCTGAAGCACCAGCCCATTAATATCAGGATTTGCCTCATAAACAAGAGCTGCCGACCGGGCAAGGCCGATACCCGGCTTTATATAGGGAACAGAACCAAAACTTTCGCCAAGCGTATCGCCACAAAGCTTCTCGCCATCCGGCTGATTGCTGATGGTGAGCAGAGCGAACGAGTGCGTATGCAGAATAAAACGGTGTGGAAGAAATGAGTGAAGAAGCGTCTCAATCGAAGGAGTAAGTCTCTGCTCGGTCATGTGATCGGTCAGACTGAACATATTCAGGAGCAAAAGATATTTAAATTCTTTTGTAGAAAATCGCTTAAGCGCTTCCTCGCTTGCCTTGTCGTTCCGGCTGAAAAGCTCTCCAAGCTTCCGAAGGGGACCAAGGCGGAGTGGTGTGTAATCAAGGCAGGTAACCCGACTCAAGTCAATGCCACTGGCTTTAATCAGGAGCACTTCAGAGTGGTTACCAACCATATCGGCCAGTTCGCATTTAACAGAGGTGTTTCCCCCTCCATGTATTACAAGCGAACTTTCACTTCCAAGCAATCGGGATGCATAAACCAGTTCGGCAAGTTCAGATGGTATCTCGGGCGAACTTTGCTGCTCTTTGACTGAGCGTTGAAGATCAGTGTCATTCCAGAGGTTCTGCATAAGAAATCTTACTTCTCACACCGGATCGGCGGCGTGTATTGTTGAAAAATACAGACAAGCGAAAAAAATAAGCCGCAGTTCAGCGCTGGTTTTTCTTTTGCTTCTTTTCATGCCAACCTTCAATAAAAAAACCCGCACTGTAAATAATGAGGAATCCTGGAATAATAGTCCCGAGAAACGTCATTTTGTCAGTGATTGTCAGGAGCTGACCTGAAGACCAGATCATCCAGACAAGGACATACCAGGCAGGTCCTACAAAGAGAAAAGTGGTATTCCAAAGTCTTTTAAAACTGTATTTCATAGCATAATAAACGTCTTAACAGCGAGAGAGGATACGTTCAGATTTGACCATCCATGCGAAGCTTACGCTCGTTGAGTTTTTCAAGAATGATCCTGGTAAGATATTGCAGCGCATTGATCACATAAGTGAAATAGGCCAGAAAAGCTTCCCATACAAGCACATGTTCAGAATAGCCAAGGAAGGCCATAATAAAGTAAAGAAGAAGGAATACTGACGCCACAGTACTTCCGATATCTTCCCAGAAAAACTCTTTAGAGTATACCCATTTATCGAAAATCTCCTTTTCAAAAAACATGCCTGTTATGAAAAGAAGAGCAAAAAAGAGGGTCTTGAAAAGAATGGCTATGCTGACCCAGTAAAAATTCGTAACAAAAAGGCCATTTGCATAAAGAGCAGTCGTGGTTACACCGACAACAAAAAGCAAAAACTGTATTGGCGCAAGAATAATCTGAATATCAGTCCAGATGGAGGCGTTTCGTTTAATCAGCTGTTCGGGTGTATAGCGAGGCATGTACTGTTACGCTTAACTGATAGTAAAATATGGTACAAGTGACTGACGTTACCAATCCGGCACTGTCACGATTAAAGCTTGGAATATAGCAAAAATGAAGAGAAAAAGATCGATGCTTAGCAATGAAGGATGGGGCTGCAGGTAGAAATATATCTGTGGAAAGTGCAGGAATACCCAGGATACCCTGAAAAACAAAGGGCTATACCTTCATCTGTGTTTTTCGGTATTCTCCGATAGCGTCAGCCGCCAGTATCGCTTGAAGGACTTTTTCAGGCGTTATCTGCCCCGGTTCGTTATGGATGCACTCGCACGGGGCGCATGCTTTTTCTGCGACAGGCAAAAGTTTACTGCGGTCGAAATTTCGGAGGCCAATATCTGCAAGAGTGGTGGGAAGACCTACCTGTTCGCAAAAAGAGAATACGGTATTCGATTCTTCGGGGGAAGCGTCAGTGAGCTGGAGTCCGGCTAAAAGGCCAAACGCTACTTTTTCACCATGATAGAATGCATGTGTTTCTTCCAGCACTGTGAATCCGTTGTGAATGGAATGGGCGCTCGCCAAACCTCCGCTTTCAAAGCCAACCCCGCTTAAGAGTATATTCGCCTCCACAATATGCTCAAAAGCTGGTGTGATGATACCCTGCCCAGCCGCGATTCTGGCAACATTTCCATATTGCAGCAATGTATCATAACAGAGTCTGGCGAGGGAAAGTCCTGTAAGAGTGCTGAGTCCATCACACGAGTTTTTAGATTGTGTGAGAGTGCAGGATTTTGCTTCAAACCATGTCGCCAAGGCATCACCCATGCCCGATACAAGAAAACGCACAGGAGCCCTGACGATAATTTCCGTATCAACAAGAACGGCTGCAGGATTGGATTTCTGATAATAGACCGACTCAAACGTACCCTGTTCGGAATACAATACCGCGCATCCGCTGCAGGGAGCATCAGTCGATGCGATAGTGGGAACAATAATGACCGGAATACCGGCGCGGTCGGCGGCAATTTTCGCTGTATCAATTGTTTTTCCTCCGCCCATGCCTACAAGAACATCCACGTGTTGCTCACTGATGATTGCTCCAAGCCTGGAGAGTTCTTTTTCACAACACTCTCCGTTAAAGTGTTCGACAGAAAAAGAGTGTGCGCTGAAATCAAGACCGCAATCCGGCAGAATTGTTTTTTGCACTGTAGGCGACGCGAGAATCAATCCTCGGCTGCCAAACAGCTTGATGAGGGATGGCAACTCATTGAGAGCACCGGCACCTTGAATATATTTTCCGGGGAAAAAGGCTTTTTTCAACATGGTATGTTTCATCTAAACAATGCATTGCAGAGTGCAGTACCAAAAGATAACCAGCAATTGCGTAATCACCAGGTATAAAAGAAAAAGTGGCTGCATAAATCTGCATCAGGAAAAGCTTTGAACTATATTCACCAGACAATGAAAACCCATAACAATAAAAGGAGCTGACCCATGGCAATGAATGTTGAGATCAAAAACGGAAAGCTTTGTATCGAGATTGATTTGGAAAAACCGACTCCGTCTTCGTCAGGGAAAACGCTTGTTGTGGCCAGTACGCGCGGTAATGCTGTGACTGCAGTGATGGTGGATGGGAAGCCGGTGACGATTGGGTTGAATGCTTACATTAAAAAATAGGGCTTATAGGGCCTATAGGACCTATAGGACTTATAATAAGGAGTGGAAGTATGAAGGGAAATTCGATGAGCGTGATGGGGTTTGCGCTTAAACTGCTTGGGCTGCGCAGTCACAGCCGGAAGGAGCTTGAGCTGAAGCTTTTGAAAAAGGGATATACTGGCGAGAGTATTGAGCAGGTTGTTGAGAAACTGAGCCGTCAGGGCTTGCTGGATGACCGTATGTTCGGTATTGAATTGATCAAAAGCCGTTCGAGGAGAAAACCGTCGGGGAAACTGAAAATACGAATGGAGCTCAGAAAGAAAGGGGTGCCGGAATCAATTATCAGTGACCTGCTCAAGGAGTATGACAGTGTTGAGCTTTGCTATAGGGCGGCAGAAAAGAAAATCGGGTTACTGCGGGGAGCTACGGATGAGGTCAGAAAAAAGAAACTTGAGGTATTTCTTTATAACCGGGGATTTGAATGGCATGATATACAATGCGTTGTCGCCCGGTTATTTACGGCAGTGATAGATTTTGGAGATATCGATTAAGGAGTATCACTCTGTACGAGCGAACCTACCTTCTCTCCCTGCAACAGCTTTGTAAAGTTACCTTTTTCATTCATATTCATGACTACAATGGGCAAAGCATTTTCGCGACAGAGGGTAATTGCGGTCATATCCATAACCCGGAGATTTTTCCGGAGGACATCGAGGTAGGTTATGTTGGAAAAAAACTCGGCATCCGGATTTTTTTCAGGGTCAGAATCATAGACGCCATCAACTCTGGTACCTTTAACAATAACATCAGCCTCGATCTCAATAGCCCTCAGAGCAGCAGCTGTATCTGTAGTGAAATAAGGATTTCCTGTGCCTGCACCGAAAATAACAACTCTCCCCTTCTCAAGATGGCGAATAGCTCTGCGTCTGATAAAGGGCTCGGCCATCTGCTCCATTTTTATAGCTGTCTGAAGCCGGGTAAAGACGCCTTTGCGTTCAAGGACATCCTGAAAAGCTATAGCGTTGATTACTGTTGCAAGCATACCCATATAGTCAGCCTGTACCCGGTCCATCTTTGCTGCAGCCTCTGAGACTCCGCGAAATATATTGCCTCCACCAATCACCAGGGCAATTTCAGCACCTAATTCACGAGCTTCCCTGATTTCCTCGGCATACCGCTCAAGCATTTCGATATTTATACCGTAACCATCTTGGCCAGCAAGTGCTTCACCGCTTAATTTCAGCAAGATGCGCTTATACTGCAGCATATCCTTATTCTCCGAAATAATGGATTATAAAAAACCATCACACCTAAATTTTACTAAAAAAAAAGCCTCGAACAACGAGGCTTTTTTTTTACTCTCCTAACTGATAGCGAACAAATCCTATCACATCAACCTTGGCCTGATGCTTCTTTCGGAATTCATTGAGCACTTCAGACACTTTGATATTGTTGTCCTTGATAAACGACTGTTCGGTAAGCACTACCTCCTGGTAATACTTTTCAAGTCTGCCCTGAACAATCTTGTCAACAAACTCTTCCTTCTTACCCTGGCTCAATGCCTGCTGTTTGTAAATTTCAGACTCTGATGCAATATAATCAGCCGGCACAGCCGAGCGGTCAGCAACAATCGGCGCTGCTGCAGCAACCTGCATGGCAAGATCTTTAGCAAGATCCCTGACAACTTCAGGTTTATCGGTAGCGATATGGACTATTGCTCCAAGCTGAGCACCAGGATGGGTATAGGCATCAACAAGCCCGTCCTGAGCATCACAAAAAACAAGGCGCTTGAGATTAATCTTCTCACCGAGTTTTCCTGTCATGGTCTTAATAGCATTATCGACTGTCTCGCCATCGTAAGATTCGCCTAGTGTAAGCGTCAACAGGTCTTCTGCTGAGGTTACGCGATTTGCAAGAGCAAGTTCGGCAAGCGCCTTGGTAAAGCCTATAAATACATCACCGCGGCCAACGAAATCAGTCTCGCAGTTGAGTTCAAGAATAACGCCCGTTTTGTGGTCGGGCGCTATTTTAATACCGATCATGCCTTCTCTTGCCTCTTTGTCTGCCCTTTTTGCTGCAAGAGCTGCACCTTTCTTGCGAAGATACTCTATAGCTTTCTGTATATCGCCACCTGTTTCATCAAGGGCTTTTTTACAGTCCATCATACCTACACCTGTAATATCACGAAGACTTTTAACGTCTTTTGCTGAAATCTGG
>CAIVSG010000005.1 GCA_903908555.1 uncultured Chlorobiaceae bacterium | reverse complement strand
CCTCATGAACCTCCAGGAGTCGATCCAGGCCCTTCTGAATCCTTCGGGTGAATTCCGGTGAATTCACGGGCGGGAATCGTCGGCAGCCCCAGCTCCCGACAGGCGCGCAGCCGCCGCTCCCGGGCGATGAGTCGGTAGCCCTTCTCCATCCGTATCAAGATGATAGGCGCCATCACGTTCCAGTCCCGGATGGGGGCCTTAAGGGACTGGAACGGTTCGTCTTCCATGTCAATTTCGTTCCGGATCTGGGCGTCGATCACGATCTCGCTGAGCGGAATATTCAGATACTCCGCGCTGACGGCATCTCCGCCGCCATTTCCGGCGGCCTGTTCGTTCTGCTTGGCCGGCATATTGCCCCCTCCTTTGTCCGATGGTTCACGATCGGTTTACGTCATCCAGTGCCTCGTGTCAACGGTCTTTTCAAAGTGAGCCATTTTCGGTCGTGAAAAGTGAGCCACCCTGTCCTCATGACTGGCTCATTTCCACACTCTCCTTTCCGACTTTTCCACGAAGCCTATAGCTGTTGCCCCGCATGTTGATAACCACGCTGTGGTGAAGCAGGCGGTCCAGGAAGGCCGTGACAATGACCGGATCATGAAACAGTTCGGTCCAGTCGGAGAAAGCCTTGTTGGACGTGACAATGGTGCTGGCCTTCTCATACCGATTGGCAATGAATCTGAAAAACAGATTGCATTCCTCTCTGCCTATCGGCGTATAGCCAACCTCATCCACGATCACCAGCGCCGATTTGTTGTAGCCTCTGCCTCTGCCTTTCCGCTCGGCGCCATGATCTTTTTTCAACTTTCCGATCAGATCCTCCATGGTGGTAAAATAGATGCTCATGCCGGCCTGGCAGGCTTTCAGTGCGAGCGATACGGCCAGATGGGTCTTGCCGACGCCGGGAGGACCCAAGAAGACCACATTCCCCTTCTGCTGGATAAAGGTCAGATCAAAAAGGGACATCACCTTCTGACGATCCAGCTTGGGCTGAAAGGCAAAGTCGAACTCGTCAATGCTCTTGATAAAGGGAAGCCCCGATATCTTCAGGGAGGTTTCCACTCGGCGCTGTTCCCGGCAGCCAACCTCTTCTTCCAGGAGGTTATCGAGAAAGGTCAGATAGCTCTTGCCCCCTTCCTCTGACGCCTGCATCACGCTTTCCAGGATCTCTCCCATTCGAGGAAGTCTCAACCGCGTCAGGCTGGTCTGGATGCGATCAAGGACCAGGGTATCGTTCATATCCGAACCTCCCCGATCATGTGATCATAAATATGGAGCGGACGGATCTCGACATCCATATCATAGAGCGGTTTAATCGGGCTGATCGTACATTTGGCGCGCCCCGTGCCACGTCTGCCCTGGCCGTACTTGCGCCGGTTCATCTCGCGATCCTTTTTCAACGCTTCGTAGAATCTCTTGTCCTGAACCAGATGTCCTTTGCCTTCAGGGATTCCGTAGGTCACAATCAGATGATCATCCTCGAAAATCCTCATGCACTTGTCTTTGACCCGCAGGATAAGGCCCTTCCCCACCAGGGTATGGGGAACAACATAGCTGTTCCCTTCAAACCGGACGGTGCAGTCTTTGTTGACCGTGCGGTAGATCCGCCAGGATGTATCGAATGCCCGCGGCGGCAGCGCCTGCAAATGGGGCCGCTCTCGCTCGAATCGTTCCGACACCACTTCGTGGGTTGTCCCATGAATCCTCTGGTCTTTGATCTCGATCCATTGGAGAAGGTCCCTATTGGCGGTCTCACGGCAGATAAACCCGTAACCCCGCCAGAACCCCTCCCGGATGAAGTGATAGGGTCTCTCCACCTTCCCCTTCACCCAGGCGGCATAAGCCGGGGCAACCTGCGGCTTGAATCCGTAATGCAGCGCAAATCCCGTCAGGGTGTCGTTGAACTTGTTCTTACCGGCTAACTTGCCGATGAAGACGTTCTTCATCCGGTCGTAGAGAATCTCTTCGGTCACGCCACCGAAATGGTCGAAGGCGTGGATATGGCAATCCAGAAAGGTCGGCAAATCGCACCGATCGACGAACTCGGAGTAGAGCCTCCGCGAAAAGCCGAGGATCATCGAGAAAAGATAGATCTTCCCGATCGTGCCGTCGGCTCTGTCAAACTGGAACTCCCCAAAATCCACCTGCGACTGATAGCCCGGCTCCGTCTCAAAGCGCATGTAGGCGATCCGCTGACGTTCCTCCTTGATATCATGCACCGCCCTTTTGACGATCTCATAGCTCCCGCCAAAACCCATCGGGCGAAGCCGATCGTATATCCAGGTCGCCTTGTACTCCATGTCTTCTTCAAGCCATGCAGCAAGGTTGCCCTGAAACCGATCCAGCAAGCTCTTACGGTTTGGTTTGCTCCGATCAATCTCTGGATATCCCTGATTCTCGATGTACTTCTTCACCGTGTTGCGGCTGATTCCCAGCTTCCTGGCGATCTGCCTCTGGGTCAACCCCTTCTTCTTGAGCACCAATATCTCCAAAACGGTCTCCTTTTTTTCAATGCGCCACCTCGCTTACACTGAGATAAAAAAGACACCATACCCTTTTCTCTCAGCAACTCCACCCCCAAAGTGGCTCACTTTCTAACGACCATTTTTGGCTCAATTTATCACGACCGGGAACAAGCCGTTCGCTATAGTGAGAGCTCTATATAGTTTACAGTCTTCGTTCAATGAATCTTTGAAGATGCGTCGCTACAGCCATTCAACGTATTTCTCTTTGCTGGAAGAGTGATCCAATGTAAACTATTTTATGACCCCATTAATAATGATGGTCTCGTAAAAAGTCGGAAAATGGACCTTTTTGAAAATTCGAGCCCAATAATAACAGCAGGTTACAAAGAGGCGTTTGGCAAACTTTGACTTTTTACGGGTTCGTCAATAATTGCGAATCTTTAAACCTAAACCTTAATTCAATTCATTGCTATTGAATGCTTTTCTCATTAATGGCTTTGCATTGATTTACGGCATCGTTTTAAATTAATCCATTGTTCAATTGCTAATATATTTCTTAAAAAGTGAGCTTTAGATTTATTATTCATAATATTAATCATACCTTATCCTTGGATCTATATAGACATACAGTATATCTACCGCCAAATTACACAAAAGGGCAGCCATCGTGGTAAACAAAAGAATCCCTTCAATAAGAGGTAAATCTCTTCCAAATATTGCATCAACTAAGAGCCTTCCAATGCCCGGGATGCCAAAAATAACTTCCGTTACCACGGCACCTCCTAACAAACCCGATATATTCACACCCACTACGGTAACGAGGGGAATCAATGCGTTCTTGAAGGCATGCACCCACAGAACCCTTTTTATCGTGAGACCCTTGGCTCTTGCGACCAGAATATATTCACTCCGTAAGGTTTCAATGAAGGATGAACGGATGAAACGCATGTAAACGGCAATATACCAAACGCTCAATGTGACAACAGGAAGGATCATCAGTTTGAGGTTTTGCAAGGGGTTGCTGAAAAAAGAGACATAGCCTGAAGCGGGCAAGATATTAAACTTTAAGGAGAAAAGGAGTATCAACAAAATTCCTAACCAAAAACCTGGCATGGAAATGCAAACGGCACTCAATCCCATCAGGGCCAAATCTGTTTTGGAATTGAATTTTACAGCTGCAAAAATGCCGAGTGGAATTGCACAAAGTAAAGAAAATATTAACGAGAGAATAGTGAGTTCAACTGTAGCCGGAAGCCGCTGGCGGATTAACTCAACGGTCGTCATCGGTAAGGTATAGGAGTCCCCCAAGTCTCCTCTAATCACATGTGATAGCCAGTCAATATATTGTATGATAATCGGTCTATTCAACCCAAGCTGTTCTCTGATTTTTGCAACGGTTTCTTGATTGGCAGATTCACCTAGCATGATTACCACTGGGTCACCCGTCAATATACTCATCAGGAAAAATACACTTCCGGTCATGATGAAAAACACGATTAGCATGTACATGAGACGTTTCGTTATGT
>CAIVSG010000004.1 GCA_903908555.1 uncultured Chlorobiaceae bacterium | reverse complement strand
CTTGAACTCTTTGCTGTACTGTCTGCGACTCTGGTTGCCTGTCTGTGTCATGTTTTATATCTCCTTTTGATTGAAGATATGACTTCTCACACTGTCCACGAAAATATAGCAAGTCCACAGCGTTTCATCTCGTTGAAGAGCTCGAGGCTCGCGAGTCTTTCGATCGTATTCCTCTGAGCGACAAAGAACACCTCAATGGCGACATAAGGCGGGTTTTCGGTCATATAATCCGGGAATGGATCCTCTATATGCAGCATCTCAAGGAGGATTACCCCTACCTTTTCTCTCTGGCGGTTCGTCTCAACCCCATGATCGACTCGCCGGATCCGGTGGTGTATAAGGACTGATCGCTGAAAGTATAGGTATTGACCTGATGGCAGCTTTGAACTAAACCATATCATATTGTCGTGAGCTTGAACACACTCCCTTCAGTCTGATAGGGTGGGATAAGGTGCACGTTAAAGGTGGCAGGAACAGAAAATGGAATCAATACAACTTCAACACCTACCCAACTTTCTTTATCATGCTGTATTCGTCTGTAATTGCTTGTTTTCCTTAATAACTCCTTGTCTGACTCATCCTTAATAAGTAAGGTCCACTCTCCCAACCTCGAGCGCTCTACCGTTGATCCTTTAATTAAGATCGTGATTTGCCCGCCTTGAGGTACTTTACTCAACAACTCACTTTTTTTATCTGCAGAAAGCATCTCTTTATCTGCCTTATTGTCAACATCTGAGCACAACTGCCGGTAGGTTTTATATTCAATATCAGCTCCAACGTTTTTATTGGCATCACCAATTATTTTATTGATGCGATAATCTTTGATGGTATCCAAAGCATCAGCTTTTTGACTATATCCCGCCATCATAGCCATGATTACCGCGATAAATAAGACCTGCTGGTTCATGATTCTCCTGTTTAAGTTCATAAGCTGACAGTAAAATACGCAAAACATCGCCAAAAATTCTCCATGCCGTTGTGAAACTGGGCGCGTGGTATTGAGCTGATTTTCTCTTAAATTCGATTGAAGAATTCCTTTACGATAAAGATAGTGAACACAGTTTGTAACAGGGGCTTCATTATCAGTAATTCATCCTTGTTTCATATTTCTTGACGTTTTTTCTATCCTGTTTGTTGTCTTTTTTCTTGTTGAAAAATTAGGTGGTTATTGGTTTGATGAAAATTATAGATCGCTATATCCTGAAATCGCATTTCGGCCCCTTCCTGTTTGCCTTTATCACTATTCTGTTTGTACTTATTCTGCAGTTTTTTGCCACATTCGCCGATCGTTTTATCGGCAAGGGCATTGCATTTTCCGCCATTGTCGAACTCATTGTCCTGCAGTCCGCCTGGATGGTTGGACTTGCTGCGCCTATGGCGGTTCTCATTGCGGTGGTGATGGTCTTCGGCTCTCTTACCACCACCTCCGAAATGACTGTGTTAAAGGCATCAGGAATCTCTCTCTACCGTGTCATGATTCCGGTTCTCATTGCAGGTCTGTTCCTCTCCGCACTTGTTGAACGCTTCAATAATGTTGTCATGCCCGAGGCTAACTTTCACGCCAAATCCCTTATGATCGATATTACAAGGGCAAAACCTGCCTTTGGATTGAAAGAAAATGCATTCTCAAACCTTATTGACGGCTACTCAATCTATGTTCGTAAATCTGACGACCGCTCCAAAGAGATCATGGGGATTGTCATTTATGATACGACAAGGCCCGATTACACCACTATGGTCAGCGCTGAAAAGGGGAGTATAGATTTCACTCCTGATTTTCAGTATCTGGTCATGACGCTTAATAACGGTGAAATTCATCAAATCAGTCAGCATGATCACAAGTCATACCATAACATGAGCTTTAAAAAGCATCGTTTCATATTTGAATCAACAGGGTTTGGTTTTTCACGAAACACCGCAGACAGGGTGCGTTCCGGAGATACAGAACTCTCTGCAAATGAACTCCTGCTCATCGTCGATGAATTCAGTAAAAGGATATCTGCATCTGAAAAAAACATGTACATACCGCTTGAAAACCTCCAGCGCAGCATTACCCAACCCGGTATTGATGCACCTCTTCGGCTGATTCAATCCAGTGCCCAAATAAGCCCTTCAGGGAAGAATGCCGCCGCAGCGTACATTGACCGTCAGATTGATACTCTTGACGGAGAACTAAAAAGCATACAATCAAACAGGGAGATGAAAAACAAATATATGGCGGCGTATCACAAGAAATACTCACTCTCACTTGCCTGCTTTATATTTATTCTTGTCGGAGCCCCCCTTGGGGTCTTGGCAAGGCAAGGCGGATTTGGAGTCGGAGCGGCAATGTCACTCCTCTTTTTTGTACTCTATTGGATGCTCATGATTTCCGGTGAAAAAATTGCTGAACGAGGTATTCTCGACCCTTTTCTCTCCATGTGGCTGGCCAATATCGTCATAGCCTCAATCGGCATTGCGCTTGTCATCCGTCTGAGCGGTTCAGTGCTTAATACTTCCCGGTAACAGAGCTCTCAAACAAAAGCTCAAAGGCAGTTTTTATCTGAACCCGAAGTTTTATACCCACAGCAAAGTTCCTTTTTTACACCACTCTCATCAAGGCATACAAAAGTGATATGCGTGCTGAACGCAAGAATCCTGTCACCAGTTTCAATACTCTTTTTATAGACATGGACGGTGTACTCCACTGAAGTTTTCCCCGTTCTGGTTCTTTCCGTTACAAAACAAAGAATTGATCCTCCGCGTATGCTTTTTTTGAACTCCACCTTATCCATCCCTACCGTGACAAAGTTGCAGCCGGGATAATCCAGCGACACGGTAATGTAGCTCACCTCGTCGATCCATTTCAAGAGGTTGCCCCCAAACAGAAAACCGTAATGGTTAAGGTGCTCGGGTAAGACAAGTTTATAGGTTTCCATAGTGAGTGCGACTTGAAAAGAGTTGTTAAAATATCCGGGTTGATAGTGAAGAAAAATGCCTCTTTTCTTGCAATAATAAAGAATAAATAGCTAATCTATTTTTCAGATTCAAAAATATCTCTAAATTCAACTAAACGTCCCCCACAGGCGTTCCCCACTGGAAAAAACTCTTTAATCTGACAGTTCACCTGCTTGTTTGTAAGGTGACAGATTGTTTTATTTTAAACAGTAAGAGCGTTTATCCATAGGGATATAAGAACAGATGTTAACAGTTATCGCTTAACAGCTTTCGATTGAGTTTCTGCAGTCATAGAGCGTTCGAAGTCATCATTGTCGTCTGGTTCGGAGAGTAGTTTGTTAAGTGCCTCATTACAACCTCAACAACGAATGAAATGACTAGGCATTTTAATAAAAAGGTCGATCTCCGGTTTTTCCCACCCCTCCGGACTATTTTAATTTTTGCGGCGTCTTGATCTTTTTCCCTATAAATCAGACTAACGTCGAAAGCATCGGCAGGGCGTCTTTCGCATAAGAAGAAGCTTCAGATGAAGTTCGGGGGCAGGTAGACTGGATTGTCACTTCAGGAGATAATCAGAAACTCCCTTTTTTTAGTCAATGATAAAATTGTCAAAAAAAGCGATTTCGTGGCATTGACATGTTTTGGATATTTTTTAATAGAGGGCGGCATCTCCATTTCCGGTATGGAGATATGATGCAAAATATTTTGGCATATGGGGTTATTTTCTTTTAGAACTCCAAACTTGGGTATTCATCTGTTTAATTGTTATACAAGATGAGCAATAATAATCGTGCATGCCCGGCATGGATTTTCAACGGGCTCCTCGTCCTCGCCCTTTTAGCGATTTTTTCCCGGCAAGCCCTGGCTGGGGATCAAAACGTTACTACTGTTCCCCTATCCCCACCTCAGGCTTCACCAGAAGTGCAGCAGATATTTCAGGATATAGTGAGTTCTGGAGATAATAAAAATATGCCATTTATCATTCTTGATAAGAAGCTGGCAAAAATTTATTCTTTTCAAAAGGACGGTCAGCTTCTTGGTGAGGCTCCGGCGCTTCTTGGTATAGCAATTGGCGATTACTACTATCCCGGCACTGGACAGAAACAAATGTCAGAGATTAAAGTAGAAGAAAGAACAACTCCGGCAGGACGCTTTCATGCACTTTTGGGTTATAATTCACATGGAGAAGAGGTCTTGTGGGTAAATTATGATATGGCGATTGCTATTCATATTGTGGTGAAGGGTACTGTCAAAGATCGTCGGCTTGAGCGCTTGCAATCTCCAAACCCCAAAGACCATCGAATTTCTTTTGGGTGCGTTAATGTTCCTCCTGCATTTTACATCAATACCATCAGCCCCTATTTTATCGGTAAGGGAGGCATGGTTTATGTCCTTCCCGATACTAAAAAATTAAGCGAGGTTTTTGGTGATTCCTTATCCAAAACCAGTCATTAATTGCCTCTTTTTCAATTACCTCCATACAATAGAATACTCCCGCAACCTTTTCATCGTGATGATATCTGTCATTGGCTATGCATCAGGTAGATCAATTTTTGACGGTCTGACAATCACTACCTCTTCGCGCTCAACAATTACCTGACCTGCAGGGAGATTTTTTCCGTGCCTGACATATTTTTTCAGGGTATACATTACTGGTACGAGTTCAGAATGTTTTGCGGCAGAATACCATGCCGCAATTTCTGCGGCTTTTTTGATTTCATTCAGATCTTGAAATGTTGCACCTTTCAGCACACAGTGAGAGCCTGCCGACCCACGGGCATGGAGCCATATATCATTGGGACGGGCATGGGTAAAGGTCAGCAACTCATTGTTTGCAGCATTTTTGCCGACGAGTAGAGTGGCCGTCCGAGAGAGTTGTACAATTCTGAATGGTAAAAGAGAGCGGTTATGTTTGGATGCAAGAGCTC
Organism: uncultured Chlorobiaceae bacterium; assembly: GCA_903908555.1. Taxonomy (GTDB): domain Bacteria; phylum Bacteroidota; class Chlorobiia; order Chlorobiales; family Chlorobiaceae; genus Chlorobium. The sequence continues at coordinate 6,871 of CAIVSG010000004.1, read as the reverse complement.
CTGTATTTCCCAGCATATCGGAGTGCTCTTCAATAAATCTGCGAGCCTCTTTTAGAGTAGCAATTGTTTCAGTTGCAGCAAGAAGTTCTTCAAGAGTTTTTTTGTTCTGCTCAAGTCCAGTAACCCTTTTCAGCATTACTTTGAGTTTTCCTCTGGTTTTCGAGGCTTTCGAAAAATACTCTTCAGCATTTTTTTGAAGCGTCAACCTCTCTTTCAGGCGGATGGTAGTATTTGGCGCCTCTGGCTCGAAAATGTTTTTTACAGTAATACTCTCTCTTTCAGTTCTTGGCTGGTAAAGGGAAGCCATAAGCAGGTGGCCAGAGGTTTCATAGTTTCGGGCAAATGCATCGAGCATTTCAGGGTTGAAGCCTTCAACTTTTTTTTGTGTCTTTTCAACTTCCCGTTTCAGTTTTTTTCGAACTGTTTTCAGTTCCTCTTGTGTTTCGAGAGTCTGACACATTTTTATGCTGTAATAAGAAAGCCCCTCAAGAACAGAATAAAAAAAACGTGTTTCTTTCCCGGCGATGTGCAGAAGAGAAAATACTGGTTCACCATTCTCTTTTTCCCTCACGCCTCCTTTCGGGTCAATCAGGTCATAAAAAATAGACTGGAACGTGATAAAGAGAGCTTCGGGGCTCCTCTCATCAGTTGTCATAGTAAGCATTTGTTTTACTATCGATCGATCAAAACCAGGAAGCATCGCCTGCAGTTTTTCAGCTATGCTTTCTTCATCCCTGCTGTTGAATTGTTCCAGAAAAAGGATTTTGTTCATCGCCAGTTTTTCAAGTTCTCTTAACACTACAGCGGCATCACTCCCACCATCATAGGGTTGACCTGCAAGGGAGTTTTTCTGCTTGAACGCATCGATAATATGGTTTTCTCTAACAAGAAAAACGTTCGTCTTTGAGCTGAAGAGCTGTATCACAATTGTCGCTTCATCAGCAAGAGCAATGCGTATCTCCCTGTCATAAGGAGAGATGTCAACGCTTGAAACCCCTTTATTGTAGGTCTCTTTCATCAGGCTTGCAGAATCGCGAGCTTTTTTGTTGACACCCTCTCTTGTATAAAAAGAGAGCAAGGGAGTATGCGTAACAACGACAATCTGCACATGCTGGCCTGCAACGTCAATGAAACTGAGTCTCACTTCATTTTTATCCTGTGAATATATCTCCGCCACAACTCCCCCTCGTAGACGTTCATGCAGCTCAATTGCCGCATGGTAGAGAGTGAAATAGTTACGTATCATAATCCATTTTTTGTGTTCTGGTTGTATGATGAGCCAAATTATTTTCAGTATCGGTACAGCAAAGAATTTTCTTTTTCATGCACGCGTAAACAGAACTGCTTTAAGTTTTAAGCAATATACACGCCTCGAACAATTAGACTATTGCACCGAAGTTGAAGGTTTCTGAACAGAGCAATCATGAGGGAGTACTTCCCGGAACAAAATGCGGGTTGGGGGGGATTACCGGGTAAGCAGCTTTTTTATCAGGTCAAGCAGCTCTGTGTGGTTGATGGGCTTAGTGAGGAACCCCTCGCATCCTGCTTCTATAGCTTTTTCCTTGTCCTCTTTGGATGTGAATGCCGATTGGGCGATAATTGGCAGGTCCGGGCGTTTTTGTTTGATGAGTTTTGATGCATCATAACCATTCATCACCGGCATTTGAATATCCATAAGCACAAGGTTGATTTCCGGATGATGTCCGACAAGCTCTAAAGCTTCCCATCCGTTTTCAGCGCACAGAATGGTAATGTTTTCGCCTTTAAGGTTCTTTTGAAACAGGATGGTGCTTATTGAATCATCTTCGGCTATAAGAATACACACAGAAGGAGGCGAATCGACAGCCTTATTAACGATTGGTAAAGAGATTTCCGGCGTGCTTACAGGTTTCTTATATGGCAGCGTAAAAGAAAAGGTACTTCCAGCGTCCACAACCGATTCCACCTTGATTGCTCCACCCAGCATTTCAACGAATGCTTTTGAAATGCTCAACCCGAGACCGGCTCCCTCATGGGCACGCGTTAAAGAGTTATTGACTTGGTTGAAGCGTTCGAAAATTTTCGCTTTTTTGTCCCCCGCAATACCCACTCCGGAATCAATACAAAAAAATTCAAGGGTACCCTCTTTTTTAGAATAACCGAAATCAATCCCGCCTTTGGAAGTGAACTTCATGGCGTTCTGCATAAGGTTTGTCATTATTTGAGTGAGTTTTGCGCTATCTGTCTCAATAAAGCACTCCATGTCAGAAAGTCCCTTCGTAATGCTTAAGCGCAATCCTTTTTTCTTGGCTTCAAGCTTGAAAAAAGCCTGTATATCATCCAGGAGCTGGTTTACATTGGTTTCAGTAACCTGTACGGTTGCTTCTTTTGCATCAATGCGCGAAATATCGATGAGGTCATTAATCAGATTCAGCATGCGCTCGCCGCTTTGTTGGATGAGATCAATATACTCGACCTGCTCTTCTCCCGATAATTGAGGCTCCTTCAACAATTGTGAAAATCCAAGAATGCCGTTCATCGGGGTACGTATTTCATGGCTTATATTTGCCAGAAATGCTGTTTTTAAACGGTCGCTTTCTTCGGCTTTTTCTTTGGCAGCCAACAACTCATTCATAGTACTTTGTAGCGCTTTTTCTGCTTCTGCTTGATTTTTACGGCTCCGTAACATGGTGATCCCATATCCCAGGTTTTCAGCCAGTGAGTTCAGAAGATTAGTCTCCATTGCATTAAACGCATCAGGTAACGCCGAATATACCGTTATGGCTCCAAATACCGCTTTGCCGCTATTCAAGGGGAAACTCTGCAGGGAAGCATATCCTCGTTCGCTTGCCCTCTCTCGCCAAGGTTCAAACTCCGGGTCGTTAAGAATATCACGAATGCAGGACGGCTTTCCACTGCGGATAACTTTGCCGATGGGTCCTTGCCCAAGTTTCACATCCGCCCAGGTCAGACTGGCTGTGTCAATGTAGCCTTGTTCAAAACCAGCCTGAGCAGTTGCGTATATGCTTTTTGCCTTGTCATTTCCCGCATACCCGATCCAGGCCATCCTGTAGCCACCGGTTTCAACCATGATGCTGCAAATCTTTTGCAGCAATTCTCGTTCATTAGAGCAATGAATCAGTGCCTGATTGCAATGGTTGGTCGCAAGGAGTGCACGAGTCAGGCGATTAAGCTCGTGCTCCGTTTCCTGCTGTTCAGTAATATCCGACAGAATAAGCCGGCATTCGAGCCCATCAACGCTCAATACGGCATCAATGCGAACAGCTTGAACCACCAGGTCATGTTGTCCCAGGGAGTGGTGAACTCCATCATGCAAAAGCTTGACATCACAGCTTACACAACCACTCAAGGTAAACACATCCTCAAGAACCGCCCTGAATACGGGGATATCTTCCGGGGTTATAAAATTGTGAAAACGATTGCCCTGTAAGAGTGAACGCTCAAGACCGAGCATTTTTGCAGCCGTAAGGTTTAGTTGAACTATTTTTCCATCACGGTCAAGCGTCAAATATCCAGTTGGCGCAAAGTCATAAAGTTCAGTGTACCGATCTAAACTTTTTTTAAGATTTTCATGTGATTCAAGTAGTCCGTCACTCGACTGCTTCAGCTCTTCCTGTTGAATTTCAATCTCTATCTTATGAATGGAGAGTTCCTGGATTATCCTGAACATCTCCTCAGGTGAAGCAGAAAAATCCAGTATGCCAGAGGGGTTCCCCTTCAGACGATCTTCAGCAAGAGAGCGTAACTCTGATGGAGTAGTTGGGTTATCGCTATGCTGCTTTTTCGACATTTGGGGTATTTACTCAGTTACAACGGAAAACCAACTCTCATGTATTCTGCAAGTAGTCTGGCTTTCTTTAAACAAAACGCAATATATGTAAAAATATATAATGGTTGCGTTTTTGCATGCACTTATCCAAGGGGTATATAAATAATATTTATATAAGTAAGTGGGTTGCTCTCAACAAAGGTTTTTATAAGTCCCATAGGCCCCATCCGACCTATAAGAGCTATATCTTCTCTCCTATTCCGGCTTCAAATGCGGAAAGAAGATCACATCCCTGATGGAGTCCTGCCCGGTAATAAGCATCACCAGACGGTCAATCCCAATGCCAAGCCCCGCGCATGGCGGCATGCCATACTCAATTGCCCGAAGAAAGTCTTCATCAACAATCATTGCCTCCTCGTCGCCCCGCTGCCTTAATCGGGCCTGAGACTCCAGCCTTTCGCGCTGAATGACCGGATCGTTCAGTTCTGAAAAAGAGTTGCACACCTCTTTGCCGCCGACAATAAGCTCAAAGCGCTCAACGATTCCCGGTTGTGAAGCATGTTCCTTTGCCAGGGGTGACATTTCAGTAGGGTAATCGGTAATAAATGTTGGCTGAATAAGCTTTGGTTCAACAAATTCACCGAAGATTTCATCGATAATCTTGCCGCTGCTGATTTTTGGGTCAAGTGACAGTCCAAGATCTTTTGCCGTGTAGCGAAGCTCCTCTTCCGATTGCCCCCGAATATCCTTGCCGGTGTATTCCGTGATAGCATCAATGATGCTCAGACGCTTAAACGGCGGTTTCAGATTGATCTCATTACCGAGAAACGTGGTAACATCGCTCTGGTTGACTTCGAGGGCAGTCTGGTAAAACAGCTCTTCAACCAGCCTCATCATCCAGTTGTAATCCTTGTAGGCAACATAAAGCTCAACCTGAGTGAATTCAGGGTTATGGAAACGGTCGATTCCCTCATTTCTGAAATCCTTTCCAAATTCGAATACCCCCTCAAATCCACCCACAATAAGTCGTTTGAGGTAAAGCTCATTGGCAATGCGCAAATAGAGCTGCATGTCGAGCGCGTTGTGATGCGTCGTGAATGGGCGTGCGGCCGCACCGCCGTAGATCGGTTGCAGTATAGGGGTTTCAACTTCAAGCCACCCTTGTTTGGCAAAAAATTGCCTCATGAACGAAATGACAGCTGAGCGCTTTATAAAGGTCTCTTTCACCTCCGGATTGACAATCAGATCAACATATCGCTGGCGATAGCGAAGTTCCTTGTCGCTGAAAGCGTCAAAAATCACTTTTTCCCCATCGATCTCTTTTTCCTTGGCAACCGGTATCGGTCTCAGAGATTTGGTGAGCAGCTCCAGCTGTTGAGCATGTACGGAAATTTCGCCGGTTTTCGTTTTGAACGTATACCCCTTCACCCCGACGATATCGCCGATATCGAGTAATTTGAAGGTGTCATAGGCAGCGTCCCCTACCTCATCTTTTTTTATGTAAATCTGGATTCTACCCCTGGAGTCCTGAAGATTGAAAAACGATGCTTTTCCCATCTTTCTAATGGTCATGATTCTTCCCGCAACCGACACTGGCTCCTGAATATCATCCTGAAAATTTATGAGAATATCATGTGAATACCGGCTTACATCAAACTTGCATGGGTAGGGATTAACCCCGGCATCAATGAGGTTTTGCCTCTCTTCCAGCCGGCGCAGCATCTGGTCATTCAGGGAAGGCTGAGGCTGTTGTTCCGAGGTGTTCTGGTTCTCTTTATGCATGATCTCGTATACCTGTGAATTCTATAAATGAAAAAAATATGATCAGCCTTGACTCTCCCCCCGCTTATCAGGAAACCACACGGGTTTTATACCAGACGTATGGAATGGTGCTGATTTTCTGATAAAAAGAGCGATAAGCCCTTTTTGAAAAAACATCATAATTGTTTTTCTCGATTGCGCTTAAAATATTGCCGTAATTTATGCTGCTGATGCATACACCAAAGCGGCTTTGCCTTTCAAGCATCGGTATTCCTTTTTCTGAAGAGCAGTAGTAGCTTCGAGCCCTTTCGATCTGAAACTTCATCAGGTTGATGAAGTTATTATTTATTCTTTTTTGCATGAACTCTTCCTGCGAATAGTTGAAACGGCGTAGATCCTCCAGTGGAAGGTATATTCTTCCGCGGTCCACATCTTCACCTATATCACGCAAGATATTAGTCAACTGCATGGCTATTCCAAGCTCAATGGCGTGCTCCAAAGCTTGTTTGTCACTGTATCCGAAAATTTCTGAAGTCATCAGCCCGACCACCGCAGCAACCTTGTAACAGTAAACGTAAAGTTCCTCAAAGGTCTCAAAGGGTTTGAATTCGATATCCATGGCAACGCCATCCATAAGATCAAGCGGGAGCTCAATCGGGATTGCATAGCTTTTCAGGGTATCCTGCCATGCCATCATAATCGGGTCATTATCGACATTTCCCGCATAGCACGCTTTAAGCCGCGATTTCCAGCTCTCAAGCATCACGCTGATCTCATTGCTGGTAATCAGGCCGTCTTTAAGCTTGTCCTCTGCCATATCGACAACATCATCAACTGTCCTCAGCAGGGCATAGATGGCAAAAATCGGGTTCTGCTGCTTTTTTGGGAGAAACAGGCTTGCGAGGTAAAATGTTTTAGCGTGATGTCTGGATATATTTCTGCAGTAACTATAAGCTTCTTCTAATGGTATCGGCTTATTGCTTTCTTTCCCGGCAGTTTTTTCATTATAGCTGTAATTCATCTGACATACGCGCTTATATTAGCCTGTTCTGGTCACCACGGCTCAGTTATCCTCTTTAATGAAATGCCGTGAAAGCAGAAATATGTAACTTTTTAGGTCGTGACAACGTTAACAAAAAGAGTTTGTCAAGATAAAACAATGGTTGTAATATAGCAACAACACTTGTTCCCGTTCATTATGCTTCTAATGCTTACATAATCAATTATTGCCCTGTTGAATATTGTCGAATCTGAAAATAAAAGGGAAAAGGCCATACTTATAGGTCTCTGTTCCCCCCCCGAAACACCCCGTTCCCTTGTAGACGAATATCTGGATGAGCT
>CAIVSG010000003.1 GCA_903908555.1 uncultured Chlorobiaceae bacterium | reverse complement strand
GGCCATGCAGCCAACTGTTCACGACTATCTTCTGCTGCTAGCCATTTTTCTGATGTTTGGCCCTCTTGGTACCGGTTTCAGCCAGTCAGTCAATGACTATTTTGATCTTGAACTTGACAGGGTCAATGAACCTTCCCGTCCAATTCCTTCAGGCCGTTTGACTGAAACGGAAGCTTTAGGGAACAGCATTGTTGTACTTCTGCTTGCTATGGGGATCGGAGTGTTTATCGGGGTGCATATCGGTGGAGTTCGAGGCATGGTAATTGTGCTGTCAATTATGGCTGCTCTTTTTGTTGCCTATATTTATTCAGCACCTCCTCTCAAACTGAAAAAAAATATTCTAACCTCGGCTCCAGCTGTCGGGTTTTCCTATGGCTTTGTTTCTTTTTTGTCAGCGAACGCCCTGTTCGGGGATATTCGTCCCGAAGCTCTATGGCTTGCGACCTTAAACTTTTTTATGGCGGTAGCCCTTATCATTCTTAATGATTTCAAGTCGGCGGAAGGTGATAAGGAAGGCGGACTCAAGTCACTGACGGTGATGATCGGTGCCAGAAATACCTTTCTGGTTTCGTTTTTGATTATTGACAGTGTTTTTGGCGTACTTGCCTATCTTTCATATACATGGGGGTTTATGATACCCACGGTATTTGTTTTAATCGGTCTCATCCTCAATCTCGCCATTCAGGTTCAGCTTTTACGGGATCCAAAAGGTGGAATATCATTTATGAAGGGTGCCGTTGAAGATGGATTCGGCAATGCAATCGGCAAGAGTGATGTTCAGGAACACAATACTTTTCTCAGGTTTCAGGTGATTAATAATATCCTGTTTTTACTCAACAATCTTCTAGTTGCCGGAATGGTTGGATTGAAATACATTAAGGATATATGAAGAAGATATAGTGCAATGGCTCTGCCAGCATCAAGGATGTTAACGTGGCAGGATTATTTTCAGAGATCGCTTCCAGACCATACTGTTTTCAATAATTTCATTGTTCAGGAAATAGCGTAATCTTAAACCATTATCATGCTATGAATACTCTTCCAGTGACCTTTTTTTCGCTTCCAGTTGTATGGCATAATGCACTGGTAACCTTGCTGACCTTTGCCTATGTCTTCAGCGTTCCTCCCCTTATGGATTACCTTGTAACCAATCATGCTCTTCCAAGGGATATCAGTCGCAAGATTACCCACATCTGTGCAGGCTCGGCAATTATTTTTCTTCCGCTATTTATAGACGTAGGCCGGTCTCACTTTCTGAATATCACCGTGTTTGCTGTATGGACGGTGCTGCTGATCCAGAAAGGTTTGTTTGCCGCTGAAGACGATCAGGCCGTTAAAACGATGACCCGTACCGGTGACAAGCGTGAACTGCTCAAAGGGACACTCTATTTTGTGATTGTGGCCATGATTTGCGGCACGCTCTATTACAAACAGTTCGCAGGAGTACTGGCAATGGCTATTCTCGGTTGGGGAGATGGCCTTGCTCCAATTATCGGCACCCGTTTCGGTAAATTGAAATATCGTGTGCTCAGCGATAAAAGCGTTGAAGGAAGTCTTGCCTTTCTTGTGGGCAGTGTTTTTGCCGGGTTGTTTTTTGTCCGGCTTATTGTGCCTGAATCATTTGATGCTGGAAAGATTGTAGCTATTGCGCTGATTGCCACGATTGTGGAAGGTGTAAGCCCTAAAGAGGTTGATAATCTTACCATTCCTGTTGCAGTTATTGCCGCAGCCCAGTTTTTATGAAATGAACTCATGAAAACGGAGATATGCCGGCCATTTATTTTATCAGTGACATTCATATAGGACTGCAGGACCAAAAAAGCGAGCAGCTCAAGCTTGACAACCTCGAACGGCTTTTTGCCATCATCAAGGCAGAAGGCCGTTCGCTTTATATGCTTGGCGATATTCTTGATTACTGGATGGAGTTCCGTCATGTCATTCCAAAGGGTTTTTCCCGATTTATTTGTTTATTGTCTGATCTTATTCGCAATAGTGTTGAGGTGGTTTATGTCGCGGGAAACCATGACTTTTATCTTGGGCGGTATTTTGATGAAGAGCTTGGGGTAAAAACAGTGTATGGTATGCAGGAACGGCTGATTGATGGTCGTAAATTTCTGCTTGCTCATGGAGATGGTCTTGGGAAAGGGGATATTGGCTACAAGCTTTTTGCACGGGTTGTAAGGAACCGTTTTAATCTTTCTCTATTGGAGTTTCATCCCGATCTTGCTATCGGGTTAATGAAAAGTTTGTCCCGCTTAAGTCGCACGCATAAAAAAGTTGATCGTGTGTTTGAAACGGATCGATTGTTAAACTTTGCGGAATCGTTGGCGGCTGAAAAGAAGTTTGATTATTTTGTTTGCGGACATAATCATGTTCAGGGGATAACTGAACTCTCTGTTCCTCCTTGCAGGTATGTCAATCTTGGATCGTGGATTGAAGGTGATTTGCCGTATGGAGTTTTTAAAAATGGTATCTTTCAACTCAAAGAGTTATAACGTTAATATATAGACAGCTGATGCTATGAGTAATTCAAACAAGGTTCTGAAACTTGGTTTGCCGAAAGGAAGTCTGCAGGATTCAACAATCGATCTCTTTGCACATGCAGGATTTCATTTTTCTGTTCAGAGCCGATCCTATTTTCCCTCAATAGATGATGATGAGTTGGAAGCCATACTTATCAGGGCTCAGGAAATGGCTCACTATGT
>CAIVSG010000002.1 GCA_903908555.1 uncultured Chlorobiaceae bacterium | reverse complement strand
TGGCATTGCTGGTGATTTCGAATTTGCCATTTGCTTTGATTGGCGGGATTTTTGCTCTCTTTTTTACCGGGCAATATTTATCAGTTCCGGCTTCGGTTGGCTTTGTGGTACTGTTTGGTGTTGCAGTTCTGAATGGACTTGTTCTGGTGTCGCGTATTGCACAGTTGCGCGAAGAGGGATATGGCCAGCAGGATGCGATTTTGAAGGGGAGCCTTGACCGGTTACGGCCGGTGTTGATGACGGCATCAATTGCGATTTTCAGCCTTATGCCGATGCTGCTTGCAAGCGGAGCCGGTTCGGAGATACAAAAGCCGCTGGCAACGGTTGTGGTGGGTGGGCTTATTACTTCAACTTTGCTGACGTTATTGGTTATTCCTTCGGTTTATAGCTGGTTTGAGAAAGAAAGTGCTGAGAAAGATAGTGCTGAGTGCTGAGTGCTGAGTGCTGAGGGAAGAGGGAGAGAGTTGGCAGTGGGCAGTTGGCAGTGGGCAGGGAAGAGGGAGAGAGTGCTGAGTGCTGAGGGAAGAAGGGAGAGAGTTGGCAGTGGGCAGGGAAGAGGGAGAGAGTGCTGAGTGCTGAGTGCTGAGTGCTGAGTGCTGAGTGAAGAAAGAGAGGGGGGGGCTTTTAAACTTATAAATTTATTTAGCGTTGCGTTTTAATTTACCTTTGGGTGGGCGGGTTTTTGTGGTTGGGGCTACGGGGTATATCGGCAAATTTGTTGTTCGTGAGCTGGTTGCTCGAGGTTATGAGGTTGTAAGTTTTGCCCGTGAGCGATCAGGGGTGGATGCTGCAACTACAGCGGATCTTACGCGGCTGCAGTTGAAGGGGTCTGAGGTACGTTTCGGCGATGTCTCGGATATGAACTCCCTGATGAATGAGGGCATTCGTGGTGAGCGGTTTGATGTTGTTGTTTCTTGCTTGACCTCGCGCACGGGCGGGGTGAAGGATGCCTGGATGATTGACTATCAGGCAACCCATAATGCGCTTGAAGCTGCTAAGGCGGCTGGTGCAGCCCAGTTTGTGCTGCTTTCTGCTATCTGCGTCCAGAAGCCTTTGCTTGAATTTCAGAGAGCCAAGCTGAAATTTGAAAAAGAGCTGATAGAGTCCGGGTTGACTTACTCGATTGTGCGTCCGACGGCATTTTTTAAATCTATTGCAGGACAGGTTGAATCGGTAAAAAAAGGGAAGCCTTACGTCATGTTCGGCAATGGGGAGCGTACCTCCTGCAAGCCTATCAGCGAGGCTGACCTTGCGCGTTTTATAGCGGACTGCCTGGAAGATCCTTCCCGGCATAATAAAATCCTGCCGATCGGCGGGCCGGGGAAAGCGATTTCGGCTAAAGAGCAGGGGGAACTGCTGTTTCAGCTTCTTGGTCGCGAACCGAAGTTCAAAAAAGTTCCTCCCTTGATGTTTGATGTGATTATTCCAGTGCTCACGCTTCTTGCAAAGTTGTTTCCAGCGCTTAAAGATAAGGCTGAATTTGCGAGGATTGGCCGTTACTATACTTCTGAGTCAATGCTGGTGCTTAATACCGCCACAGGTCAATACGATGCAGATGCAACACCCTCATACGGCAGTGATACCCTGCGGGATTTTTATGCGCGCGTCTTGAAAGGGGGGCTTGAAGGTCAGGAGCTTGGTGCACATTCGATGTTCTGAATCTTTTTCTCGTATGGTATCCTGATCTACACATCAATCCTGTCGGGTCTGGCAGGGGAATACTATTGAAATAGGGGAAGTCGTGCTATTTATGTGTATAATAGTGAGAGGCGAAGGAGGTCGAAAACAATGATTTCCGGAGTCGCGCTAATTTTGTAATGAGTAATTAATCAGGGCTATTGAACCGATGGAACAAAAAGAAACTGGCATATTCAGCTGGGCGACAAAAAAAGGTAAACAGCTATTTGAAAAGGCTTTAGGTATTCCCGCTGAGCCTGAGGTCAAGGTTGAACCGAAGAAGCATGTGACATTGACTCCAAAATCGACCGGGCCTGTAAAGTGGCCTCTTCCGGCTAAGAAATAAAGTGCTGAGGGAAGAAGGGAGGCAGTTGGCAGTGGGCAGTTGGCAGTTGGCAAGAAGGAAAGTGCTGAGTGCTGAGTGCTGAGGGAAGAAGGGAGGAGTTGGCAGTTGGCAGTGGGCAGTTGGCACGTGAAGACGGAGAGGGCTGAGGGAGGAGGGAGGATGAAGACTTGGGGAGGGAGAGGTTAAAAAGAAAGTCCATCATACACTGTGGGATGATGGACTTCGGATTGGTACGTTTTTGCGGAAAAGTCAGCTATTATGAGCCAACCTGATCCTTCAGTGTTTTCCCTGGTTTGAACTTGACAACTTTTTTGGCCGCAATGGTAATGGCCGCACCAGTGAGCGGATTACGTCCCGGCCTTTCTGCCCTGTCAACTGTGGTGAATGTCCCGAATCCAACAAGGGTAACATCTTCGCCACTCTTTAAAGATGATGATACGACATCGATAAAGGCCTTAACGGCGCGATCGGCATCTGCTTTGGTCAAGTTTGTCAGTTCGGCAATTTTTTCTACTAATTCGGCTTTTGACATGTTGCAGGTTATTTAGATTGTTGATGGAATGGTTTGTTTTGATAGATGTCACTACGTGTTAGAACAGAGGAAACTGTCAATAGAAAAATCCACCTTGCCATGTGCGTTCTAACTTTCTGCTAAACGCTGAATGTCGTTGACATCAAGATGAAACCGAACAGCTTATCAGCTGAATTTTTGCAGATAATACACTACTGCTGACGTTATTCTCTCGGAGTGAGGAGGTTGAAATAATGACTCCGATACAAGCGTATAAACCCCGTTGCAGATAAAAAATGAGCACAGGGGTAAAGCTCAACTCAGCGTTACAGTATCAAAGTATTAATTTTTTTGTAAAACGCAATGTTTTCAGGATTTCCAATTGTTTACAAATAATATCATCAATAGGTGAACTGCGATTTAATGCCCTCAGATGAGGTTCTTCAGCATGAAACACTCCGTTCTGAAAGTGTCAGATGATTGACTGTCAGGTCGATGATCAGGTTATCAAGGAGATGCGTGATCTTGTCAGAAGTAAAAAAAAATCGTAAATTAGACAAAACAATTCATTTATTTTAAATAATGAAAAAATCCTTACATATTGAGGCAAGGTGTTTTATGTAACCCCATAGCAGAAAAATACCCTGTACACTTTATAACAGTTAACATCATAATTCATATGAAAAAAGTATTTTTTCAGATTTCGGGGATTGTTGGAATTGCAGCACTTCTGCTTGGCACTTTCAGTAATGATGCTTTAGCATCACGCCGGCATCATCGTGATCATTACAGGGATCACGGACATTACAATCGTCATCATCATAGTCATTATAATGGCTATCGCAGATAAGAACGATTGATAAGGAAGGGTTCTTTATTTTAAACACAAAAGGGAGCTGAATATATTTCATGCTCCCTTTTGTGTTTCTTTGCTACAAGCTATTATACCAGCCCGATAGTTGAAAGCTGATCCAAAAATTCAACACTGAAACTTCCGGTGCCGTGAGCCTTTTGGAAGGCACGTGAACCAGCCGCCGCAAAGATAGCAGATGCTGTTGAGGATGCTCTGAGAGGCGTTTCCGATACCGGTAAAAAAGCTGCAATCAAGGCTCCAAGGGAGCATCCTATGCCGGTGACCTTTGTCATAATTTCATGGCCCCCTGGAATAGCTATGACTTCTTTGCCGTCTGTGATATAATCAACTTCGCCGCTGAGAGCAACGACAGCCCCTGTCATTAGAGCAAGTTGACGAGCGGCCGGGATAGCGTCAATTGATGATGCCGTTGAATCCACACCCTTGCCGCCACCTTCAAATCCACTGACTGCAAGAATTTCAGAGGCATTGCCCCGTATGACGGTTGGTTTAAACTTGATAAGTTCAGCAATAATGTCAGTTCTGAACTTCAGAGCTCCTGCAGCAACAGGATCCAGCACCCATGGAGTATTGGTCTGTTGAGCCGTAGCTGCGGCTTTGAGCATCACTGCGGCATCAATGGTAGTTATGGTGCCCACATTGATTAAGAGTGCCTGGGCAATCTTCACAAAATCCGCTACTTCCTCAATCGTTACAACCATTGCGGGAGATGCTCCGGCGGCAAGGAGGATATTTGCTGTAAAATTTGTGACTACAATGTTGGTAATGCAATGCGTAAGGGGGGCAGTCCGACGCAATCGGGCAAGATCGTCAACAACCTCAGGATGAGGCCACGAAATAGTACCTGTGACTTCTTGTTCCGGTTCTGTACTCATCGGTAAAGGTAAAATTTGGGAGATACTTAAAAAAAGGGGCAAACATCACACTGTCAGCCCCTTATGGTTATCGGAGAGGAACACTCTTATTCGGCTACGAAGTGGGCTCTTCTGTTCTGAGACCATGCTTCTTCTGTATGGGCATTTGTAAATGGTCTTTCCTCACCATAACTGACCGTATTGATTCGGCTGGCAATAGCTCCAAGATTAACGATGTAATCCCTGGCAGTTTTAGCCCGACGCTCACCAAGGGCGAGGTTATACTCATTGGTGCCTCTTTCGTCACAATGCCCTTCAATGGTAAGCTTCCTCGATTGATTTTCACCCAGCCAACGGTAATTGGTCTGCAATTGATCGCGAGCGTCACTACGGAGCTCTGATTTATCAAAATCAAAGAAAACGTCACCGAGCGACACTAAACTACTCGAAGAGTAAGGTGTCTGTTGTGCTTTCGGCGTATCAACTACCGTCTTCTGTCCGGCGCATGCGCCCATAAAAAGCATGGAAGGAATAAGCAAACTTCTGAATAAAGGTTTTATCGTATTCATGCAGCCTCCTTTTTAGTTTCAAAAGTCGATCTCATATAAGGGTAATGTTTTTTTATACAAAAACATAAAGCGAGGTTACAACTCTCTCTCCCGGACTCTCTCTTCGAAAAAAGAAGAGTAATCGACTCATTGCGCCGGCTTTATGAGGAGGAGCGGGATGGTGATTTTTTCGCGAAGAGTGCGAGAAACGCTTCCGAACATGATTCTTCCGGGTAAGCGGTGACCATGTGCAGCCATTGCAAACAGATCATAGGAGTGTTCATCAATCTCATCAAGAATTTCCCTGTCCGGCTCTCCGCTTCTGATGACAACATGAGCATCAATACCATCGGCCTGCATGGTATTGCGGTATCCCTCCAGAATGGCTTGAGATTGCTCACGGAGGCAGCGATCCTGATCAAGGGTGTGGGAGTGAACAACATGGAGCAGATGCACCGATGCGCCCAGCTTAATCGCAAGAGGTGACACATGATTGAGAATGATCGTATCGACTTCTGAGCAGTCGATGGCAACGAGGATGTTTTTATAGTTGAACATGCTAGTTTCCTCCAGTCAAGGTCGTATAAAAAAAATAGATGTTGAGGCCGATAACAAGAGCAGAAATTATTGCTGCGGCAGCAAACTCCATAGTACGGCTTTTGAAAGAGCCCATCACCTGAGAGTTACGACTCAATATGAGAAGTGGAATAAGGGTAAATGGAAGTTGTATGCTCAGGATAACCTGACTTAGAATCAGGACACGAAAGGTGTCCACACTGAAGAGAATGATCAATACGGCTGGAATGGCAGTAACCAAAAGAGCGAAACGGTAGAGCATTGTTCGGGGATCTTCGGGTTTTCCCAGAAATCCGGTAATAATATTGGCTTCTGCCATGGATACCGTTATAGAGGAGCTGATGCCGGAAAAAATAAGGGCAATGGCAAACAGCATTCCCGCAAACTGGCCAGCAATAGGTTTCAGCGTTACTGATGCCTGTTCAATAGTTGTTACTGGAATATGATTACTAAAAAATACAGATGCCGCAACGATGATCATAGCTGAATTAACAATCCAGCCAAGAGTCATGGCAAAGAGTGTGTCAATTTTTTCATATCGGAGCAGATCCCGTTTTTCTTCTTCAGAAACACCCCATGCCCGGCTGTGGATAACGTTGGAGTGCAGAAAAATGTTGTGCGGCATGACGAGTGCGCCAAGAATGGCGAGAGCTATGTAAATACTGTTGCTCCCGATATTTGGAATAATGAGCCTGGGGGCAATTACGCTCCAGTCGGGATGCACAATCAATAGCTCGAAAATATAACACAGGGTTATAATTCCCAGAAAGCCTACAATGATTTTTTCAATTCGATGGTAGCGCTGGCTGATAAGGAGAAATACCTCGATTAGGAGTGTTACAAGAACACCAGTCCAGACCGGAAAACCAAAAAGGAGACTGAAGCCTATGCCTCCACCAAGAAGCTCGGCAACATCGGTTGCAATGCAGGCAAGGAGAACGCTGAAACCAATAAATGCGGCTACAGGCTTCGGAAAGTTTTCACGAATGTTTACTGCCAATGATTTTCCTGTTGCAATCCCAAGCTTGGCTGCCATGTGCTGGATAAGGATGAGCATTAAGGTGCCAAGGGTGACCACCCAGAGCAGTTCATAGCCGAACCGGGAACCTCCTTCAATATTCGTTGCCCAGTTCCCAGGGTCAATAAACCCGACAGTAATAAGAAACCCCGGGCCGAGGAAGCTGAAGAGCGTTTTTAGGGAAAAGGATTTAGCTTTATGCTCCATTGAAGAGGAAGAAAGTTGGCAGTTGGCAGTTGGCAAGGAAGAAAGTGCTGAGTGCTGAGTGCTGAGTGCTGAGTTAAGAAGGAATATAGTTGGCAGTGGGCAGTGGGCAAGGAAGAAAGTTGGCAGTTGGCAGTTGGCAAGGAAGAAAGTGCTGAGTGCTGAGTTAAGAAGGAATATAGTTGGTGGGGGTTTATATAACTTTCCGCTGATCCGGATCATTTTTAATCATGCTGTCATTAGTTAATCATCGAAGCAGATCTTCCTTCGGGTCAGCGGAAAGGGTTATCAAACAGCGTTTAAATATCGTGATGCGCTGTGATTATTGTAGAGATGCGATGGCAAAAGGTTGTAGTAGAGCTCTTCGTAATTAGCCACCATACACTCTCTGGAAAAACGCTGTTCAAACTCCTTGCGGCAGGTTTTTCTCGAAATCTGGTCGACATTGTGAATCGCATTGATAAAGTCAAGCTTTTTTTCGCAGATAAACCCTGTTTTGCCATGCGTGATTACTTCCGGAGCTGAACCGCATCCTCTTACTATTACAGGTGTTCCGCAGGCAAGCGCCTCAATCATCACCAGGCCGAATGGTTCCGGCCAGTCTATGGTATTCAAGAGGGCTTTCGCATTTTTCAGTAGTTCAACCTTGCGCTTGTCATCAACCTCACCGACATAATCGATAAGAGGATGATTGAGCAGTGGTCTGATTTTTTCCTCAAAAAAGCCTTTGTCGGCCGGATCAATTTTTGCAGCAATTTTCAGGGGTATGTTGCATGCCCTTGCAAGCATGATTGCTTCCTGAGGCTTTTTCTCTTCTGAAAAACGTCCCAGATAGAGAAAATAATCGTCAGGTTTATCGTTAAATTCAAAGATGGATTCAGGGTAGCCGTGATAAATAGTTTTGACCCAGTTGACCTCTTTGACGGGGTGCCGCTGGGAATCACTGATGGATACATAGGCCATATCCGGATACGAACGCATTATTGCGGCAGTGTCACCAAGATCAAGCCTGCCATGCATGGTCAGGACGGTTGGCACTTCCGCCTTATAAGCATACGGCAAGGTCAAAAACTCGAGATGAGAGTGAATGATGTCAAATTCATGAGCCATTTTTTCATAGACCCGGCTTAACATCATCATGTTTACCATTATCGGCGTATGCGGCTTTCGGCCAAGACGCAGGCTCTCTCTGATCGGGGCAACCAGCTT
>CAIVSG010000001.1 GCA_903908555.1 uncultured Chlorobiaceae bacterium | reverse complement strand
GTTGGTGGTACCCACGTCCGAAAAATGGAGAAACCCGTCAGACTTCTGACCTATATCAACAAAAGCAGCCTTCAACCCCTCAACAACTTTGTGCACTCGGCCAAGATAAATATCACCGATACTCCTCCGGCTCTCGGGACGCTCAATAATCAATTCGACCAGACGACCCTCTTCTACAAGCGCAACCTGTATCTCGTCACCGGTCTTGTTCATCAACAACTGCTTATTCGAACTCTTCTTCATTCGCTCACTCTTTTATAATGGTAAGAACCAGGGGACAAGCCCCTTTTATCACTCTGTAAGCCGCACATACGGCTGAAAAACACCTGTCGCTGAAATATGCAACGCTGCCCTTAAACACCTCAAGAGTCTAGCTTCATATACCAATCAATACATTTCGACAGAAAAAACCGATGGCAAGCAGGAAAACAGACCTGCAAACCAACGATCAAGATAAGAAATTATACAAGGAATCAGCAAAACGCCACTGAAGGGGAAATGGGAATGAAGGAAGCTCATTGTATTGATAATGATGTCAAAAATGAACACTTCAAGACACATCAGTCAATTGCCAAAAAAGAGTTGTAATGGGTTACTGTTGCAGTATTTATATGGAAATATGTACATTACTTACAGTATTTTTACGTATTCGAATACTCTTTTCATGCACTACATAAAAAGCTCGAACCTGGATTTGACTCCATTCGATGCCCATGGAGAAAAGAGCAGGATGTGGCAGCTTTTCGGTGACCGGATGGAATCTATTATCGAAGAACTTAATGAGGTGTTAACTGCATGAGCGATCAGAGTGCATTGAGTTTACAAGAACCGTCTGAACATTGGGGAGGCCCATGGACGGTAAAAAAACTTGATGCTTTCAGCAAGTATGTTGAAGCATACCTAACAATAATGCAGTCTAATCCTTATTGGAAAACCATTTACTTTGATGGATTTGCCGGATGCGGCACAAGAAAAGATCTGAACACTGAGCTTTACAACCAGCTAAAGATCACCCTTGAAGAAGAAGAGGGATACAAGGGTGCCGCTGAGAGAGTGCTCAGCCTCGATAAATGTTTTGATTATTACTATTTCATTGACAACCAGAAAAGTCTCGATAAATTAAAAGAGAAACTGGCTTCACTTCCTGACGCTGACGGCAGGCAAAAGGTGTTCAAACCTGGTGATTGTAACAAGTGGCTAATAAAACTCGCTGAATTAATGCAATCCAACAAATACGCTACATTGCTTTTTCTCGATCCATTCGGAATGCATATTGACTGGGAATCAATTGCCGCACTGAAAGAGACCCGTTCAGATATCTGGATTCTCATTCCAACTGGTGTCATTGTAAACCGCCTGCTTGACAAGGCTGGTGAGCTGAAGCATATCGATCGTCTTCAATCTTTTTTCGGGCTTTCAGAAGAGGAAATCAGGAAAGAGTTTTTCAAAAAAGAAAAGCAGACAACCCTGTTTGGTGATGATGAGATTACAAGAAAAATCAGGGATCCCATTCAGCATATTGCGAATCTGTATATTCGTCAGTTGCATACGATATGGCGATATGTTACTGAAACTCCGCTCGTACTTCGTAACAGCCGTAACGTTCCGATTTATCATTTTGTGTTCGCATCCAACAATGCAGCAGCAAAAAATATTGCAAGCGATATTATAATAAAGAGTTAACCATGGCACAATCGCATATAGAGTGGACAGAGATGACCTGGAACCCTGTTACGGGATGTGACAAGCTTTCTGATGGGTGCAGGTTCTGCTATGCTGAAGCGTTTGCAAAACGCCTGCAAGGGATGGGAGTTGAGAAGTACCAAAACGGCTTTACGCTAACCCTGCATCCTGAAACATTACGTGAGCCATTCAAATGGAAAAAGCCGAGAGTGGTATTTGTGAACTCAATGGGCGACCTGTTTCACAAGGATATTCCGCTCGACTATGTCCGGCAGGTCTTCAGCGTGATGCATCAGAATCCTCACCATGTATTTCAGGTGCTGACCAAGAGAGCGGATGTGCTGAGATACTATGACAGTGAAGGGCTGCTCTGGTCACATAACATCTGGATGGGGGTGTCGGTAGAAAACGAAAGCTCCATGCACCGCATTGAACAACTGAGAGAAACCGGAGCACGAGTGAAATTTTTATCCTGTGAGCCCCTTCTTGGGCCATTGCCGGCGATGAACCTGCAAGGGATCGACTGGGTCATTGTCGGTGGTGAAAGCGGCAGAAATGCACGCCCGATTAAAGCAGAATGGGTGCAGGATATACGGGAGCAATGCCTTGCGGCCACTGTGCCTTTTTTCTTCAAGCAATGGGGCGGATTCAACAAAAAGAAAGCCGGTCGTATGCTTGACGGGCGCGTTTGGGATCAAACACCGGTAATGCCAGAACGGTATGGCAATCAAAAAGTAATTCGTAATCGACAATGATCGAATATCGATCTAATTGGAAAAGAGAGCTCGGTAATGATGGAGGCTCCTTGAAGCAGGACTTGCAAATTTTCAAGAGATACTTGGCGTGCTGAATGGACGGTAAATGACCACGCCAAGCTTATCAGATTGATGCATAAAACAATTTTGTTTCCATGAATACGGACTATGAATTTCCCCTTTGGGAAACGACCAAAATTATATGCGGGATCGATGAGGTTGGCCGAGGGCCTCTGGCTGGACCGGTGGTTGCCGGAGCTGTTGTGTTTCCCCGCTGGTACAGACCTGACGGAGGGTTGCTGGAACAGCTGAATGACTCCAAAAAGCTTTCCGCCAGAGTGCGGGAGGTGCTTACCACGGAAATAAAAAAACATGCTCTCGGATGGGCTGTCGCATCGGTTGAACCGGACATGATCGACCGGATAAACATTCTGCAGGCAACCATGCTTGCCATGAACAGTGCTGTTGAGTCGCTGTCGGTGATACCGGATCTTCTGCTTGTTGACGGGAACAGGTTCAAGACAAGCCTCGGGATTCCCTATACAACCATTGTGAAAGGAGACTCAAAAGTGTTTTCGATTGCCGCTGCCTCGGTGCTTGCCAAAACCCATCGCGACGGGATTATGGCGGAATACAGTACGGAGTGGCCGGAGTATGGCTTTGAGCGGCATGTCGGCTATGGCACACGGGAACACGTCCGGGCTATAATAGAGCACGGGAGGTGCCCGATTCACCGTAAAAGCTTTAAGCTCAGAAAACTTGGTGAAAAATAACCCTGCCCATGCTTGATCCTCATCTGCTCGGAAAAGAGGGCGAGCGATTAGCTGCCGACTACCTTGCAAAAAAAGGGTTCCGTATCCTGGAGCGCAACTACAGGTATCATCGCAATGAGATTGATATTATTGCCCGGCACAAGAAAACTCTCTGTTTTATCGAGGTGAAAACCCGATCCTCCCGGGAAAAAGGTCATCCTGCTGAGGCTGTGACCACGACGAAGCAAAAGGAGATCATTAAGGCGGCAAAAGCCTTCCTTGCTTTTTCATGCGAGGGCGAAACAGATTGCCGGTTTGATGTTGTAACGGTACTGGCTGAATGTGAAGGGGAGAACCTTATAACCTCTTTTGTTATTGAACATTATATTGACGCGTTCTGGGCTGATTACTGAGTGGATAAGGCACCAATAATGATGGCATTTTTTCTTATCTTGATATACTAGGTTTAATCAAATTTAATCTCACCAGTTACAAGCTGATACTTATGCCGGAAACCGATATCAATACCCCAATACCATCCATTCAGCCAGAAATTCCAGTCCCTTCGACATACGGAGCAAACAACATACAGGTTCTTGACGGCATCGAGCATGTGCGGATGCGTCCGGCAATGTATATCGGTGATATTCACAGCAGGGGATTGCACCATCTGGTGTACGAAATTGTCGACAACTCAATCGATGAAACCCTTGGCGGTTTTAACGACTATATCTTTGTTTCACTGAATCCCGATGGATCGGTTACCGTTGTAGACCGTGGAAGAGGTATTCCTGTAGATATTCACCCTGAAAAGGGAAAATCAGCCCTCGAGCTGGTTATGACCGTGATCGGTGCTGGCGGTAAATTCGACAAGGGTGCCTATAAGGTATCCGGTGGTCTGCACGGTGTCGGCGCATCGGTGGTCAATGC